>JAPPLI010000165.1:0-45881 GCA_028819495.1 Gammaproteobacteria bacterium | reverse complement strand
CGGAGCGCCACGTCGAACGTGGCGCCGCCCCATGACTCGACGGAAAACAGTCCGGACATGTTGTGTGCGTAATAAGGAGCAATCGCGATCAGGTCTTTTGTCCTGAGCCGGGTTGCCAGCAACGACTGGTGTGCGTCACGGAACGTGGTGTCCGTGACAAGCGGTTGCTTCCGCTCCCTGATCCAGTTAACAAGCCCTCTTGCCCCGGTTTCATCGAAGATTGCCTTCGGCCCGTTTGCCGGCAGTCTGCCGACGGCTACCGGCGCCGCAGGTTCATGCAAGGAAAGCGGAACCGGCCGATCCTTCACATCCCCGTTACCGTTTACGATCACATCGGCAATGAACCTGAGCAGGCGTTCAACCTGGCCGTGGCCTCCGGCAGTTTCGAACAGTTCCGGAGTCTCGTCGATGAAGCGGGTATTGTAGTCACCCGAGTGAAATTTCGGATGGGTCAAAAGCTGTAATAAAAACGGCAGGTTGGTTGCCACGCCGCGCACGCGGAATTCCATCAACGCCCGTCTCATGCGGTTGATGCTGTCCTCACCGTCGCTGCCGCGTGCGGTGACCTTCACCAGCAGACTGTCATAGGCGCGGGAGATCCAGGCACCGTTATACGCAGTGCCGCCGTCAAGACGGATTCCCGGCCCGGAAGGACTCCGGTAGGCGATTATATTGCCGTAATCCGGGATAAAGTTATTGTGCGGGTCTTCGGCGGTCACCC
This sequence comes from Gammaproteobacteria bacterium, assembly GCA_028819495.1. Classification (GTDB taxonomy): domain Bacteria; phylum Pseudomonadota; class Gammaproteobacteria; order Eutrophobiales; family Eutrophobiaceae; genus JAAXHV01. The sequence continues at coordinate 45,160 of JAPPLI010000165.1, read as the reverse complement.
GGCATTGAATGGCGGTTCCGGAGACGCGGATAGCGGATTGCGCCGGGACTATCGAACCGGATTTGCCGATCTTTTCGCCCTCCGCGATCCTGATTTGCGCCTTGACGATATCGATGCCCGTTATCTCTTCGGTAACCGTGTGTTCAACCTGGATTCTCGGGTTGACCTCGATAAAATAGAATGACTTGTCGGCCTTGTTGTAGAGAAACTCAACCGTGGCCGCGTTATCGAGACCTGCCTTGCGGGCCAGCTTGACGGCTGCCCGGCAGATATCCTCACGTACTTTTTTCGGCAGGTAAATGGCCGGCGCCCGCTCAATAACTTTTTGATGCCGGCGTTGCAATGAACAGTCTCGCTCATATAAATGGACGACATTGCCGTGATGATCAGCGAGAATTTGCACCTCGATATGCATCGCGTCTTCGACCAGCTTTTCAAAAAACACTTCGTCACTTCCGAAAGAAGTCCTGGCTTCCTCACGGGCGCGCTTCACCACATCATGTATTCCCTTGACATCCCTGATAACCCTCATGCCGCGCCCGCCACCGCCCCAACTGGCCTTCAGCATCAAGGGAAGACCGATTACCCCGGCGATCTGTTCCGTTTCCCGTTCGTCCGCAGGTAACGGGCCGGATGCCGGCATCACAGGAAGGCCGGTCTTGACGGCCAGTTCACGCGCCTCGACCTTATTGCCCAGGTCGCGCAGCACGTCCGGGTTGGGGCCGATAAAACTGATGCCCTGCCGTTCACACTGTTCGGCGAAATCGGCGTTCTCTGATAAAAAGCCATAGCCCGGATGCAGCGCATCGCACTCGGACTCGACGGCGACGCGCAGTATGTCCGCGCCGTCCAGGTACGCCTCCACCGGCCCGGAACCGATACCTACCTGGTATGACTGGTCAGGCTTGAAACGGTGCAGGGCAAGGCGATCTTCCTCGGAGAAGATACCGACCGTGCCGATACCCATCTCTTTTGCCGCGCGTATGACCCGAATGGCAATTTCGCCCCGGTTGGCAATGAGTATGCGTTTGATCGTGTTTTTGGAATTACGCAAGAATTAAACATCCCGGTGCTGAAAGGCACTCATCTTATCGCAGTATGAGAAAAGGGGACAGATTTAAAGCATGCCCCCGCATATTGTAAGCGGGGGTCTGTCCCCGTTCCCTGCTACCCTGTTAAGGCAGTTTGCCCGAGGGGTTGGTACGGTCAGTGGTAAACGCTTCCTGCCATTCACCGAGTCGCTCCTCGAAATCTTCCCACTCACCGAGTTCGCTTTTGTTCCGGTACATGGCGAAAGGTCGCAGGCTTTCCAGGTAAAACCGGACCTGTTCGTCCGTCCTGAACTTTTCCGCTTCATAACGGTTCCAGTGGATCACCTGCTCCAGCGGCCGCCGGTACCTGGAAGAAACGTCTTTTGCGGGAAAGCCTATGGGAATGGTGCCGTAGGCCCTGAGAAACGGGGGATATCCCAGCAATTCGCTCAACTCATCGTTGGTCTGTTGTTCGCCGCCGCCGGACAGCCAGGCCGAGGTCAGGCCGTTGGCCGTGACCGCCAGTTGGATATTCTGGATCGCCGCGCCGATGGAGCAATAAAAGATATTCTCGTTATTCTGCCGGTAATCCGCTTCGCTTTCCGGGGTCACGCCGTGGGGAAAATTGATATTCCAGCGCCGGTCTCCCAGAACGATGAAGATAGCCACCGTGTTGTTGAGGTAACTCTTGTAGACGGACGGAAACCCCTTCGCGTATTTCATCAACCGGTCGGCCTGGCGCAGGAACACCTCCACCACCCGGTCCCGCATCTCCGGGTCTTCCACCACGATGAAGTCCCAGGGCTGTACGTTCGCGCCGCTCGGCGCCCAACGTCCGGCTTCGGCAATCCGCTCCAGCACCTCGCGGGAGATGGATCGTCCCTTGTCGAAGCGGCGCACGCTACGCCGCTTGCGGATGATGTCGATGAACGAATCGTAGTCGGGATTGTTCGGCTTTACGTTAGCCACCCCAGTTATATCGAATGGTCCCGCCGAACCAGCGCGGCGGGTTGGGCACATCGATGAGTATCCCCGTGAAGGTGCTCAGATCGAATACAGTTGCCACATAATCTTCATTGGTGAAATTCCTGAGCCATAAGCCGAGTTCCCACCTGCCGTCGCTGGTGGTGTAATCCAGCCTGGCATTCGCCACGACGTAAGAGCCGTCGAACAGGGCGGGATGATCAATGCCGTTCAAGGCCCGCCGGTCCACATAGTTGAAATCGACCTGGGCAGCCATCGAGCCTCCGAGCATGGGCCATGCATAGCGGCCCAGGCCGTTGAATGTCACATCAGGCGCATTCGGCATGGGCATGTCCCGGGTGGCTCCGGCAAACATCACGTCTTTTTGTTTGGCATCTTGCAGGGAGAGGCCGAGAAGGAGTTCCAGACCCTCGAACGGATTGGCAATCAGTTCGATTTCAGCCCCGGTGTTTTCGGCGTCAGTATTGAATACGATCAGGTTGATCCCTTGCGCAGAAAAATTCTGGAAGTCTTGATAGTCATAATGAAACACACTTGCATTGAGGCGCGCCCTGCCGTTGAATAATGTGGCTTTAACCCCACCTTCATAACTCTTCAATACTTCACCGCCGAACTCGAATACCGTAGCCGCATCAAACAGGAACGTCGCGCCGGCGTTGAATCCCCCGGCCTTGTTGCCGCGACTGTACTTCGCGTAGACCAGCAGGTCGTCACTGGGTGTCCAGTCCAGTTCAAATACTCCCGACCATTCGCCCTCACTGCGGCTATCTGCAAGAGGCCCGCTGACCTGCGCCGTGCCCCCGAAGAAGAAGTCGCAGGGGTCGGCAGGCAAGCCGAAGGCTTCACCCGGCCCCGCATTGAAACACAGGGGGATTGCGGCAATGTCTTTTTCGTCCTCCGTCCAGCGGAACCCGCCTATGAACGTAAACTGGTCGGTCAGCGCGAACTCAGCCTGCAGGAAGCCGGCATAGCTTTCCGTTTCAAGGTCGATATTATTGTCGAAATCGACCAGGCAACAGTTCATTACGCCCGTAATAGCCAGAATATCATTGTCGATATTCAGGTAATAGGCGCCGGCCACCCATTTGAGTCTTTCGGTCTCCCCGTGAATCTGCAATTCCTGGGAAAACTGGTTGCTGTCCACGCCCTGTTCATAGGTAAACAACGGCGCAGGCGTACCGTCAACGTCTTCCAGGTATTGCTTCTCAAAATCCTGCCAGTTGGTTATTGACACGATCCTTAATCCGTCACTGACGGTCCATTCAATTTTCCCGGTTATTCCGTAGTGGTCGCGTTTAAAGAATCCCGGATCATTGAGCGCGATCTTATTGTCGCCATCGTCCGGTTCGGTATGTCCGAAACAGTCGGTAGCGCCGGGCGCCAGCGGGAATGGCGGCCCCAACCAGGCTGCGCAAAAAGCATCCTGCTGTGCAGTCGTCCCGAACTTGGTCAACCCGTCGCCCACAAGACCGGGTATCGCGCCGGGGGCGAAGTCGTTTAATGCGGATCGAATACTGTATCCCTGGCCGTATGCATCATCGATCCCCCAGTTCCCTGTTATATGTACGGATAAATCATCACTCGGTTCAAAGAGCAGTTGCACCCGGCCGCTGAAATTATCAACGTCGTTTACGTCAGGACCGGTCCGGTTTTCCTGGTACCCGTCCGTATTTTCATAGGCCATGGACAAACGGCCCGACATGCTGTCCCCGAGAGGTCCACTTATGGCGCCTTCTCCACGTATCTGGCCGAACTCCCCGCCGGTCAGTTCCAGAAATCCTTCATTTTCACGGGTCGGTTTGTTGGAGATTACATGCACCAGCCCGCCGGTTGCGTTACGCCCGAACAAGGTACCCTGGGGGCCGCGTAAAACCTCGATCCTGTCAATGTCGAAGAAGCTGAACGCGACACCGCCCATGTAGCTATTGTAAACACCGTCCGAATAAACCGCGACAGGAGGTTCCTGGTGGTCCGCAAAGTCAAGCTGGGCCGACCCGCGGATGGTGAACTGGGTAGTCGTGCCGCTGCCGAAATCCGTCACCATCAGGCCGGGGACCATATCATCCAGTTGCAGGGTAGAGGTAATACCCAACTGCCTGAGCTGTTGTCCGGAATACGCAGTGATGGAAATGCCGACATCGGAGATGTCCTGCTCGCGTTTTTGCGCGGTGACCGTGATTTCTTCAAGAACCTGTGAGTAGGAAACGGTCGCAAACAGCGATAACAGGACCGTGCCGAGTAAAAAATTCCCAAGACCACCGAACGTTTTTGCCTTCATTTGAACCTCCCCTCGTAGTTATTCTATGAAGTACAACTCATTTTCCAGTTATCGATCCAGATCACAATGTAACACACATCGCAATCCGGGTACATTTTCCGTTATTGCAGTCCGTTACATCGTCGGCGCACGCGCTGACCGCCACCAGGCAGTCCGCTTCCGCCCTTAATTCAATATAGTCGTCTTTTCTGGAGGGCGCTGCCGCCACGAACAGTTCGCCGTCTTCCCTCACTCCGGTATTCATGAAGATATTGAAGGGATCCGGCAAGTCATCGGAAGAGATCCCGAACGGCTCCACCGCGGCCGACAGGTTCTCGAAACAGCCGTTGCGCGGCCCGACACCAAGAAGGTGTTCGTAAACATGAGAATGGCAGGGAGAGAAAACAATATCATGCACGCCCACGCTGTCCGCCACAATCGTAAACATGACGTTGTCGCGGTTGGATATGAGTTCGGAACCGACCGTAAGGCGTGTGGTCCAGTTGCGCACCCGGGTTTTGGCCTGGGAGAACTTTTCCGCGTAATCGTCCAGTCCGAAGCAGACGAAATCAGCGACCTGGCCTCCGTCCACATCTTCTACCCGCAAGACCTGCCCCCGTTTCACCCGGATTGATCTGCCGGATTTAGGTTCGATTATGATTTTATTGTTCATTCCGACCCCTTATGTCTGAACAGTTTAATAGAGTTTGAACCGGTAGTCCGGATCATCGATGATTGCGAGTTCACTGTTTGCCAGCCTGACCGCCAGTTCGTCCTGCAGGTCTGTCGCGTGTTGCAGCATCAGGTTGAGCTGCTGCCTGAGTTGTTCCCGGTATTCGGCCTGGTAGTACAAATTCGTTGTTTCTCCCGGATCGTTAAGCATATCGAACAGGGCATTGCCGCGCGCCCTGGGATCCGCCGTGAAATCCCGCAATATCAGTTTCCATGCTTCCGAGCGCATTGCGCGTTCGTCATACCAGGAATTGTCGATGGCTGCTTCCGGGACGTTCTGCATGAATACCGGGGTCGGCCAGTTATCCAAACCGGATGTAACCTCTGCAACCAGATCCCTGCCATGGAACGGCGATCCTTCACGCCCCGTGATGATCTCCATGATGCGGCTTTTCGTGTTGATGCCTGCGGCGCCAAGTATGGTCGGCGCCAGGTCGACCAGGTTGACGCCGGAGCCCCAGGTTACACCCTGCGGCAGGCCCTCGGGCCAGTGCATGATCATGGGTATTCTCGCGGCCTCATCATAGGCGATGCCCATGCCGCGGTAGGAACCGGGCCGTTCCTGGAAGGAACCGCCATGGTCTGTGGTTACGATTATCAGTGTGTTATCCAGAATCCCCAGTTCCTCCAGTGTCGCGACGATACGACCCGCGTTGTGATCCAGGCTGGTTACGGACGCATAATAATTTTTGTGATCGATCTCCCTTTCCCGGTACATCTCGGCATATTTACGCGGCGGCTGGAACGGAGCGTGGGGGGTGTAATAGGACTGGTAAAGGAAAAAAGGCCGGTCGGCATTTTCCTGGATGAAACGGATGCCTTCACCGGTCTGAATATCCTCCCGGTACGCGGACTGGTCGGGTTCGCCAACCCAGTGCGGCATGAGCGAATTATAGGACTTGAACAGGTCGAAAAACCCGGGGTTGCCCGCGCCCAGGTGCCACTTGCCGATATGGGCGGTGGCGTATCCCGAATTGGTGATGTATTTCACGAAGTTGATCGCCAGGTTGAAGCGCTCGTCGGCAAACGGATCGGCAATCGGGTCGTGGTACATGGTCGGCAGGTTGCCGGTGATGCCGGGTTCGTACATGGTCTTGCGCACCCCGTGGGCATGGGGGTAGAGGCCGGTCATGATCGAAGCCCGCGCCGGGCTGCACAACGTGGCGGGCGTATAGGCGTTGTCGAACCTGACACCGCGCTCGGCCAGTTTGTCCATATTGGGTGTTGAAACGTCCTTATCCGAGTACACGCCCAGTGCATCGGTCCGGGCCCAGTCCAGCAGGATGAGGACGATATTGGGGGGGCGCTGCCCGTCATCTTCGTAAATCGGATGTAGAGAAGCCTCCTGCGTGCGCGCGGGGAGGATGCCCGCCAGCAGAAAAGTGACCACGCCGGCCAGGGCAAGACAGGTGGCGCCCGTTACCTTATTATTGAACTTCATGAACTTTGCCTGATGGGGACGGAATTCAATTCCGTCCCCTGTGATCTTGGATTTCACGAACTGCGACTCTCCCCTATGTTCCTACCTGATTAACAAAGGTACTCGCTGTGATCCAAGGGGTCAACAGTTGAGTACAGTTATCTCCCTGATACAATACCGGCAGAAAAATGAACCATTCCGATCTGAACTGGATAACAAACTTCATCTGGGGCATCGCCGATGACGTGTTGCGAGACCTGTATGTGCGCGGCAAATACAGGGACGTGATTTTGCCCATGACCGTCCTGCGGCGCCTTGATGCAGTCATAGAACCGACCAAACAAGCCGTGCTCAACATGAAAGCTCATCTCGATACAGCCGGTATCGTTGAGCAGGGTCTGGCATTGCGTAAGGCATCTGGCCAGGCTTTCTACAACACGTCAAAGTTTACGTTGCGCGACTTGAAGACGCGTACAACCCAACAGCAGCTCAGGACTGACTTCGAGGCTTACCTGGATGGTTTTTCACCTAACGTGCAGGACATCATCGATAACTTCGAACTTCGCAATCAGATACCGCGCCTGTCCAAAGCTGACGCGCTGGGAACCCTGGTAGAGAAGTTTACTTCACCTGATATCAACTTAAGTCCTGATCCGGTTAAAAACAGTGACGGTTCAATCAAGCATCCCGGCCTGGACAACCATGCGATGGGCACAATCTTCGAAGAACTGGTACGACGCTTCAACGAAGAGAACAACGAGGAAGCCGGCGAGCACTGGACTCCCCGCGACGCAGTTAAACTCATGGCGCGGCTAATCTTCCTGCCGGTAGCCGACGCGATCGAATCAGGTACTTACCTGCTCTACGATGGCGCTTGCGGCACCGGCGGTATGTTGACGGTAGCCGAGGAAACTTTGCAGGAACTGGCCCATGAACACGGCAAAGCGGTTTCCACCCACCTCTACGGCCAGGATATCAATGCAGAAACCTATGCTATCTGCAAGGCCGACCTGTTACTCAAAGGAAAAGGTGAAGCGGCGGACAACGTCATCGGCGGACCCGAGCATTCAACCCTGTCCAATGATGCTTTTCCATCCCATGAGTTCGATTTCATGCTCTCCAATCCGCCTTATGGAAAAAGCTGGAAGAGCGACATGGAGCGTATGGGCGGCAAAAAAGGCATAACAGACTCGCGCTTCAATACTGAACATACCAACGGCGCTGAGCGAACAGGTGCCCCTGTACCACTGAGCCTGGTTACCCGCTCCAGCGACGGGCAGATGCTGTTCCTCGCCAATATGGTGAACAAGATGAAGCAAAATACCAGGCTGGGCAGCCGCATTGCCGAGGTCCACAACGGTAGCTCGTTGTTTACGGGTGACGCCGGTCAGGGTGAGAGCAACATTCGTCGCTGGATCATCGAAAACGACTGGCTTGAAGCCATTGTCGCGCTGCCTCTCAACATGTTTTACAACACGGGCATCGCCACTTATATCTGGGTGCTGACAAACCGCAAACCCGCTCACCGCCAAGGCAAGGTACAACTTATAGATGCTACCTCGTGGCAGCGCCCGCTACGCAAAAACCTGGGCAAGAAAAACTGCGAATTGTCTGACGAAGATATCCGGCGCATTTGCGACGCGTTCCTGGCCTTTGAAGAAACGGAACACTCAAAGATTTTCGACAATGCCGCTTTCGGTTACCGGAAAGTCACGGTCGAGCGGCCATTGCGGTTAAAGGGCGTTGATTCTGGTCGTGTCTGGAAGCCCGCCGAGATTAAGAGCCTCAAGGAAACCCACGAGATTGACGAAAACGCCCCACGTGTTATCAGAAAAGTTCACAAAAAAGGGACGCAACCGGATCCGATGACCGGCCTTTTTGAGGTTGTCCTTGCCGGTAAACCCACCGTCGTCGGATATGAGCCGGATACCAACTTGCGCGATACAGAACAGGTTTCATTGTTGGAGGAAGGCGGCATTGAGGCATTCCTTGAACGCGAAGTGCTGCCGTATGCCCCTGATGCCTGGTACGACTCGGACAGTATCAAGATCGGTTATGAAATCAGCTTCACCCGCCACTTCTATAAACCCCAACCTATGCGCTCCCTGGAAGACATCCGCGCCGACATCCTGGCGCTTGAGAAGGAGACAGAAGGGTTACTCAGTGAGATTATCGGCGGGTAGAGCAGGTCATGACACCGACGTATTTTGTAAGGGAATTAACAGGCTTGAATTTTATGCATACGTTCAACCCGTATTCTGACCGGTGCACTGCCTACGATCTGGATGACGCGCCGCGTAGTCGGTCACAGACGTTACAGGCTATGCTTGAGGCGGCAACAGAACGGGAAATTGATTCCTTATGGATTGGACGCGACCTCGGTTATCGCGGCGGCAGGCGAACGGGGCTTGCCTTTACGGACGACGTACATGTTCAAGCGCATGCCGAACGCTGGGAGTTGTCGGTTAAGCGGCCAACGACAGGTAAAATAGTCGCTGAGCAAACTGCGGCTGTCGTCTGGCGCGTTCTCTTGAGGATCAAGGCACCTATTTTTTTGTGGAATGTCTTCCCGTTACACCCTCACGAACCCGGCAATCCTTTCAGCAATCGTTGTCATAATGTTCGCGAACGCAGGGCCGGGGAAGAACTTCTCTCTGAACTCATCCTGCTTTTGAAGCCATGCCGGCTGGTTGCTATAGGAAACGATGCGGCGCAATCTGCGCGTCGTCTGTACGGTAAGTCCAAAGTCATTCAGATAAGGCACCCCAGCCATGGTGGGAAGGCACAATTTTCATTTCAAATGAGCGAGTTATACTGCCTGAATGTAGATGGCGTGTCGGAGATTAGGACATAAGATACGAACCACGACGCATCATGGAACTACTACGAGCTGGCTGGAAACTGTCCCGCGCTGGGCTGCAGAAGTGTCAGGAAGAGGCTTTCTGTCAAATTATGGGGGGATACTCGATTATAGGAGAAAGACAGGCAAGTAACGTACTTATCAAAATTTTGCTTCCCACGAAGCCACCATGTTTTCCTCTTCTAACACATCCTCGTAGTCACCATAAAATGTCAGAAGAGTTAAGGTTTTTTCATATTCTCCCATATGTATCACCTCTTCTTTGCCTTCCAAGTCAAAATCGCTTTCAAACCAATCATCAATGTCTGTATCAGCCTCGCCCTCACGCAAGGAGTCTTGATTACGATTCACTTCGTAAGTTAGTGACGAACCCGGCAATGGAGAGTTTTTCCTCGGATAGTCCAGTCCGAATCTGCGCATCTCGCTGGAGAAAAAAGCATACAGTATTCTGTCCTTCTCACTTACTACAACTACCGATGCTGCATCCGTTTTCTCAGCATAGCGTATTGCTGTCGCAGTCAAAGAGGTTTGACACTTGTCAGCGAGGTTTTTTATCGCGTTCATGCCATCTTCATTAGCAGCCAACGCCTTGGTAAACAGGATATCCGGCATAAGTAATTGAGCAGCAAAATAATCAGCTTCTCTCTCATATTTGTCTCCGTGGAACCCCGCTTTCGAGTAATGAATATCTCCATCTTTCAACTGCAAATGGTCCAGGTGCCCGTCCAGTACGTAATGTCCGATTTCATGCGCTACGGTAAATCTTTGGTAACCGATGCTGGGAATATTGGTAGCGTATAGAATACCGAAGTTATTGCCGCTTCTGACCAGCGCCCCGGATATTCCGCCTCTTTGGTTCGAGGGTTTGGGATAAGTTTGGATATCAAGTTTATGCGCAATCTCGAAAGGGTTTACCGGCAGTTCTGTTATTCCAAACTGGGTAATTAATTCTTTTGCCTTGGCCCGAATAAGAGGATAGTTATTCATTTCCGTCATTCTGTGTTCCTGGATGCCGGTTCCTCAGCATTTCCATAAAATCCTGGGTCAGCTTTCTGTCTTCATCGTTCATTGCCTGGAAGCCTCGATAAAGAGGGTCGGCATCTGCAAGTCCTTCCGTCTCATCAATTCTACCAAGAAGAAAATCTATGGTGACGCCAAGCGCTTCTGCAAGACGGCGTAGGGTTTCAAAAGAAGGTTTTCGTTCTCCTGCCTCAAAATGGGAAATTGCCGAGGGAGGTATGCCTGAGTTCCTGGCAAGATCTGCCTGCTTTAACCCCCTGATTTGTCGAGACTTTCTTAATCTGTCAGCAAAGTTTTTGTCTGTGTCATTACTCATTGAGAATATTTTTATTGCGTTTTGAGAATTTAATGTTATTATGTGATTATTGCCTGTCTCATCAGAGATTATAGAGGCAACAAATTTTATTACAACCTGCTATTATGGAGTTGATGAAAATGAACATTCAAATCAATGGGCAAGAACAACAGGTTCGTGCAGGACTTGTTTCAGTTGCAACACTTTATGAAATCGCCGATTGCGGTGAAAATCGAATCTTCCTGGACCGGGAAGACGGTATAGACATCCCGCTCTTGCCAGAGGAATACCTGCTTATCCATGGTGGAGAAAAGTTCGTGACCGGAGAAAGTTCCATGGAGAGCAACCCGCGCTTGCGCAATGGGCTGCAACCGGAGTTTAACGGTTCTCGCGATTTTGAGCTACCAACTGCAAAAATCAGTGGCAAGGTGCTTAAGGAACGGGATGACAAATTTCCCGGGGGGCGGCTTTTTGCTGATATTGAAGGCGGTGTGGACGCGGAAATCCTGGATGACATGATCATTGTTGTTCAGAACGAGGATTCATACTTCGTCATTCCCCCTGCCGATAATGTTGATGACCCCATTGATCTTGAGCAATGTGGAAAGCACAAACGCCGTCCACCCAGGGGAAGGAAATATCGCATTCGGATTGACAGCGAAAAATACACTGTGGACTCTGCAGAAATCACCGGTGCCGACATTTTGGCTTTGGTCGGGAAAAGTTACAATGAATGGTCTCTCAACCAGAAGCTGTGTGGCGGCAAAAGAGAAAGAATCGAGCCAGGTACAACAGTTGATTTGGCCCGGCCAGGCATCGAACGCTTTGAAACTGTCCGGCGACAAGCGCAACAAGGTGATGTCGACCCTTATGAATTACTGCCGGAGGATACTGAATATCTGGAAGCCAATTATTCTTCCAAGTGGAAGAAAATAACAGAGGGTAATGGAAAACACGGCTTGCTTATCAAGGAGTTTCCTGTTCCGGACGGTTACACTATGGCGCAGCCCACCTTGATGGTGCTTATTCCAAGTGGTTATCCCGGTTCGGCGTTAGACATGTTTTATTTTGATCCACCACTCCACAAGTCGAATGGCGCAACAATTAACGCGCTGGCTTCTGAAGACCATTTCGGTCGGACCTGGCAACGCTGGTCCCGGCATTATGAATGGAAACCGGGCGAAGATAGCCTTTTGAAACATATTGAGCACATCAGAAACGAGATAGAAAACGAGGTAAGGTGATGAAGCCCGTCTCACTGGTGATGACTGAACGTCGCCATGAGACGGTTTTCGAATATCTTTTCCCGGGCGATGGGCTGGAAGCAGCCGCCGTTTTGCTGTGCAACCACGGATCAGGGAAGCACCGCCAGTGCCTCATCGTTTCAGAAATTTTGTGTCTGCCCCACAATCGGTCGCAAAGAAAGGACAGGTTTATATCCTGGCCTTTTGAAGATTACCTGACACCGGAAAAGATCAGCGATATTGACCGACGCGGTCAGTCCGTAGTAACCATTCATTCTCACCCAAATGGATATGAACTGTTTTCAGAGATTGACGACCAAAACGACCGGGAATTATTTGCGTCAGTATGCAACTGGTTCGACGATGGTCGCCTGAACGGGTCAGCAATAATGCTGCCCGATGGCACAATCCGGGCGCGAATAGTGGATGTCAATGGAAAGTTTTTCGAATTGGCGTCTGTTTCCGCGGTCGGCAACAACATCCGTATCTGGAAACCGGAGAAACAGGAGGGGAAAACGGCATATCAAAAAAAATTGTCGCAGACTTTCGGCAGAAAAACCTTGGATTTACTGCGTGCCCTGAGAGTGGGAGTTGTAGGATGTTCCGGGACTGGAAGCATCGTCATTGAACTGTTGACGCGTAATTGTGTGGGAGAGTTGGTCATTGTTGACAGTGATGTCCTGGAAGAAAAAAACCTGAATCGAATTGCTAACAGCACCACGGATGATGCCAGTAATCGACAACCTAAGGTTATCGCTCTTAAGCAAGCAATTCAAAAAATTGGAATGGGCACCAATGTAGATGCCTACCAAGCCTTAACAGATTCACCTGATGTTGTTGCAGCATTGATAGATTGCGATGTCATTTTCGGTTGTGTGGATTCAGCTTTTGGCAGGTACCACCTGGATTGTCTGGCAAGCGCCTATCTTATCCCATATTTCGATGTGGGAGTTCATCTTGAAGCCGATGGCACGGGAGGCATTACGAGCGCTGACGCGGTGTCGCACTACATCCATCCGGAAGGCGACAGCTTACTGTCACGCGGCGCTTATACCATGGAGCAGGTCACAGCCGAAAACTGGCAGAGAAACGCTCCGGAGCACTACCAGGAGCAGCAGGCAGCCGGATACCTGGCGGCAGTGGGCGAAGAACAGCCCGCCGTAATGTCGATTAATATGCAGGCAGCTTGCATGGCGTTTAACGATTTTCTGGCCCGTATTCATACCTACCGTTTTGACGACAATCAGGAATTCGGCGCTCAGCGGTTTCGCTTAGTGCATGGATGCTATGAAAAAGACACTGACACAGGCAAGCCGCATCCGCTGTTCAAACGATATGCAGGAACAGGTGACAAGAGTTTGCTCGTAAAAAATAATATCAATTATGATTAGATGGTTGTTCAATTTATGGGCGCGATTTCATCCTTATCGTACTGAGTGGGTAGAAGATCTGCCTGAGAATCCCACCAAAAACACAGTGTATATCGTTGGTGGACGTGAATATCCGTTCTATGCGGCCGTTGTTTGTCCCCGTCAAGCTTGCCGGCAGGTTGTAAACCTGGACGTATCACCTGACGTGCGCAAAAAATGGCGTATAACCGAACACCCGAACGGACGCATATCACTATTCCCATCGGTGCACGTCACCGGCTTGGCTTGCCGGTGTCATTACTGGTTGAGACAAGGGCGCATTGTATGGAGTGAAGCCCCACCGATTTTTGTACCGGAGAGAAACAAACATGATCCGCAAAGTCATCATTCGTAATATCAAAAAATTCGGCCAGCAGGAATTTGAGATTCCGAAGCATCTTGTCATTGCGGGGCTGAACAACTCTGGCAAGACCACAGTACTGCAAGCCGTCGCGGCTTGGTCAGAAATCGCTGTCCAATGGCTGGATCAATATCCGAACCCAGCAAAGGGTCCGGATGGGAATTATCCGAATATTGACATCAGCATTGAGTACTTCTATTCGATACCGTTGGCTGATTTCGATCATCTATGGAGAGATAAGCATGTAAAACTTCCTGCTTCTGTCTGGTTAGATACCGATCAATGGAAAATCGGCTTTGAATTCTTACACAAGGGAAAAAAATTGGTCACCGCTCGTCCAGCAAGCGATGTTGAGGAAAATGACCTGAAAGCACTTAAAAATGCCCCGTTCACGCCTGTTTACATTTCACCTTTTTCAGATCTGAGTAAAAGAGAGGTCGATATAGGTCGGATAGCAGTCCAGGAACAGCTAGCAAGTGCACGTGGAAGTAGTGTACTACGCAACTTGCTGGTTGCCGTTAATCAGAACCCAAAGAAATGGAAAAAGTTGCAGGAAGTTATCAGGTCTTTTTTCGGTTACGAGCTATCGCCTACCAGCGTTAGCCCCAAAAACATACTCGCGCTCTACCAGCATTCGAAGCATGACCATCAGTATGACCTGAATAGCGCGGCAAGCGGCTTTCTACAAGTTTTGACCGTTTACGCCATCTTGTTGCACAAGGACGTGTCAGTTGTTCTCATTGACGAACCTGATGCACATTTGCATATTCTGTTGCAGGAAAAAATATATCGGGATTTGCGTGACTATGCTCGTGAGAATGAAACGCAGCTGATCGTAGCAACACACTCGGAACAAATTATCAATATAGCCGATGAAGAAGCCCTGCGCATATTGACCAGCGCTGGTGAACTGCGGAAAGCGAACAAGCAAGAAATAAAAAAGACTTTACGCTTGGAGAATACGGAAATTGCGCTCGCTATAACCGAACCAGGCATTTTATACGTAGAAGGGAAAACCGACATAGACATACTCAGGGAGTGGGCAAGGATTTTGGGACATCCCCTGTTGGCTTTTCTGGAAAAACCGTTCTGGCGTGCGACTGCTGAAGAGGGGGGCAAGAAGGGGTTTCCATTAAGCCACTTCAAATCCATGCGTTTGGTCGTTCCAGACTTTCGAGGAGTGGAGTTACGAGATGGTGACCAAGGCGAGAGGGGCGGTTCGCCCACTGACGGCATAAAAAGCCTGTGTTGGCAGCGTTACGAAATCGAAAACTATCTCATCCATCCACAAACCATCTCGCGTTTTGTAGAAAAAAACAGGGGAACAAACGCGGCGCTTGCGGTTGATAATTATATGAAAAAGCAACTGCTGCCCCAGGCGGTATACGAAGATCCATTGAAAACTGACTTTTTGCAGGATCCCAAGGGAAAAAAATTGCTCTCTAACCTTATGCAAGAGGCAGGAATAGACATTAAAGAAAGTGATTATTACCAAATTGCGGCGGAGATGACAGAAGACGAAATACATCCTGAAGTGCGCGAAATATTAGGCGCTATTGCCAAGCATTTTAACATTCATTCTGGGACAGAATAATTCGATCATACCTGCCCCTGTTTTTTTCCAAGGACCCAATCATGGGGAACAGAGACAATCCTGATGTACAAAGCAGAACGCGCCCTTGAACTACTGAAACTGGGTACCAGATTGTCTGGTGCAAAGTTCCGTGAAGGTCAGGAAGAAGCTATCCAGCATATCGTAAACGGAAATGGCCGTTTGTTAGTGGTGCAAAAAACCGGCTGGGGCAAGAGCTTTGTTTATTTCATTGCAACGAAACTATTGCGTGAATCGGGTATGGGTCCGGCACTTCTTATCAGTCCTCTACTGTCGCTTATGCGTAACCAGATAGCCGCGGCAGTGCGTATGGGCGTTCACGCGGAAACTATTAATTCTGATAACCAGGACCGCTGGGAGGAGGTTGAAAATGCCATGGGTCGTAATGAGGTGGATATACTGCTTATCTCGCCCGAAAGGCTCGCCAATGAACGTTTTCGTGCCCAGGTACTGGCAAGGATCAGTGATCGGATAGCACTGCTTGTAATCGATGAAGCGCATTGTATCTCTGATTGGGGTCACGATTTTCGCCCCCACTACCGATTAATCGAACGCATCATCCGCTTCTTACCGCCTAATGTACGTCTGTTGGCGACAACCGCAACAGCGAATGACCGGGTAATTGACGACTTGACAGAAGTACTCGGCCCAAACCTGAAAATATCACGGGGTGACCTCAACCGGCCCTCCCTTACTCTTCAGACAATCCGGTTGCCGACCCGGGCTGAACGACTCGCATGGTTAGCGGAACAAGTGCCCTCGCTATCAGGTCATGGGATTATTTATACCCTCACTGTACGTGACGCGGAACAAGTGAGTGAATGGCTTAAATCATGTGGGTTAAAAGTTGCAGCCTATACGGGTGAGACAGGTGACCATCGGCCTGAGTTGGAAGATGCACTTCTTCAAAACAAGGTAAAGGCGTTGGTTGCAACGACCGCCTTGGGCATGGGCTTCGATAAACCGGACCTGGCTTTTGTTATTCACTACCAGACACCAGGGTCTGCGGTAGCCTATTACCAGCAAGTCGGTCGCGCCGGGAGGGCGCTTGATGCTGCCTACGGAGTGCTTTTGAGTGGCCAGGAGGAGACCGATATCACCGACTATTTTATAGAGAGTGCATTTCCAACCCGCCACGAAGTAGAAGAGGTAATCAATGCTTTGGAGGCCACCCCCGAGGGACTGTCCATTCCTCAGCTTCTTGGCGTTGTCAATATCAGCAAGGGCCGTATCGAGAAAACGATACAACTCCTTTCTTTGGAAGCGCCAGCCCCCATTGTCAAGCAAGGAACCAAGTGGCAACTGACCCCGGAAACACTGAGTCCTACCTTCTGGGAACGAGCGAATCGCCTTACGGAATTACGGAGGCTGGAACAGGAACAAATGCAGGAATACGTGGGGCTGACTTCGGGCCACATGGACTTCCTTATTCGAGCGCTGGATGGGAAACCGGGCAATATCCTTCCACCACGCTTGCCACCTTTAGCCACGGAACCTGATATCGCACTGGTTCGGGAAGCGGTCGCTTTCCTGCGGCGCACGAGTCTGCCGTTCGAACCGAGAAAGCAGTGGCCGTCCGGAGGGTTACAGCATTACAATTTATCAGGGCGAATAGCTTCTGGTCTACAGGCTCAACCTGGCAAGGCACTTTGCGTTTGGGGCGATGCCGGTTGGGGGGGGTTAGTACGACAAGGGAAATATCATGATGGATACTTCTCCGATGAACTGGTAGATGCTTGTCACGAGTTAATCAAAAAATGGAATCCAAAACCCTTCCCGGAATGGGTGACTTGTATTCCTTCACGACGTCATCCGGACTTGGTGCCCGATTTTGCCCGACGTTTGGCCGAAGCCCTTGGCCTTCCTTTCAGGCAGGCGTTAATCAAAACAGAGGACCGTCCTGAGCAAAAGACAATGGAGAACAGCACTCAACAGGCACGTAATATTGACGGTTCGCTAGCACTGACCGATGAGGTATTGCCTGATAGTCCCCTGCTGCTCGTGGACGACATGGTAGACTCACGCTGGACTTTCACTATTGCAGCCTGGTTGCTGCGCTCAAATCATAGCGGTGAGGTGTGGCCTTTGGCGCTTGCCCAGGTGGGAAACTGACGATGAATGAGACACTTTCCCTGAATACCAAGGCGATTCTGCTGTTGACTGCGCCCTTGATCCTGGGCCGCGGTAAAGGCAACGAATCCAACGACCTGCTCAAGCCGGGAGAATACACAAAACTCGCCTGTTATCTCCAGGAGACAAGCAGGCAACCCGCCGATTTGCTGGGTTCGGAAGCGGATCAAATTCTCAGGGATTCCCACCACATACTTGACGAAGACCGGCTCAGGCGTTTGCTGGACCGAGGTTTTCTGTTGAGTCAGGCGGTCGAACGCTGGCACACAAGGGCAATATGGGTGGTCAGTCGCGCCGATGACGGTTATCCACAAAGACTGAAAACACGGCTTAAGAAGAATTCGCCAAGCTTGTTGTATGGTTGCGGAGACCGGAAGATCCTTGATAGTGGCGGGTTGGCGGTAGTCGGTTCACGCAACGCGGATGCACCACTGCTTGAGCATACCCAGGAAGTCGGCCGTCTGGCGGCAAAAGCTCAACGAACTATCGTCTCTGGCGCTGCCAGGGGTATTGACCAGGCGGCCATGTCTGGCGCCATGGACGCGGGCGGTAAAGTCACAGGCGTACTGGCGGACAGCCTCGAAAGATCGGTGATGAAGCGTGAGAATCGAAATCGGCTACTGGAAGGCCAACTCATCCTGATCTCACCCTACGACCCGAGCGCGGGCTTTAACGCCGGCCACGCAATGCAACGCAACAAAGTAATCTACGCCTTGGCAGACGCGGCCTTGGTGGTAAACGCGGAGATAAACAAAGGCGGCACCTGGGCCGGGGCGACAGAGCAGTTGGAACAGCTGCATCTAGTACCGGTCTTTGTGCGTTCAAAAGGTGGCTTCTCCAAAAGTCTGGAAGCGCTTAAAGACAAGGGTGCCATGCCATGGCCGAATCCAGCAGATGCAGACGATCTCAATGCTGTTTTTCAGCGTGGCGCTTCCAGGACACCCACCCCTCCGGCCCAAAGTAATTTGCTGCTGGACGTACAGCAGGAACACGCGAAACCGGGATTGCAGACAGGTGTAACAACAGGGTTACAGATAGCCGAGTCTCCGCATCCAACCCCCGCCGAAGAACTGTACCAAACGATCCGGTCGTTGATTATTCGTATGCTTATAAACCCCAGAAAAGCTGCGGAAATTGCTGTGGAGTTGAATGTCACGAAGCGCCAGGCTGAAGAGTGGCTGAAGCGGCTAGTTGCGGAAGGTGTTTTGGAGAAAGGTGGCAGACCCGTAAGGTATGCTGTTCGGCAAGATAACTTATCAGAATAGAGATACTCTAGCGGTTAACTCAAAGTAACCAACTGATTTATCAGAAATTTTAAAATGTGGGCTCTCCTTCTTCGACTTTCTCGAGGATATTCTTGAGTTTTTCCGCTCCATCAGTTAAATAATCTTTGTAAAATTCTTTTGCATTCTTTTTGATTAAATTGATCCTTTCAGGGTTAATACGCGTCAAGTTGATCATTTCATTTAATGATTTCGCCCTCTGTGTTAATTCTACTTTTTCTACTAATTCTTGTTCTGAAACCCATGCACTCGGATCCACAACAATCGCAGTACCCGCAAGCTTTGAACTCAAACTCTGGATTAAAATGTTGTTGATATAGCGATCTTGAAAACTATAGCCGATTATTACATAGAGGGTAGATGTCTGAAGTCTTTGGCGGAATCGACTCAAAAGTGAAATAAACGGATCAAAGGATTGCATTTTATTACTTGAACCGAAAATTATTGTAGGTTCAGAAACGGGCTCCTCGGATAATAAAACTTGTTCGGTTTCTGAATCAAAGTACCAATCAACGGAGCCATGCAGTTTTGAGATAAGTAGTTTTGACGGATAATTTTCATCATCAAATACACCCGTCCACCTTCTTGCTGAAAATCCATTTTCAATTAATCTTTCAGTATCGGAGTTCAAGCAATGTTCCCAAACTACATCGTAATTTAGAGTGAAGATATCCAATTTAAAATCATCAGGACTTTGTATAAGCTCCCGGAATGGTGCAATTAATTCTTCTGCCTTATCTTCTTCAAATTTTGTCCATTCATTGATCAATAATTCCGTTACAAATCTAAGAAATTCTATAAAGACGTCTCCGTTCTGAATTTCCCACCCTATGATCTTATTGTTCCAGTTTCCGACGAGAGGGGGAGGGATGATATATTCACGATCAATCAGTTGCCGTAGCACCATTACAAAATCTTCGATGTTTATATTAGTCAACCCATTTTGAACGCCGGATATCTTCATCGAGTTTTGGTAACTCAACGAAGCAATAATGAAATCGTATATACCCTGAAAAGGCTTTTTCAGAGGGTTGGATACAGGCAATTCTTTTATTTGTTCTTTCAGCTCTTCCAGCATTCCTCCTGAAGACAAGCATCCTGCATCCATTGACGCCCCAGCGCCTAGAAAAAAAACAGTCTTCTCAAAAAGTCCTCTTAATGTCATAGAAACCACAAAGTTCTCTTTGCGATGCTTGTATCTGGTATAGCTTTATCTGGCAGATTTGCCGCCATTTTTGCAATCATCTCAGAATAAAGAATCGTAACTGGCATAGCACGTTGTTTCACACTTCGCCAATACATTCTTGAAAATTGGTAAATTTGATCGATCAGATCGTGAATTACCTCGTCGGTTATAGTTCGTGGAGAAGGTTTAGAAACCGATATTTTTAAGGGAAAAGGAAACTCATCAATCCTGGCCCCGGTATGTTCTTTATATCTGGTATTGTTACATAACAAAAACTCGCCAGTTTTTAATTTCACACAAATCCCGCTCCTTGGCATTTTTCCGGCATATTTGTCGTCTATTACCAGATATTCATGGCCATTTCCCTCGGTAACATTTAGAACAAAATAAGGAACCCGCAGGCCAAGGTCAGAAAAGACGCCAGTTAGCTGCCTCTCTTCATCTGAGTTCATTTTTTTGAAAAAATGCACTACAACTCGCTTGAGCTCTGACATTTCAGAAACAAATGAGCTTATCGTCTGCTTGAAAAATACTCCTAATTCTTGAACATCGGGACACTCGGTAGCGTCAAATCCAAGAAACGTACCATCATTACGAAAACTGAACGTGGTGCCAAGATATTTACTGTTATCCTGCCTGTATGCCCCAACACCTATAATTAACTCATCCTTTACTTGTCGACTTAACCGCCAGGGCCTCCCGCCTAATTTGGCAAGAATTGCGATAGAAATGTTAGGCAGGAAAAAATTGAAATTCGGATTTTCAATATTTTCACGAAATATGACTTGAGAAGCTATATTTTTTGAAAGTAATTCATTTTTTACCCGGTAATAATCAGCCTTCTTTTCTTCATCCATTTCATCCCGGCTTATTGGAGATAAATAAATTGCAAAATAACTCTCATTTTCCGAAAAGTTCTTTTTCCTCACACCATCAATAATTTCATCTGATGGACGATCAAAATTACTGAATTTGATGGTCTTGTCAGTATCAAGGGATAAATTGACATCAACAAAACTTTTTAATCCGGGGTATCCCTTAAATCCGCGATTAAGGTATTGATATAGTTTGTTTGCCTGCTCTCGACTGTCCTCGTGAAAAATGAAAAAAAACTTATATGAATCGATGTTAGGGCTGGCGAGAGGACCGTTCTCTTTAAGACCAATATAGGCATTGAAGTGGGTGTTACTACCTTTAAATTCAAGAACGTTTGTTTCAACAGGCGCTCTCCTTACTCGTGATTCCAATACCTCTGCCATTCCTGCTTCCAAGACATGTATTATATCGCCTATGTGCTTTCCCTTAAGATGTTCATCATAGAATATAGAAATCTGTGAAAAGTTTGCCTTATACTTATTCCGTTCTTTGTAATAGCGCCAAGGGATATCAAGGGCTTGTGCGATCTTAAGGTTTAATATGACTTCAATATCATCAGGAAGGACGCTATCTTTCAATTTGGCTACCTTCAAAACCTCCTTTGAACTAATGAAGGTTTTTATCAGGCTTTGTGGCGCTTCTTTTTTGACAGTTTTTCGCTTTCCACCATAAGAAACTAATAGAGTCCAACCCGTCTCGGTTGCACATTGATCTTTTGGGCTAAGTATCCGGATATTGAAGACTTTATAGATATAAACCCCTGGATCTGACCCCGCTTGTTCCGGCAACCATATTTCAGTGCCTCCAAGAAAGGATCGTTTATGAACAAAGCCCATACCTTTACAGTATGAATACAACTTTTCATTTAAATAATCTCGAAAAAGGCTTCTGTGATCAGATGTGTTAATTTCTGACGGTTCAGTATTTTCCACATTTACTGGAGACCAATATATAAATTTACCTCTATCTCCTTTCTCTAAGGTTAGTCTTGGCTTTGAAGCTTTTATAAGGTGATCAGACTCAGATTCAGAATAATAAATTGTGGCCTGCTCCTTTTTGACTCGTATGGGATAACAATTTATTAGAAGGGGCTGTTTCATAAGAAAAGATTACATTGCTCTAAATTAAGCAACCACATTTTGCGGCAATTTTGATATGAACCTTAACGGTCTGATTGGCATAGACATGTCGTTTAGGTGACAATGGTCAGTATACCACGTCAAGCGAGGGAGCAGACGGATACAATACACAGCTACATTCAGGCAGTGCTGCGCGGGAGATTGAGAAGAGAACATGAAAACTGACTATGGATTCTATACTCAAATCTTATCCCGACTATAAGTTCTCTGGCGTTGAATGGCTGGGGGACGTGCCAGCTCACTGGAAGGTAAGACGGCTTCGGAATGCTATGGATATGCGAGTCAGTAACGTAGATAAACATGTAAAGGAAGACGAAAAACCGATCCGTCTCTGTAACTACATTGATGTCTACAAGAATGAGTATATCAACGAAAAGATAGCCTTCATGCAGGCGACTGCAACTACTGAAGAAATTGAACATTTCCGGCTTGAGAAAGATGATGTTCTTATCACTAAGGACTCCGAGTCCTGGGATGATATTGGGGTTCCCGCACTGGTTACAGAGCCCGCTTCCGATCTTATTTCGGGTTATCACCTGGCTTTGTTACGCCCAAGAGAACATGAGATTAAAGGGGGATATTTGCTGCGTGCTCTGCAGAGCGAAAGCTTAGCTTATCAGTTCCATATCGCGGCGAAAGGTGTAACCAGATACGGGCTTTCACATGCAGATATCAAGTCTGTCTGGCTTCCTGTTCCACCCCTCCCCGAACAAACCGCTATTGTCCGTTATCTCGGTTATGTTAACGAACGTATAAGCCGCTGCATTAACTCCAAAGAGCAGCTCATCAACCTACTAGAGGAGCAGCGACAGACCGTCATCCATCGTGCAGTGACCCGAGGCCTCGACCCAAATGTTCGCCTGAAGTCCTCTGGAGTCGAGTGGCTCGGTGATGTACCAGCGCATTGGGAAGTGTGGCGGTTGAAACGCGCTGCTACGTTAAACCCAAGTCGCACAGAATCACATATCTCTCTTAGGCTGGATACGCCCATAACATTTCTTCCTATGGAACGTGTCTGGTCAGATGGACGAATTGACCCAGAAATCCTGCCTGCCTCCAAGGTTTGGAATGGCTTTACCTATTTTCGACGAAATGATGTCCTGGTCGCCAAGATTACTCCCTGCTTCGAAAATGGCAAAGGTGCTTACCTCCATTCATTACCAACGGAAATCGGTTTTGGGTCAACTGAATTTCATGTGCTGAGAGCGAAATCTCTCGTCTCACCCCAGTTTCTTTATCTTCTCACCAAGGTTTCCGAGTTTCGCAGACTGGGAGCGGATGCCATGACGGGAGCCGCCGGGCAACAACGAGTACCATCAAGTTTCATAGCTAACTACTCAATCCCCCTTCCTCCCCTTGCCGAACAAACCTCCATCGTCGAATATCTCGAAAAAACGACTGCTGACATTAACGCGACCACCAGCCGCGCTCGTCGTGAAATCGAACTCCTGAAAGAATATCGCACCCGTCTTACCGCCGACGTGGTTACCGGCAAACTTGACGTTCGTGAGGCCGCATTTAAACTACCGGAAGCACATGACGAGTTGAGTATCTCCGACAAACCGGAACTACAATCGGGCTGAATAGCATCAGGGCTACTCCGTACAAAGCCGCAGGTTGAAATTACAGGCAACTGACACCGTTAGAGGAAGGCGTAAGGCATGATCAAGTTCAAGACAGGCGACATCCTCACCGAGGACACTGAAGCATTGGTCAATACCGTCAATTGTGTTGGTACCATGGGGCGCGGGCTTGCTCTCCAGTTCAAGGAAGTCTTTCCCGAAAACTTCAAATCCTACGCCGTCGCTTGCAAGCAGAAAGAGGTACAACCGGGACAGATGTTCGTTTACGAAACAGGCCGATTGACGAATCCCCGCTATATCATCAACTTCCCAACTAAACGTCATTGGCGCGAAAATAGCCGGATGGAAGACATTGACGCCGGGCTTATTGCGCTGGCAGAGGAAATCAGGTCGCACAATATTCAGTCGATTGCCATACCACCTTTGGGCAGCGGTTTGGGGGGATTGGATTGGTTTGAAGTACGCCCGCGCATTGAGAAAATGCTGGAGCAATTTGGAGGCATGAAAGCCATTTTATTTGAGCCAAGTGATTCATTGGCAGATACAAAAGTCAATCGTTCGACTGATGTGCCCGCAACGATTTGAACGGGTTTCCGAACTTGTCGAAGGCTTCGAATCCTCTGTCTGGAACGGCTGAGCTACTCTGCGTTATAAAGGTCGGGAACTCTGACAAGCGAACTGTATGAACAACATTCAGAAATTATAAATTCTGGTATTCAAGGAGGCTGGCGACTGGAATTGCGTCAAGAGAGAAAAAATAAGCAAAATAACGTAATAAATTACGCAATCCGACGCAATTAATTCCATAACTATATGTTTTTGTTTTACTTTTTTTACACTGTTATGCACTGTTAAACACTGTTAAACACTTTTTTCGCTTTTTTATGGATACGACCGACGGACAGGATGAATTTTCCAAGACAAAGGCGGACTGACAATCACAGTGATTGAAGTCCTGCCCTGCTTCTGTTTACAATGAGAGGTGAACCACGACCATGATATATGGCGGCATTGATGACCACTGACACCACCGAACGCGGTCTGGAACGTCTGATATGCACCGCTTTAACAGGTCTTCCTTGCGACCCACCCAGGGATAATGCGCTTACGGAAATCCCACCGTCCCAAAAGCAAGTAACTTTTGATGAGTTAGGAAAAACCGCAGTTCCTTATGGCGGCGTCGGCTGGTTGTGCGGTTCCCCGAACGATTACGATCGCGAATACTGTATAGACCTGGAACAACTCTCCACCTTCCTGCGCGCAACTCAGCCTGAGACTGCCGGCTCCTTATCTCTTGACGAAGACGGTCCGACAAGGCGCAAATTCCTTGCAAGACTGGAACGTGAAATTGCCAAGCGCGGCATCATAGACGTTTTGCGCAAGGGCATTAAGCACGGCGCTCACGATCTCGACCTGTTTTACGGAACTCCGTCACCGGGCAATGAGAAAGCCTTGGAGCGATACGGAATGAACCGTTTTTCGGTTACCAGGCAGTTGCGTTACAGCCAGGCAAATACGCAAAACTCGCTTGACCTCGGGCTGTTCATCAATGGCTTGCCGGTATTCACCTTTGAGTTGAAGAACAACCTGACCAAGCAGACGGTTGAAGATGCAGTTCAGCAATACCGGCGCGACCGTGACCCGAACGAAAAGTTGTTCAAATTTGGCCGCTGTATGGCGCATTTTGCCGTAGATGACCAGGAAATAAAGTTCTGTACTCACTTGAAGGGCAAGGCATCGTGGTTCCTGCCTTTCAATAAGGGCTGGAACGATGGCGCCGGCAATCCCCCCAACCCCGACGGCCTCAAGATTGACTACCTGTGGAAACAGATTTTGACACGGGAGAGCTTGACAAACATCATCGAAAACTATGCCCAGGTGGTGATCTTAAAGGATGAAAAGACCGGACAGAAGAAGAAAACTCAAATCTGGCCGCGTTACCATCAACTTGATGTGGTGCGTAAACTTCTGGCTGATGCCGGCACAAAAGGCGTTGGACAACGCTATCTGATCCAGCACTCGGCAGGCAGCGGCAAGTCAAATTCCATCGCTTGGCTGTCACACCAGCTAATTGGTCTGGAAAGCGATGGCACTTCGATTTTTGATTCGATAATCGTAGTGACCGACCGCATCGTCCTGGATAAACAAATTCGCGACACCATCAGACAATACGCCCAGATAGGCTCCACTGTTGGACACGCTAAAACCTCAGGCGACTTGGGCAAGTTCATTGAGCAAGGAAAAAAGATCATCATTTCTACAGTACAGAAGTTCCCCTTCATCCTGGATGAGATAGGCGGCGCGCATCGTGGGCGGAATTTTGCCATCATCATTGACGAAGCGCATTCAGGCCAGGGAGGGCGCACTTCCGCAGCCCTGGCACAGGCTCTTTCCGAAGCCGGAGAAGAGAATGACGACGAGACGGTAGAAGACCGGATCAACCGTCTTATTGAGTCCAAGAAGCTGCTCCCCAACGCCAGCTATTTTGCTTTTACTGCCACGCCCAAGAACAAGACACTGGAGATTTTCGGAATAAAGCAGCCACAACCGGACGGCGTGGTGCGACACCTGCCATTCCACAGCTATACCATGAAGCAGGCCATCCAGGAGGGTTTCATCCTGGACGTGCTGCGCCACTACACGCCGGTTTCCAGCTATTACAAACTGATCAAGAAAATAGAAGATGACCCGACATTCGACAAAAAACGAGCACAGAAGAAGCTGCGCCGTTATGTCGAAGGCCACGAACACGCTATCCGCAAAAAGGCGGAAATTATAGTAGATCATCTCCACGAACAGGTGCTTGCTCCCGGCAAGATCGGCGGAAAGGCGCGGGCCATGCTGGTGACGGGCAGTATTAACCGCACAATAAAATACTTCCATGCCGTTTCCGACTACCTGACTGAGCGTAAAAGCCCATACCAGGCAATCATTGCCTTTTCCGGCGAGCATGAGTATGGGGGCGCAAAAGTCAGCGAAGTATCCCTGAATGGCTTCTCATCCGCCAAGATAGTTGACAGGATACAGGAAGACCCCTACCGCATCCTGATCTGCGCAGACAAGTTCCAGACCGGATACGACGAGCCTCTGTTGCATACCATGTACGTAGACAAAGTTCTCTCGGGCATCAAGGCAGTGCAAACATTATCCCGACTGAATCGCGCCCACCCGCAGAAGTACGATGTCTTTGTACTGGACTTTATGAATGAAACGAAAACCATTAAAGAAGCCTTTGCCGACTACTATCGAACCACCATCCTGGCAGATGAGACCGACCCCGATAAACTGCATGATCTCAAGGGCGAACTTGACGCATATCAGGTATATACAGACGCACAGGTCGAAGAATTTGTAACACTGTTCCTGAA
Source organism: Gammaproteobacteria bacterium (assembly GCA_028819495.1). Lineage (GTDB taxonomy): Bacteria > Pseudomonadota > Gammaproteobacteria > Eutrophobiales > Eutrophobiaceae > JAAXHV01. The sequence goes on along the minus strand of JAPPLI010000165.1, from coordinate 18,370 downwards.
TAATGCAGAACGCGACAAGCTTGACCCGATACTGGATGTGTGTGTCGCCAATTACAAGGCAGACCTCGATGAGGATGGACAGGTGGAATTTAAAGGCAAGGCCAAGGCATTCCTGCGTACTTATGGTTTTCTCTCTCAAATTCTGTCATACAAGAACCTGGAATGGGAAAAACTCTCTATATTTCTTACTTTCCTGGTTCCCAAATTGCCAGCCCCTGTCGAAGAGGATCTTTCCAAAGGCATCCTTGAAACAATCGATATGGACAGCTACCTGGCCGAAAAACAGGCAACAGTGAAGCTTCAACTACCGGATGAGGACGCTGAAATCGAACCGACGCCCACAGGCGTAGGCGGCAGACCGGAACCTGAACTCGATCACCTGTCAAACATAATCAGGAATTTCAATGAACTGTTTGGCGGTATAGAGTGGAGTGATGAAGACCGCGTGCGCAAGTTGATTACGGAAGAAATACCGACCAGAGTTGCGGCTGACACTTCTTACCAGAATGCCAGGGAAAATTCCGACAGGCAAAATGCACGCATTGAATGCGACAACGCCCTTTCCCGAGAAATAACCGGTTTACTTGAGGTCGATACGGAGTTCTTCAAGGAGTTCATGGATAACGATTCGTTTCGGCGCTGGTTGCAACAGACTGTTTTTAACCTGACTTATATCGAGGACGAAGCAGCGTAACCATACTCATATAGGGTTACATCCATACCATTGCCTTCGTGATATTATCCGAATGTCATGAATCAGGCGGTATTGGAAAACAAACTCCTGCAGTTGGCCACGGGCCACCAACTGGCGGCCGCCCTGTATTTCGTTACGGTCAATAAAATTCCCGATTGCCTGAAAGACGGGCCGCGAACGGCAGAGGACGTAGCGGCTGCAGTCGGATTGCCGGCGAGGTCCGTTTACCGCCTGTTGCGGGCGATGACCACATCCGGGATATTCCGCCTGCAGGACGGCAGGTTCTCATTGACCGAAATAAGCGACCTGCTGCGTACCGATCATGCCCGGAGCCAGCGGTCCAAGATCCTGCTCGCCGCAAGCGACCTGGATGTATGGTCCAGGTTGGGCGAAGCCGTGGAACTGGAGGACGCCATACCGGACGTGAAAAAGGACTGGTATCTCGAATGGGGCAGGGACGAGGACCCCATCATGATTTTCGACAAGGCGATGCGCTCCTACTATTTTGATGCGCCGGCGCCTCTCCTGGGGATTTATGATTTCGACAGCATCAACACACTGGTAGATATCGCGGGCGGTGATGGCGGTCACCTGATTGAAATACTGAAGGCACACCCGGACATGAAAGGTATTCTCTATGAGCAGCCTGAAACAGCGCGGCGCGCGCAAGGTTATATCAGTGAAGCAGGATTATCGGGAAGATGTGTGTGTGTCGCGGGAGACTTCTTCAAACCGGAATCCATACCTGGTGACGGTGACGCCTACATGATGCGTAACATCATGCATTGCTGGGCCGATGAGCCCTGCAGGCAAATACTGACAAACATCGCGGCGCGCATGCCCGATACTGCGCGTATCCTTGTCATGGAGCAGAAGCTCCCCTCAAGCGATGAACAACTGAATGACTGCGTGGAACACTGGGGCGTCACGCCGGCGTGGTGGGACATGTTGATGTTGCTATGGTTCGGGGGAGCGGAGCGCACCGAAGATGAATTCAAAACCCTGTATGAGGCTGCCGGCTTGAAGCTGACCAATGTTCTGGAGGGCAGGCTGGGTACTGTTGTTTATGAAGGCGCCAAAGCAAGCGCTATATGAATACTGATATCGATAAGTTGATGGGTGAGCGTCAGACCGGATACAGCCTGCCTGCACCTTTCTATTCCGACATGGATATCTACCGACTTGACACAGATCGTGTTTTCGGAAAACTCTGGATGCTGGTGGGTCATGTTTCCCAAATCCCTGAACCGGGCGATTATTTCCTGGCTGAAATCGCCGGAGAATCGATATGGGTCATGCGCCGGGACAAAGACGAAATCGGCGCTTTTTACGACGTGCGTCTTCACGCCTGTCATGTCCTGGTATTCGAAGGGTTGATATTCATCTGTCTTGCCGGGGATTCTCCGCCTGATGTCGGCCCCACGCTGCAGGAAATGGCGCCTTTCGTGAAACCGCAAAACCTGGCCGGCGCCAGGGTCATTCACGAAACCGTCCTGGCTACCAATGCAAACTGGAAACTGGTTGTCGAGAATTTCTGGGAATGTAATCACTGCGAACCCTCGCATCCTGAATTCATGAAGGTCCATGACAGAAACTGGATGCTGGCGATGGGCGCGGGCCTTGGCGCGTGCGTCTCGGAACAGGCTGCTATGAAATACCAGGGAAAATTCAAGGCGTTTGAAGAACGCGCGCAGCAGCTTGGTCATCCTTTCGGTTCAGCCTCGAAGCTGGGTTTGGCGTCCACGGAGTTCTGGCAGGTCCTGCGCTCCCCGCTGGCGGAAGGTTGTTACTCGGAGACGCGGAACGGCAGAAAAGTGGGGCCGCTGATGGGAGACCTCAATGACTTTGACGGCGGGATGACCCACATCAGTTTCAACCCGCTGGCTTCACTGTGGTTGTGCAATGACCATGCAGTCACGTTCAACTTTCGACCGATGGGACCCATGAGTACGGATGTGCACATGATGTGGCTGGTGGACGGGGACGCTGAACCGGACCAGGACTACACCGTGGAGGATGTCGCGTGGATGTGGACGACGACCGGGATTCAGGACAAGACAATCACCGAAAATAACCAGTCCGGCGTAACCTCAAGTCGCTACCGGCCTGGACCGTACTCACTGATGGAGCGGCAACTCGAAGACTTTGTGCAATGGTATTTCGCACGGCTGCGAGAGACCGGCAACGGCTCCTGAACAATTTGAACAGCGATACGCAAGGGGAGGCACTGAAGATGGCCAAGATCAAGGCGGTGTTATTCGGCACCGGCAACATGGGCAGGTTGATAGCCGGATACCTGGTGGAGAAAGGCGTGGAGATCGCCGGCGCAGTCAGTAAAACACATGTAGGACAGGACCTAGGCGAAGTAACCCGGATCGGCCGTCCTGTGGGAGTCACGGTCAGTGACGACCCGGAGGAAATGCTGGCAGGGAGCGAAGCCGATATTGCCGTGCTGGCGACCTGCAGTTCGATGGCGGAACTGTATCCTGACGCCAGCTTGTGCCTCAAACGGGGTATTAATGTGGTGACGATTACGGAAGGGGCGTTTTATCCCTGGACCTATGATCCGGACATGGCCGCCGATTTGGACAACCTGGCAAAACAGCATGGCGTGACGCTGTCAGCCACCGGGGTGCAGGACATATTCTGGATAAATTCGATCGCGCTACTGACCGGTGTCTGCCACCGCATAGACAGTGTCGAGTTTGAAGGCACGGCCGATTTCGGGACCCTCGGTCCTGCCGTATTGAACAACCTCCCGTTGGGACTGACGCCGGAGCAGTTTCTGGAAATGGCGCCTCCGCCGGGGGCAAAGCCGCCGGCATCGATCGTGGGAATGGGCTTCGAGGCATTGATCGACAAATTGCGCCTGACCATCAACAGGATCGATGGCGGGATAGAGCTTGTGCTGGCGGGCGCCGACGTCGAGTGTATCGGCCTGGATAAGGTAATCAGGGCGGGCCAGATAAGCGGTCTGCGCGAAGTCATGACGATTGAAACTGTCGAAGGTCCCGTATTCCGGGCAAGATTTGCCGCGAAAATATTCGAACCGGACGACCGGGAGAATTATGTGTGGAATATCAGGGGTGTCCCCGATATCCACCTGCAGCAGAATGATGTGCCCAGCGTGGAAATAACCTGCGCATCTATCGTCAACCGTATCCCGGATGTCCTGAATGCCGAACCGGGGTTCATTACCGCGGAGAAGCTTGACACTCCCTGTTACCGGACGTCATCACTTGAAGAATATGTCATTTAAGATCGCTACTCTGGATCCATATAATGACGATCAACCAACAATAACACGGAGCACACTCCCATGACCGGACCGAACCCACCTTTTCGCGCCGAGCACGTCGGCAGTCTCCTGAGACCGACAGTCCTCCTGCAGGCGCGTGAGCGGCTGGAGGGAGACGGATACAGCGAGCACAAGGGAAGCATTGCCAGGCACGAACTCCGCAGCCTTGAGGATGAATGTATCACCGGGGTAATCAAAATGCAGGAAGACGTCGGGTTGCAGGGCATTACGGATGGAGAGTTTCGCCGCCGCTCCTGGTTCCAGGACTTCATGCTGGAGATGAACGGCGCGTCCATAAAATTCGTCGAAGGGACGTTCGTGGACGGCAAAGGGCACAAGCTTCCCACGCCGACACCGCATTTCGAGGAGAAACTACGCCCCCGCACGGGAATCACGACAGACGCGTACATGTTTCTGGCAGGCAGGACAGAGCGTACCGCCAAGGCGACTTTACCCTCGCCGAACATGGCCCACGTATTCGGCGGCAGGGCGGCCATCAGCGCAACCGTTTATCCCGACCTGGGTGAGTTCTGGCAGGACCTGGCGCTGATATACCGGCAGGAACTGGCCCATCTTGCAGAGCTCGGGTGCCGTTACGTACAGATCGACGATTGCGCGTTCACGATGCTCCTGGATGATAATGTACGGGGACGACTCCAGGAACGGGGCGACGATCCGGAGCAATTGCTGGATACCTATATCCAGGCCATAAATCTCGCCATCCAGGAGCGTCCGGAGGGAGTGGTAATCGCAACACACCTGTGCCGCGGCAACAACCGGGGGCACTGGCTCGCTTCCGGCGGCTACGACAAGGTAGCGGAGAAATTGTTCACCCAATTGCAGGTTGACGCTTTTTTTCTTGAGTATGACTCATCACGCGCCGGCACTTTTGAGCCGCTCCGTTTCATGCCGCGGGATAAAAAGGTGGTACTGGGACTGATTTCATCCAAGGTCCCGACTCTCGAAGACAGCAATGAGGTAAAACTGCGGATAGAACAGGCGAGCAGGTATGTACCCCTGGAAAACCTGTGCCTGAGCCCGCAATGCGGGTTTGCCAGCGTGTTTCAGGGCAATCCGGTCACAGAGGAACACCAGCGCGCCAAGCTGTCATTGATCGTTGATGTTGCAAACGATGTGTGGGGTGGCGTGCAATAACCGATGCCCGGGAAGCCCTGACTTAATCAGATGGTTCCCTTACAAGGCAAGGTCATGCACAAGATCGGCAGTCAGTCGAAAAAACCGATCGGACGCATCCCTGAGTTCGTTTGACGGATCGGCCTGGTACTCAAAAAAGGCGTTCTCTACTTTCCTGCCGTGCCTTTGCGCCGCTTCGACCGCGTGACGCAACGTCGGGCGGCGGCTTATAACGATGGCCGTATCGTAGCTGTCATTTATGGCCTGTTCGAACATATCCATTGCCAGCATCACGTCAATTCCCTGGTCGAGATACATCCCGCCGCGCACCTGCATGGCTGTCACCCTGGTGTTGAAACCCTGGCCGGCCAAAAGGTCCAACAGTTCGCGCTGAGCTGTTTCTTTTTTCGGGTAATACTCGCCAGGATAGGGGGCAAGATAGGCAAACTTCCCCGTTACAGTCCGGCCGCCCGCGATGTGCTCCACCAGGCCGGCATAATCAATCCTCCAGGGCATGCCCTGCCCCCTGAGCCCGTCCAGCAGCCAGCCCGCATCAATGAAAGCGCTGACACGATTTTGTTGTTTCTCTGCTGTCATGATCTCTCCGGCGCGTTTCGCAGTATCAAGTGATATACACGTCAACAGGACTCGGCGAAATGCAGGATCGCCTGTGAAATCTGGCTGTCGGCATAAAACATTTTGAATATATTGGTAGTATGGTCTTCACCCTCGACGTCCAGGTAGTCGGCCCGCAACCCCTTGTTTCTCCATGCCGCCACAAATTCCTCCGATTGCCTGTGGAACTCCACTGACTCCTCCGCCCCCAACGCGACCAGTAACGGCGGCCCGGAGTCGGGAATATGAAACAGCGGACTCTCATTGAATACGACATCGCCGGTAAGCTGCAGTTTTGCCTGCAACCAGCAATATCGAAATGGACGCAGGTCAAACAGCCCGCTGATGGGGATGCCGCCCCTGATGACGCCGGCCGGCAGTCCGTAGTCCTCCCAGTTGGTTATCGCGAGCATCCCTACTTGGTGCCCTCCGGCAGAATGGCCGGTAACGAAAATCCTGCCGGCGTCTCCATTAATGCTCTCTGCGTTTCGGTAGGCCCAGGCAACCGCCAGCCGGCTTGCCGTGGTAATATCCGGAATGCCGACCTTCGGGCACAATGCATAATCACTGGAAATACATGCAAACCCCAGGTCGGCCAGTCCTTTTATGCAGAAGTTGAATAGCTTTCGCGTCCCCAGTCGCCACCATCCGCCATGAATAAAGATGATGATCGGAGAGCCCTTTTCCCTGGCGGGGAATACGTCAATCCGTTCCTCGTCCCGGGCGCCAACGGGGATATCCGCCTGATGCTCTAACGCATCAAGCGTCTGTGAACTCCTGAGCATGAACGTGTCGAAGTAGGGAATGATATCCCAGATGTGGTTTTCGATATCGAGTTGCGGATCAATCTGTGATTGATCCATGAAATTGTCATAGGGGTTCACTTTCATATCGTGGAGGTCTTTTTTGCGTCGTTTTCATTTGCCCGGATGACACAATAACAGTATGGCTTATGACGAGTAAATACTATAGAAATGTTACACGGCAATCGTTGTGTGTCGATGATGCTTATGTTTATCGACAGATGTTGAGTTTTTATCAAATTCAGTGCGAACGCGTTATAATTATGGGTAATCTTAGCTCGGTAAGGTGAACACCGATGTTACAACGAGTAACCACAATCGTCGATGCTATAGGAAAAGACGTCTTCTGTGACTCGCTCTCCAATTTCTGCGAGGAGACTGTCAATGCTGCCGAAGTCGCCCTGTTTTACTTTCCTGATAACGACAATCCGAGCTGCCTGTCCACGGATGTAACAGTTCACGAAGCAGTCGATGAATATGTTCAAGGGGCCTACCGACGTGACACGAACCTGGAGCGCCTGTCTTCACGTTTGGCCGGACAGAATGAATTCGTAATCGGGTCTCTGCACATGAAACATATCAATGACCCCGGATATTCCAAACAGTTTTACAAGAGGACCGGGGTCGAAAAGAAGTTGAGTGTGGTCGCCCGAATTGATACCGGACTTGTATACGGGAATTTTTACCGCCGCCCGGACCAACCGGATTTTTATAAGCAGGACATGAATAAACTTCAGGTAATCTGGCAGTTCTGTTTGGGCTGTTTCAGACAGCACGTACGCTTTGCCAGCATATCAGTCCCGAATTTCACAGACAGGCATGCCCGGCTTGCGGTTGTCCGCAAATTACTTCATGTCGAGGGCCTGAGCGAGCGCGAGGCGGACGTGACATCGCGTATCGTGTTGGGCTACTCGACAACAGCAATCGCTCTCGATCTGAATATTGCTGAAAATACCGTTTCCACGCTACGGCGGCGGGCTTATGAGAAGTTGGAAATCTGCAGCCAGAACCAACTGTTTGAAATCTGCTTTCGCCGGATCAATGATGTGGTTCGCGGGATACCTGATCAACACTACGAAAGATTTTTACGCGAAGGTAAGATATCTCTTTAGTGTTAAGGTCCCGGAGTAAAAACAGCATTATCGATTCCTTGTCAGGCATTCATACCTGGAAACAGGCTTTTTTCGTTATTCGAATATTTCCGGCGCGGCTGATTGCAGGCTTTCTATATACCACTTGTGAAAATGCCACATAGTTGCTTCGGCATGTGAGGTTCTCCCCTGCGCGGCAAACGCGGAGCGCTTTCCCCTGTACATCTCCGTGATACTCCAGAAATCCTCGTCTATCACCAGTTTGGCGTTCTGCTTGTAGGCTTCAAACTTATCCATAAAATCCGGCGCATCTGCCGCTTCCCTGCTGATCCCTATTCCGTAGCGTCCTGTCGTCCTGTTGTGGGTCTGAGGGTCCATTTGTGTAACAAATATGAGGTCCGGATTGAAGTACCAACTGAAGTTGGGAAACACAATTCCTCCCACCGCGACGTTCATATCGGATTCATCAAGGCTGCCCGGCAGGGCAAAGCCGCCGGTCAGGGCATAATCGTCGGGGTTCTGCAAGTCCGCGCCTCCACCGGAAGGAAGACGAAACATGCAGTATGCCGCCATATCGGTATTTTCTATTATGGTCTTGCCGGCCGGAACGGAGTCACCCAGGGATTTTTCATGAACTGCATCCGTGTGGTAGTTCTCCGCGAATATATCTACGACGCACTTCCAGTTCGCTTCCAGGTCAAATTCACCCATCTGGAAATAGACCATTTCGTCGGTTTCATGACGCAGGAATATCTGCTCCAGGCCCGTGAGCTGGGGGGCCAGCGGCGCTACCGGGCCCCGCTTCATATTGACGAAAATGAAACCTCGCCAGACTTCCAGGTGAAACTCATGGAGACGCCAGTCTTTTGCGGAGAAATCCTTTGCGTTCTCCATAAGCGGCGCGCCCCGGAGAGATCCGTCAAGGTTGTATACCCAGTTATGGTAGCGGCACCTGAGCAAAGCACAATTACCCCGGTCATGAGCGACAGGGAAATTCCTGTGGATGCAGACATTTGACAACGCATGCAGTTCATCATTCCTGTCGCGTATTACCAATACCGGCTCCTCACAAAAATCGACGGTGAAGTAATCGCCGGGGGCACTGACTTCGCTTACATGACCAACGGGAAACCAGGAGGTCTTGAGAACCCGCTCTTTTTCCAGTTCGAATATGGAAGGGTCATTGTAGAAGCGGGGAGGTATGGTTGTTGCAGAATTGTATTCCAGAAGGCAACCTTCCACTTCCTCCAGCCTGAATCGGTCTGGTATTCGTCTGGTATTGACTGGATTTTGCGACATGGGTGTTCCTCAAAATACGGTTTTACCTGTTGGCAGGATGTTATCTTACTAATACTGTGTAGTATGTACCTGTATATTGTGACGCCGGAAAAAGATTATCTCCCGATACCATCACTGCCTACCAGATAGCGGTCAGGCAGTACGTTTACCGATGCACGCATTCCCTTGGTCGCGGCTGCTATTCTCATCTGCTTGGCCTCTTCAAACTGTTCGGGACTCAACCATGAGCGATCGTGGCCCCAAAGGCTCGGACCGTCTGTCAGTTCTATAGGTTGCCAGTTTGAAGGATCAATCTCCAGACCGCCCCAGCCACATTCCACCATGAAAGGTGATGGTGTGTTGATATAAAATGAAGTCATCAGATCGTTGGTGTGCCGGCCAAGCGTCACCCCGATTTTATGACCATTCGCCAACATGACATCGTACCCTTGCCCGACGTCATCAAACATCGTGTGTTCCACCATTAAATGATGAATGCCATTTCGTTCATGTTCTATCAGAGCAAGGTTGTGATGCCGTTTGTTAATATGAAAGAAGTAGGCATGAAACGGTTTAAACATATAATCGCTGATTCGAAACCCCAACAGGTCGTGATAGAAGCCTTTCATCTCGTTAATATTTGGGGATATGAGCACGACGTGGCCGAGACCAAGGGAACCGGTGCGAAATCCCGAGTGCGTACGACCGGGGACAAATGGCTTATCAAGCAAAACAGGACCATAAAATACTTCTATGCGGTTACCCGCAGGATCCTGGAAAGTGATAAGGTCTCTCACCATTCGCTCAGCCGCGAGCGCGCCTGGTCCTTGCCGTACCGCTATTCCTGCTTCTTCCAGCCTGGACGCGATACGATCAAGCGCCTGCGCCGAGTCTGCCTGCCAGCCTATGGTATACCGCGCCGGCTGGGGTGATCTTGTTATCACCAGTCGTTGTGTGCGGTCGTCCATCCGAAAGGCAATCGTATTCGCGCTTTTCTCCACCACCTGCATGCCTAGACCTGCTCCCGCGAAGCGTTTCCATTCGCCCAGTTCATCCGAGGCGACCACGAGGTAACCCAGTGATGTGATATCAAATTGTCGATTTCCAGCCATTTGATTCTTCTTTTCTACTTTCAAAGGTTTTGTCGTTTGCCGGCAGTTCTTATCGAAACCAACACACCCTGGAAGCGAATTGGATCACCTGAATATCTTCAGATACTCGATGATTAATTTTCGTTGTTCCGCGTTACTCAACCCGACAAACGCCATGCGGTTGCCCGGCACCAGTTCGCCCGAGTTTTCCAGAAACTCGTCCATATTTTCCGGAGTCCATTTTTTGCCGTAAGACCGCATCGCTTCGGAATACGCAAAACCTGCAACGGAACCGGCTGGTCTGCCGAATATTCCTGCCAGGTGGGGACCTATGACAGAGGGTCGGTCCGGGTCAATTGAGTGGCAGGCGCCGCAACGAAGCCTGAAAAGTTTTTCGCCCTCACTGTTGATTGCGATGCCGGTTGCCTGTGTACCGATCGCATGCCTGTCCCCCTCGCTGCGCACTGAACCGGGCGTATCGCCGCCGTTGCACCCTGACAGGCAACAGGCCCCCAGGACCAGCACGCTGCATAGCCTGGTTTTCCTCCTTACCAGTTTCTCAATAACAGAAGAAGCCTGTATCAATATCTGCTTATGCCTGTTCAAGGGTGTGCCGGGCCGGGAGCATTCTGTTTCAGCGACCGGTTCACGATAAGGAATAAATACCATGCGGACGTATTGGCAACCAATACAATCCAGCCCATCGAACCGGCGCCAAAGTTCTCGATAATATACCCGCCAAAATATGGGCCGACCGCGCCGGTTAACAGGAAAGCGCCGGCAGTGACTGCCGCATCACGTCCTGACGGGTCCTGATCCGCCGCGTAGCCAAGGAAATAGGGCACAAGGAAGTACATGCCCACTACGTTCAGGGCGGCTCCCAAGCGAAATGCAAGCGGGTGATGCCAATGAGACATGGCATTGATCGCTACAATCAGGACTATGATGCCAAGAGTAACGGGAAGTAAGCGTCCATACCTGGCGCCGACCAATGTTGCCAGCAGAGCGCCGAATACTGAAACCAGTGCCGCCGTCCCTACCGCGTTGTGAACCTGTTCTTCACTCAGGCCCGCCATATCACCCAACAGGTAATAGAAAGACCACATGGCGCCTGCCCCAAGGGATACAACAAATACTGCAGCCACCAGGATCAGGAGTTTCGGGGAGAGGATCCCGTGGGCGGGGGAGGTGGTGCCGGATGAGCGCAGTTGACCGCGGGCCGGACTCCCCGGCAGCATGGGTATAAGTAACGACAAAACGGCTATGCCTGCAAATATCGTCGGAAAAACATTGTATTGCAGATTGAAATATCCCGCCGTTACGGGAAGGGAAAAAACGGCCGCGGAACAAAACAGGATGGCGGTGATGTTAATGATGCCGTAGGCCCTGTCGGGATCCCTGAAGTTCGCCAGTGAAGCGCTCGCGGCAGCAAGCATGGCCCCCTCGCCGAAACCGGTAATGAGGCGCGAAGTCAAAAGTAAATCATAATCCTGAATCGTAATGGACCAGGCCGCGCCGGAAAGTGAAACGGCAACACCAATCGATGCAATCCGGCGCAACGACAGCCTGCCCAGCAGTTTGCCGAACAGGGCGGCGCTCAAGGCGATCACGGTCATCTCAGCCGACGCAACCAGGCCTGCCGCGGCTTCTCCCGCGCCATACCGGATGATTACCTCGTGTATGAGCGGAGGCTGCAGCCACCAGGCAATATTGGCAATACAATAGGCCGCTGCACTGGCGGCAAGAATCCTGCCCTGAAGTGTGTATGACGCCATAAACGAATCTTGTCTCAGGTTGGCAGTAAAACAGCATCATAGCCTATCTCACTGACTCATTCCCGTCTGTCACACCCGAATGTTACACGACGCTTCGATTTGCCGGGGAGCCTCAAGCCATATGCTATGATGCTTAATATTGCCCAGGCAGAAGTATTTGCTGACGAGACGCCACGGTGTCCGAACCCGGCCCGGGTTCGGAATATTCAGGAGGGTGAATCATGACCAGACCAAAAAAAGAATCAGGAACGCAGGGTAGCTGGGAAGGGGTAAGCCGAAGAGATGTGTTAGGCGGCATGGCGGCCATTGGTGGCGTTGTCGCTGCGGGGTCCGCGATGCAGGGTTGCACGACCAGGAAGGATGCTGAAAATCTGGATGTCATTGTCATCGGGGGAGGCTTCGCAGGCTGCGTCTGCGCGCGAGACCTGGCTCACAGGGATTACAATGTCACATTGCTCGAAGCCCAGGGACGGCTTGGCGGCCGCGCCTTTACTTCTGAATTTGCCGGGAAGATTTACGAGGTCGGCGCACTGATGTTGTCCTGGAAAGAACCCTTCATGTGGGCTGAGGTAATGCGCTATGGGCTCGAAATTGAACCCATAGTCGGGGTATTGGCGCCGGAGCGGTGTTACTGGATCACTGACGGCAAGGCAATGAACGCCCCGGCCGAGGAGTTCTATGAGATTTTCGTGCCGCCGATATTCAAATTCTTCGAGGATGTCGGGACGGTGTTTCCGTATCCCTATGCTCCCTTGACGAACAGGGAAGCAGTGGAGAAACTCGACAGGTTTTCAGTCATGGACCGGGTCAAGACATTACCTACCCAACAGGAGCGCGATTTCGCAGACAACTGGGCTTCAGTGCCATTGGCGCGTGCCGCGGCTGATGTCGGGCTTGTCCCGTCACTTGCCCTGACTGCTGCTTTTGGCGGAGTTCAGGCATCACTGGAAGGCGCCAGTTACCGTTTGAAGAAAGGGACGAGTCACCTGGTGGAGAAGATCGTTGAAGATGGCGGGTTTGAGTACCGCTTGCAGTCGCCCGTCTCCTCCATTGAACAATCCGGCACAGGCGTAACAGTGACAATCGAAGGTGGCGAAACGTTCAAGGCCTCTGCCGTCGTGCTGGCGGCCCCTGTCAATACATACCATAATATCGACTTCACGCCACCCCTGAGTCCTGAAAAGTTGACGGTCTCAAAGGGAAAAATGGCAGGAGGGCAAGGCGCCCATATTAACGCACGCCTGAAAGGCAAAATGCCGCCGATACTGGCTGTCGCGCCCAGTCACATGCCGCTGCACCTGTTGCTGACAACGGACATTCTGGAAGACAGCGTGATAGTCGATGGCTACGGACCGGATGCGAGTCTTTTTGATGGAGGAGACCCGGAGGCGGTTCAGGAGGTCATTCGCCAGTGGATGCCGGATATTGAAGTAATGGAGACAGTTTCATACAGATGGGATCTGGATCCTTTTTCACAAGGCACCTGGTGTGGATTCGGCCCTGGTGTTCTGAGCAAGTATTATGAAGCCCTGCGTGAACCTGAGGGCAATATATATTTTGCGAGCGGTGACAGCGCAACCGCGTTCAGGGGGTTTATGGAAGGTGCTATCGAGTCGGGCGTCCGGGTAGCCCGGGATGTTCACAATACGTTCAACGCCGGAAAGAAGACCGAGGACAACTCCGTTTAAATTCCCAACAGCGCCCGATTGGAGGAAGCTACCAGCGAAGCCAGAACAGCCGAATTGATCTGGCGGCGTTTGCCGGATAACGGCGAAGTCCGCGGCTGACACAGATCCCACTCCAAACGGATCCCTGCATTTGCGTTACCGATCCCGGTAACGCACTTGAAACGACTTGATCCCCGCATGTAACAATATGTGGTTACATACCAATATTGTCCGCCGTACTAAAATCAATTCAGTTGATAAGAAATCTCAGATGCGTGGCCCGTGAGCTAACGGGTCGACGTTCTGTCTTACATAGTGGTTTGGGTCATTAGCGATGTGACGTTTTAATCCAGACAATATTTTAACGCCAATCGGGTTAGCCATGAAGACACACAAATCCGACGACATTGCAAATTTATACAAGATATTTGAAGAGACAGTTGCCGGGAATGACGTTGACCGATTGCTTGCTGAATTTTATTCCCCGGACGTTACCTTCGTTGGAACCGGGCTACCACTTTCTCAAGGCCCGGTCGTGAAGGACATATTGGGAGGACTTTGTGGCGCGGTCAAGAGCGTTCGAGTTGAGCAGCTCCAGACCATTATCGTCGAACCATCGAAGGTCTTGATTGATTTTGCAATTGTCCACGCCAAAGGTGCTGATGGCACTACTACCGAGGATCGCAGCACTTGTGTCTTTTATAACGGACCGAATGGCTGGCGTTGCGTGGCTGATATCTTTATTCGTGATTGAAAAACTGGTTTTAGGCACTCACCGAGCACGCTGTTTTTAAAGTGATAATCATTTTTAAAACAGGGATAAGCGAATTCGGTGACAGCATAAGCTACAGCTTCTAGGAGGGGGATTCATGAATCAAAATAAACGAATAAGCAGATTTTCATTTGCAATCTGCGTTGTAGGTACGGTTATATTTGGACCAATGACAGTGTATGCGGACGCGCCGCTGCTCGAAGAAGTTTTTGTGACCGCGCAGCGCCGGGTACAATCAGTAAATGATGTCCCTGTGGCCATTACTGCGCTAAGCGGTAACGTATTGCGGGATTCAGGCGTATCGGATATTGATGAGCTCACCTACGTTTTTCCCAATGCAGGTTTCGCAAGCTTCTTTCCTTCCAGACCGGAAATATCCATTCGTGGTTTGGGAACCTCCGAATCATTCCTTTCAACAGATCAGCAACCTGTCGGTGTATATCACGACGAAGTATTTGAGGGTTCTCGTTCCGTTCATATGGCGCAAATTTTTGATCTGGAACGGGTAGAAATAGCGCGCGGACCTCAGGGGATCCTGTTTGGTCGCAACACCACAGGCGGCGCCATCAGTTTTTATAGCAAACGGCCGGAAGATACGTTGGGGGGCTACGTACGGGCAAGCTATGGCAACTTTAACGCGAAAGAGTTTGAAGGAGCCTTAAACGTGCCATTAACCGATAAGCTGGCTGCTCGCGTCTCAGGCATTTACAAGGAAGATGACGGCTGGGCCGAGAATGTGAATTTAGACAACGACATTATGGATTCTGAGTCGTATGCAGCACGCGCCCTTCTTGAATATACGGGAGATGACAGCACGTGGGTGCTCAATCTTCACGGCAGCGACTATGAAGGCGATGTCAACTATTATTTTTCCGAAGATATTCAAGGATTAGACTGGGATGAAGTGTCACAACGTCTGGACGAAGCACCTGAAAATATCGAAGCCTTTGGAGCAATCCTAACCGGTAACATTACCATGGGCAAAGTTGACATAACTACTATCACAGCCTATGAAGAGAGCGAAACATCGTCCATTGAAGATTATGGCCACGGACCAACTGACCTGAATAATGCAGGTGGATTTGCCCAATTCAACCCCTGGGTTGGTGGTTATTCAGATGACTATGAGCAGTACAGCCAGGAAATTCGCATTGCCGGGGGGACGAACAAATTCATCTGGGTAGCGGGTGTATTTGGTTACTATGAAGATGTTAGAAGTACATTTTCCGATGGTGGAGGAGTAGGTACCATAGGGCTCGATTTTAACGGAAATGGCGTGATTGACGAACCCAATGAAGGGTTTTTCCTTGAAGATGATGCCAGGATATGGAGACAGCGTACACGTGAAGGCGCAGTTTTTGCTCATGCCAATTATGAAATATCGGAGCAATTATCTGTTTTAGGCGGCGTGAGATTCAGCATAACTGACAAGGAATTGGAATGGCAATATACCGACCTCTTCAGTGGGTTTGACTATGTGCCCAAAGCATACCGTGATACGAATAACGACGTGGTAACCTGGCGGGCGGGCGTTGAATACCGCCCCAACTTCGATAGCTTCGATACAATGCTTTACTTCCGTTATGACAGGGGATTCAAGGGCAGTGGGTTTAATGTTGGCGGGTCGGACATAGGGGTACTGCTAGTGGTGGACCCTGAAAAGGTTGACAGTTTCGAGATCGGCGGGAAATTCACACTGCTGGATCAGCGGCTTCAGATTAATGCGGCTGCTTTCTATACCATCGTCAAAGATTATCAGGCAAATCTGCAAATCTCTACCCCAAGTGGTGGTTTAGCTTTTGCGAGGACTAACGCAGCAGAGCTTGAAACCAAGGGGGGAGAAGTGGAACTTAACTTCCGCCCTGATGATCAGTGGCTCATCTCCGGCGCAGTTGGCTACACCGATGCCACATACTCAGAGTATTTTAACTCCATCACCCTGGAAGACTTTACCGGAAACAAAGCTTCCAATACACCCGAAGTAACTGCTGGTTTCTCTATAGAGTATTTCCATACCTTTTCGGGCGGCGCCACCTTGGTACCTCGGATAGGCTACAGTTATAAAGATGAGCAGGAAGGTCGCGCTTTTAATTTCCCGGAAGAGCGAACTGCTTCCAGACAAGTCGTGAATGCTCAAATCAAGTACTCTCCAGCCAGCGAACAGTTCTATGTCTCCCTTTGGAGCAAGAATTTATTTGACGAGAAGTATTATGACAAGAAGCTTGATGAGCCTTTTGCAGGTGCGCCAATGCAGAAGAGAGGGATGCCCAGGTCATTTGGTGTGGCAATAGGTTCTGAATGGTAGGTTCAGAAAGCTGAAGCATGGAAAATAATTATCTGTTTACTTCGGAATCCGTATCCGAAGGCCATCCGGACAAGATGGCAGATCAGATATCTGATGCTGTTCTTGATGCCATATTGACTAATGATACGGCAGCCAGAGTTGCCTGTGAAACCATGATCACCACCGGAATGGTAATAATAGCAGGCGAGATAACCACCCACAGTAATGTAGATAAGGCGGATATCGCCAGGCAGACAATCCGCGAGATTGGCTATAACAGTTCTGAATTGGGGTTTGACTGGGAGTCCTGTGCGGTGATGGTGTCCATCGATAAGCAATCTCCGGATATTGCACAGGGAGTGAATGAAGGTGAAGGCGACGACAGGGATCAGGGCGCCGGCGACCAGGGGCTGATGTTTGGCTACGCTTGCGACGAAACCGATACATTGATGCCGGCTCCAATTGATTACGCACATCGTCTTGTCAGGCGCCAGGCGGAAGTCAGAAAGAAAGGCGCTTTGTCCTGGTTGCGACCCGACGCAAAAAGCCAGGTCACATTTCGCTATGAAAACGGTGTGGCAAGCGGCATTGATGCAGTAGTCCTGTCCACACAACACAGTCCGGACATCGAAATATCCGGTTTACGAGAAGCCGTCATGGATGAAATTATCAAACCGGTGTTACCCGCAAAATGGTTGAGTAAAGATACCCGGTACCACATCAACCCTACAGGCCGGTTTGTGATTGGTGGCCCCATGGGGGATTGCGGTTTGACAGGCAGGAAAATCATCGTAGATACCTATGGAGGCATGGCGCGCCATGGTGGGGGCGCGTTCTCGGGGAAGGATCCATCCAAAGTCGACCGTTCAGCGGCTTATGCCGCACGCTATGTGGCCAAGAATATCGTAGCAGCAGGCCTGGCGTCAAAATGCGAAGTACAGTTATCCTACGCCATAGGCGTGGCAGAACCCACGTCAATTTCAATTAACACCTATGGCACTGGTATCCTGGGTGAAGAGACCCTTACCGCCTTGGTCAGACAGGTCTTTGACCTGCGGCCCAAGGGGATTATAGACATGCTGGACCTGTTACGGCCGATTTATACCAGTACCGCAGCTTACGGTCATTTTGGCCGTTATGATATTGAGTTACCATGGGAACAGGCTGACAGGGTAGATGCACTGAAAAGTGCTGTGGCAGCTTAAGGAAACTCTGATCAAGTCAGGGTTGCCTGCGATACAACGATGTATCGCCAGGGTACTGAAAGTGCCCGTGACCGCTTTTTTCCCGGAAGTTTGATAATATTCTTATCCGGTTATTGAGGCATACGAATATTGGCGCAGTCTCATCCTACATTACAGGGCTTATGTGCGGAATAGTCGGTTTATTCAGTAAATCACCGGTCATAGAAGAGCGTCTGGGCGAGTTGCTGGCGGGCATGCTCATCGAGATGACGGAACGGGGTCCCGACAGTACCGGCGTCGCCGTTTACCGTGATCGCGCGCCCGGGTCTATGACCAAGATCACCCTGCTCAGCAGGGAGGGTGAGTTCGACTGGCAGGCGATGGATGACGAGGTTTCCCGGGTTTTCCAGGGCTCCGGCAGCCTGAAGCCTGTGGAAAACCATGCCGTCGTGACCATTGATGCACCGGCAAGCCGGTTCCGGGAATGGGTTTCCGGGGAACACCCGGAACTGTATGTCAACAGCACCGGCGCCAGTATGGAGATCTACAAGGAAAAAGGCCTGCCGTCTGATGTGGTAGACCGTTTCGGGGTCTCCGCTATGCGGGGCACCCACGCTTTGGGGCACACGCGCATGGCGACGGAGAGCAGGGTTACCACTGAACATTCACATCCTTTTTCCACGG
>JAPPLI010000077.1:5851-7649 GCA_028819495.1 Gammaproteobacteria bacterium | reverse complement strand
TGGCGACACATCCATGTATCGCAGGAAACTCTTAATCAGAGTTTCCTTAACATTACTCGGTAAAAATGAACGGCCTGTCGGCGACGAGGTCCGCGCGCAGGCAGGTAATCCGTTTCAACAGCCTTTTTCTAATCACATACAACCAGACGGCAATCCCGTTCGGGTCGTTCCGGCATACCAGGTTAAGTATGACCAGGCCGAAACATGAAATGAGCAAAAACAGCACGACAGAGCGCAACTGCGCGCCCAGCAGCGCAGCTACGCTAAAGAGGAAAAGAACCGCATTGGCGGGATAACCGAAATATCGCTTGTCTGCGGTCAGAGACGACCTGTTGCTGTAGGCATCTTCCCTGATTTGCATGAACTTCCCTCAGTGTGTGGGTGGTTTAACAACCCCTGTCAAAAATTAATAACTCACTATTAAATATAGGCAATTCTTTGCCGGGAGTCAACTGTTTTTTCAGCAGTTCACCCCAGGTTCTTCATTTCCCTTGCCGCCGCCAGGGATGCGAGCCTGGCAATAACGCCGTACGTGTAAAAGCGGTTCGGGTGGGCATCCGGCGATTGATCCTTGTCCGGGGAATTGCAGCATTCTTCGAATGCCAGGCGTTCGAAATACATGCCCGGTGAATTGAGGTTTTCATTGGTCGCCCGTTGCGGATGCACCCGGTAGAAACCGCCTACCACGTTCTGGTCGATGAGATAAATCACCGGTTCCGCCACCGTATCAGGTTTGTCCCAGGTTTCATGGGTATGCACGCCTTCCTGGATCATGGCCTTGGTCACCTTCTGTCCTTCCTTGACGGTAGCCATTTTCGTCCTTTGTTTCCGGTTCAGGTCGTGAACTTCCTCCGGGCTTTGCACGGACATCACGCCCATGCCGTAAGTGCCGGAATCCGCCTTGATCATCACGAACGGATCATCGGTTATGCCGTATTCATCGTATTTTTTACGGATGGCGTTCAGTAATGATTCCACGTTTCTCGAAAGACAGGATTCACCAGCCCGTTTCATGAAGTCCACTTCTCCGCAGTTGCGGAACAGGGGTTCAATCAGCCAGGGGTCGATATCCAGCAGCGACGAGAATTCCTTGGCAATGTCACGATAAAAATTGAAATGGACGGTTTTCGACCTGTCCGACCAGCCCAGGTTGACCGGGGGCATGATGAGCTGGTCCACTCCCTGCAGAAAATCCGGTATGCCGGATGATAAATCATTGTTCAGTACCAGCAGTTCCGGCCGGAAATCCCGCACGCACACACTGGCCCCCTCCCTGAGCAGGGGTTCCAGGCAAACGGTTGAACCGCTGTCCAGGTCGATGTGCATCTCTTCGTCCAGTCCCTGCAACAGGGAACCTGTCCGGGTCTCAAAACCCGCTTTTTCAAAAATCCCCTGCAATATGGCAAGGTTCTCCAGGTAATGCATGTTCCGGGTGTGGTTCTCGGGAATGATCAATACCCGGTCCACCGGCCTGTCCAGCCGTTCCAGCGCCGACTGCACCGCCTGTATGCACAGGGACTCGAAGACCGGGTTAAGGTTATTGAACCCGGCGGGGAACAGGTTGGTGTCGACAGGCGCTATCTTGTAACCGGCGTTCCTCAGGTCGACGGATACGTATAACGGCGCCGGTGTCTTGCGCCATTGGGAGCGAAACCAGGCTTCGATCCTGGACTGCCTATCCAGGATGACGCTCTCAATGATGTTCAACGGGCCGGTCAGGGCCGTCGTCAGGTGCGGTACAATCTCTGCTGCAGTAGCGACCATGTAAGCTTCCAAGTTAAAAAAATACCATTATATC
>JAPPLI010000077.1:4153-5751 GCA_028819495.1 Gammaproteobacteria bacterium | reverse complement strand
AAGAACCTGCAGTGCAGTCAGTGCCGCAACTGCAGCGGTCTCGGTGCGGAGCGTACGGGGACCGAGTTTTACCGGTATATACCCACGTTGTTCCGCAGCCGCCTGTTCCGCATCCGTCAAGCCCCCTTCAGGTCCCACCAGTATGCTTGCTTCCCGGTCAATCATCCCCGCCAGCCCGGCAAGGTTTTGCCTTGCCGACGGCGCCAGCACAAAACGCCCCGGACTTTGACAGTTCGACACCCACTCATGCAAATCGCGGGGACTGTCCAGAACGGGCAGGATATTTCTACCGGACTGCTCACAGGCATGGATAATGATTTTCTCCCAGTGTTCCATACGCGACGTGGCGCGGTTTTTATCCAGCTTTACGTTGCCGCGCTCCGTGAACAGGGGGACGATTGTATGTACGCCCAGTTCAACGGATTTCTGCACGGCATAATCCATGTGCAGGCTGCGCGATATGCCCAGCCCCAGTGTGATCAGCAACCCGGGCTCTGCGGTCTCCGGCTCAAAATCCAGGATTTCAACCTCAACCAGGTGAGCAGAAGCCGAAACAATCCTGCCCGTATAACTCCCACCCAGACCGTTAAACAAAGTGATGTGATCATTCCGGCGGCAACGAAGAACCCGCAGCAAGTGGTGTGACGCCTCTTTGGACAGGACCGCTGTTGTGGAAACCGCCAAGGGCGATTCCGTATATACCCGGATGTTGCGCATTAGCTGCCAGAGTTTAAAATAGGTGAATGCTTAAATCCATCAGGGAATTCTTTGAACGCGGCCTCCAGGACAGCGGCGACCGCGACAGCGCCGCCCCCGGCAACCGGGTGGAACTGGCCGCGGCCGTATTGATGATTGAAATCAGCCTGGCTGATTCATCCGTCGACAGTGAAGAACTTGCAGTCATCAAAACCGCGCTGGTCAATCACTTCAACATCGCCGCCGGGCAGGTGGATGAGTTAATCGACCTGGCGCGCCGGGAAGTCGATCTCGCCGTTTCCCTGCACGAGTTCACCCGCATGCTGAATGAAAACCTGGACGCAACGGAAAAGATCAGCATCATCGAATTGCTCTGGAAGGTCGCGTTTGCCGATGCGGTGCTGGATAAATACGAAGAGTATTACATCAGGAAAATCGCCGATTTGCTGTATATCTCCCATAAGGATTACATCAGGACAAAACACCGGGTCGCCGGTGGTTAAGATAGAAAAAATCGTATCCGGCGGACAGACAGGCGTGGATCGCGCCGCGCTGGACTGCGCCATCGCTCTTGATATTCCCCATGGCGGCTGGTGCCCTGCCGGCAGGAGCGCCGAAGATGGAATAATTCCCGGACGTTACCGCCTGGTTGAAACGGATTCGCCGGAATATGTTGACAGGACCAGGAAAAACGTCGAGGACAGCGACGGCACCCTTATCCTGAACAGGAATCAATTGGAGGGAGGTACGGCTGCAACCCTGGGCTTCGCCAGGAGTTACGGTAGGCCGGCGCTGGTTGTCGATCTCGACGACCCGCCTGCAATGGACGATATTCGTGACTGGCTTGTTGCCAATAACATAAAACAATGCAACGTGGCAGGTCCTCGGGAGAGTAAAATTCC
>JAPPLI010000077.1:0-4053 GCA_028819495.1 Gammaproteobacteria bacterium | reverse complement strand
TTGCCAATAACATAAAACAATGCAACGTGGCAGGTCCTCGGGAGAGTAAAATTCCGGGTATATATCGGCAGGCTTATCGTTATCTAATGGAATTATTGGGGTCAGAGTAAAAATTCTTGCGAATTTCTTACTCTGACCCCGGATATCACCCCAACTATCGAGCGCCTCCCACGCAACGTAAAAAAGCCTGTTCAAGGTCAACTGCGTTGAAATGCCGGCAGCAGGCGGCGGGCGACCCGATATAACGGATTCCGCCCCGGTGCAATATGGCTATGCTGTCGCACAGTTTTTCCGCGTCGACCAGCAGGTGGGTAGTGAAAAAGCAGGTAACACCCTGCCGTTTCAGCTCCAGCAGGTGGGTTTGCAGGCAGACCCGCGCCCGCGGGTCCAGGCCGCTCATGGGTTCATCCATGACGAGCAGCTTTTTTCCGCTCAGCAGGCAGGCGGCCAGTCCCAGTTTCCGCGCTGTGCCTTTCGACAGGCGTATGGCAAGTTTATCCAGCTCTGCAATCTCCAGATCCAGTATGTCCATAACCTCCCTTACCCGCTCGCGGTTGAATTCATTGCCGTGGAGTCCGCTCGTATAACGCAGGAACTCCCAGCCGTTTAGGTAACCCGGTGGCCGGAACTGTTCCGGCAGGTAAGCCAGGCGCGCCCTGGCTGCGGCCAGGCTGTGCTTCCTGTTGAAGACGGCAATCTCTCCCGAGGTGGCCGCATCGAGGTCAAGCAGGCATTTCAGCAAGGTGGTTTTGCCGGCGCCGTTAACCCCCACCAGGCCCATGCAGTCGCCCTCAGGCACCACCAGGTCCAGGCCCGACAACACGGTTTTTCCGCCGCGCTGTTTTGTCAGCCCCTGTATGCGTATGGCCGGAACCGGCATGGCCTGGTGCGCCGCCTGCGTCGGTTGGTTAACGACCCTGGCCGGGTCAGTACAGGAACAGCGCGTTGCAACGGGTATTGTCACTGTCCACGTTCCAGGAGGAACCCGTTGCATCCGCGTTATTGATGCAGGGCGCGCCGGTAGTGGACGACCACAATATGACTTCGCTGCCGGGAGCGCCGGTTCCGAAGTCGTCGCCCCCCACCGTGCTCTCTCCGGGCTTCGCCGTATTCACCGCGCCGCGCACAACGCCGCGGCCCGGGTCGCCGTCGTCCAGTTTCACGTCCAGCTCGCGCAACAGGCTCGGGGTGACGCCGGCGCCGAATACGTAAGCCAGGCGCACGGTCGAACCGGATGCGGCGCCCCCGTCGTCATAATCGTCGGTAAACCCCAGCAGGACGGGTTGCTGGAAGGCGTTGCCGGGCACCTGTCCGGTCAATACGCCGGCCTCATACTGTGTTGCCGTAGCCGTGTTCCCGCCGTAGCTGCCGTTGAGCAGGCGGGAATGAGCCAGGTGCGCCCAGACCGCGCCGGCTTCCTCCCAGCGGTCGATGCGCCCGTTCTGGTTGCCGCCGATGGTAGGCGTCCCGCCACAGTTGGCGTCGACCTCCGCACTGATGGCGCGGCACGCCAGCGCCGCCGGCATGTCGCCGGGGACCTGCCGGTAGCGGTCGATAAAACCGTAATACGCAGCCTGGATGCCGGCGTTCTGGTCCGCCATATTGCGCACCCGGGCGCTGCTTATCAGTTGCTGGCCTTTGAGGATGCCGCCCAACAGGAGTCCGACAAGGACCAGCACGACGGCGATTTCCACCAAGGTAAACCCTGACTGTTGACGTGATTTCATAAAGGTATCCTCCATGACTTGTTATTGTGTTTCCGTTTTACTGGCAGGCTCAGACTACGCGCAGCCTCCAGCGGAGTAGAATTACAGATAATAAATACAAAAACCATATTGCGTCAAGCTTTTATTCTGCCTATACTGTCAGCAGTGTAAGGCTTCATTTGTACATGCAAAATGCCGGTTACTCATAGTAGGTAAACGAGATAATGGATAACACGCCCAAGGCACCTGCCCGGAAAGAAGATATATCTGTTTTCGGCCAGGAAAGCGCCTCCGTCCATACATCACCTGAAAACCCGCCACTTGTGAAGAAAGTTCGGGATCATGCTTTTTTTGGTATGAATAAAGACAAAACCTTATCGCCTCAGGATGAATTAAGTAAACTCAGGGATTTGAGAACGGATGATCTTTGATACAGATATTTTTATCTGGGCGCAACGCGGGAATAAGAAAGCTGCCGGAATAATCGATACTACAGACAACCGGTATTTGTCGGTCCAGAGTTACATGGAATTATTACAAGGAGCACGTAATAAAAAACAGATTCAATACATCAAAGACTTCCTGTTTGATTTCAATTTCACTATGTTGCCATTGACTGAAAGCATCGGGCATCGTGCCGCGATGTATATCGAAAAATATTCCTTGTCTTCCGGTATGTGAGCAGGCGATGCAATCATAGCTTCCACAGCGGTCGAAAATAGCCTGCCGCTGTTAAGCGGCAACGTGAAACACTTTAAAATGATTCGAGAGTTGAATTTGCAAACATTTCGACCTTGAACCACTTTTCCGGATTTAAATATTTTCCTGTCTTTCTGGACATTGCAGTGAAAGCTGCCACTCATCGGGAACTAACCCGTATATGTCAACGCAAACTCCTGGGAGAATAATCAGAATTAAGTGTTGTGTCCCCGGAATTGTTTCGCATTGTTATGCTCCATGTTTTCATCAAAAAGTCGCAGAAAATACCGGTGAGGGAACTGCAACTTGCCAGACGGCGAATGGGGGAGATTTTACGTGACGAAGCATGAACAATTGAAACGCAGGGCGTTATCCGACCCGGGTGTCAAGGCGGAATACGATACGTTGGAGCCGGAGTTTGCGTTGCTGCGGGAAATGCTCCTGGCGCGGGAGAGAACCGGCCTGAGCCAGACGGAAATCGCAGACAGGATGGGTACAATAGCCCCCGCGGTTGCCCGGCTTGAGTCCGCGCTCGTCGGCGGCAAACAGTCTCCCTCGTTGGCGATGATAAAAAAATATGCGAAAGCGGTAGATTGCCATATCGAAATCAAATTGATACATAACTCAAAATCCAGCCCCATCAAATGAATGTCCTGTTGCTTGAAATCTTTTGAAAAAATTGGCGGCTTTAAGTGACGTTGTGAAGGAAACCCAAAATGACATTCCACAGTATTCTGGGTACTCCATATCCCAAGCTACTCCGTAAATCAAGACAGTTCACTTCGCAGCATTAAGTACCGTCTTTCGCACACGTACCCAGCGATGTTTGTTCAGTCTTGTATGATGTCTGCTCACTTGTTTCTTGTCTTGTAAGAGTTGAGGAACACTGTGTAAAAGCCGTTACTACTGTTGCACTTGCAGTTAACCCAAGGAAAATTAGCGTTAACCTCTTATTCCAATCTGGTTTGAGCTTCTCTCGTCCACGCCAAGTAATTGCTACAGGCTTCGACGAGATCATAAGCAGCTTACCACTCTGAGCCTTTTGTATTTTTGGCCCTTCCACAAGTTCGTCTTGAAGCAGGACGTACAACGTCGAAATATAACCATCGTGTGTTTTGATTTCTTCCGGGAGATCAAAACCTTCTGGGTGTACGCGGGATAATACTTTAAGTATATTACGAGCTAACTTTTCGTCATAGCCAGTTTTCATTTCTATCTTCAAGTCCCACTCTTCCAAGTATTTTCGATAGTTATCCGTGTTAAGGTGATTATCTTGTAATTTTTGCTTCATTTCCTCTACCATGCAACTGCACCTGCGTAACGCCAACTTGGACGTGTTGACTTAGTCTACCACCGATACCCTACCGCAACGGCCAGGTTCGCCGCCGTCGCATCATCCCTTGCCCCCAGCCTACATCCGCCCCGCATCGCCCTCCCCTATTGAGTAGGGGACTACAAACAGGCAAAATGGCCTGAAGAGACCCGTTTCGAATCTCTAACCCTGCTTTCTTGTCGGCGTCAATACCCGTTTCAGCGCGTCAAAAAAATCAATCGTAATCGATGGACTGGATAAATCCGCAGCCTCTATCTCTTTCAGCAATTCCCGCTAACGCCCGGTGGGTGCCGGAATCCCGGTAAAAACGGGGGT
>JAPPLI010000214.1 GCA_028819495.1 Gammaproteobacteria bacterium | reverse complement strand
CGTTCTGGTTGAACCAGGCGGTCACGACAGCGATTGCCCGGCTGACTCCCATGTATATATTAGTCCGGAATCGGCCGCCGCGCCACTTGCGGCGTAGATGTTATCGACACACGAACCCCGTATCTCTTTTGCGCTATGCTGTAACCTTTAAACAGCGCAGGTGGAACATGGGCTTACGAGTAGTCGTAACTGAGGACTGAGATCTGCATGTGGCATCGTAGTCGCAAGTTTATCAGTAAAGCCGACTGGGCAGCGGCGCTCGACGTTATCCCCATGCTTGACATGCTTGATGACGGCGAACGCTTAAAACTCAGGAAACTTTCCTCGCGTTTTTTGGCAAGCAAGTCCATTGAACCGGTACGCGGACAGCGCCTTGAAACGGCTGATCTTGTCGTGATCGCGGCCCAGGCGTGCCTGCCGGTCCTCGCCCTGGGTCTTGACGCCTACGCCCCGTGGCGGAGTGTTGTGGTCTATCCCGGCGGTTTCGTCGCGCGTGAACATGAGGTGGACGAAGCCGGGGTCGAACATGAATGGGATGAGGCCCGCGCCGGTGAGTCCTGGTTTCGCGGCCCGGTCATCCTGTCCTGGGAGGATATTCTGGCGTCAGGACAGGGTGAGGGTTATAACGTCGTTATCCATGAGATGGCTCATAAGCTTGATATGCTGCACGGTGAGGCAAACGGCCGTCCGCCACTGCACCGGGATATGGATCCGGAGACCTGGCACCGCGACTTCAGCGCCGCCTTCGAGGACCTGAAACGCCGTATCAACGCAGGCGACACGCCGGTGATGGATGAATACGCAGCCACGGACCCCGGTGAGTTCTTTGCAGTGACGAGCGAGTATTTCTTTGATACTCCTGGTGTGCTTGAAGCTGAATATCCCTCTGTTTACAGGCGCCTGTGCGAATTTTATCGCCAGGACCCGCTCGCGCCTTTAAAATTGAGGACACCCATATAATTTCCTTGGGTGTCCTGTATTCTTGTTTTATGAATACCGCATTGAAAAAAACGCCGTTGCATGACCTGCATGCGCAGCAGGGCGCCAGGTTCACGGCCTTTGCCGGTTATGAAATGCCGTTGCAGTACCGGCGCGGGATCATGGCGGAGCATCTCCATACCCGCAGCGGCGCCGGCCTGTTCGACGTTTCCCATATGGGACAGGTGCGCCTGTCGGGGAGAGGCATCGAGCAGGCGATGGAACGCCTGGTGACCGGCGATATCAGCGCCCTGGCGACGTACCGGCAATGCTATACGCTGCTCACCAACACGGAGGGCGGAATCGTCGATGACCTGATGCTGACCCGGACTCCGGAACACCTGTTCATGGTCGTCAACGCCGCGTGCCGGGAAACCGATTATGCCTACCTCAGGCAGGTCCTGGGGCCGGACTACGCGGTGGAAATGCTGCATGACCGGGCCTTGCTGGCGTTACAGGGGCCGCGGGCGGCAGACGTACTGGCGAACCTGTACCCGGAGTGCAAAACCATGCCGTTCCTTAGCGCGGCCGAAACCAGTCTTGATGGGGTCCCCGCGTTTATCAACCGCTGCGGCTATACCGGGGAGGACGGCTTCGAGATTTCCGTTCCCGGTTCGGGGGCCGTACCACTGGCGGAAGCCCTGTTGCGGCATAGTGAAGTGGAACCGGCCGGCCTGGGCGCCCGGGATTCATTGCGGCTGGAGGCGGGCCTGTGTCTCCACGGCCAGGACATCGATGCGGCGACAACGCCCGCGGAAGCCGGATTGACCCGGGCTATCGCAAGGAAATACCGGGACGGTTCGGCGCCGGCGCGGTTTCCCGGCGCAGGGAAAATACTGGAAGCGCCCACCGGCAGGCTGCGGCGCGGTTTTCTCGTGGAAGGCAGGGTCCCCGTGCGCGCGGGAGCAACGATTCTCGATACGGAGAAACAGGCCGTGGGCAGGATTACCAGCGGCGGGTTCGGGCCCAGTGTGGGCCGCCCGGTCGCCATGGGTTACGTCGGCCGGAAATATGCCGAAACAGGGACGGAATTACGCGTGGACATCCGCGGGCGCACACACACAATCCACGTAGCGGAACTCCCATTTATCAAACATCGCTATTATCGACCGTGAAGCTGAAAAAACTCATGGACATCCGCAGATGTACACATACAATCCGCGTAACGGAACTCCCATTCATCAAACATCGTTATTACAGACCATGAAGCTGGAAAAACTAGAAATGCGGGGCGGGTTCACCCGCCGTCACATCGGCCCGGACCGGCACCAGATCCGGGAAATGGCGACTTACCTGGGCCTGGATGACCTGGAACAGATTGTCGACAGGGCCGTTCCCGAATCCATCATATCCGAACAGCCGCTGGCGCTGACCCGGACCATCAGCGAACGCGAGGTCGGTGTGCGCCTGCGCCGCATGCGCAGGAGAAACCGCGTGTTCACCTCCATGATCGGCATGGGCTATCACGACACCATCATGCCGGCGGTGATAAAACGCAACGTGCTGGAGAACCCGGCCTGGTACACCGCCTACACGCCTTACCAGGCCGAGATCAGCCAGGGCCGCCTGGAAGCCCTGCTTAACTTCCAGCAGATGATCACCGACCTGACCGGGATGGAGATCGCCAATGCCTCCATGCTCGATGAAGCCACGGCCGCGGCAGAGGCCATGAGCATGGCAAAACGCGTAGGCAAAAAGGACAGCAGGTTGTTCTTCGTCGATCGGGACTGCCACCCGCAGACCATCTCGGTGGTGCGGACCAGGGCGCACTGGTTCGGTTACGAAGTGCACGTGGGGGACCCGCTTTCGGACCTGGCGGACAGGGACGTATTCGGCGCCCTGTTCCAGTACCCCGGCAGCAGCGGCGAAGTGGCGGACCTGCGCGGGCCGATAGAACAGGCCCACGGACAGGGGGCGATCGTCAGCGTCGCCGCCGACATCCTCGCCCTGGTGCTGCTAACGCCTCCCGGTGAAATGGATGCGGATATCGTGGTCGGCAATACCCAACGCTTCGGTATGCCCATGGGTTACGGCGGCCCCCATGCCGCGTATTTCGCATCCAGGGAAAAATTCGTGCGTTCCATGCCCGGACGCCTCATCGGCGTGTCCATAGACAACCGGGGAGACCGCGCGTTGCGGATGGCGTTGCAAACCCGCGAACAGCACATCCGCCGGGACAAAGCCACCAGCAATATCTGCACCTCGCAGGTGCTGCCGGCGGTCATCGCGAGCTTCTACGCCATCTATTACGGACCGGCGGAACTGCGCCTGATCGCGGAACGGGTCCATCGCCTGACCCAGGTACTCGCCGCCGGCCTGGAGCAACTCGGTTACCGCGTCGTCAGCAGCCGCTATTTCGACACGATAAAGGTCTGTGTGCCCAGCCGCGCCCGGCGTCTTGCCGCCAAGGCCCGCGAGGCGCAGATCAACCTGCGGGTGTATGACGCCGATTATCTCGGCATCGCGTTCGATGAGACCACCACCCGCGCGGAACTCACGGCCGTGTGGAAGGTGTTCGCCTCCGACGCGGAACAACGGCTGGACATCGACGAACTGGACCGCGGCCTGAAGGAATGCATTCCCGCGCAACTGTTCCGCAGCAGCGCCATACTGCAGCACCCCGTGTTCGAGCTGTATCACAGCGAAACCGAGATGATGCGCTACATGCGCCGGCTGGCGCGCCGCGATATAGCCCTGGACCGGGCCATGATCCCGCTGGGCTCGTGCACCATGAAACTGAACGCGGCAACGGAACTGGAAGCCCTGTCATACCGGGATTTCAACGCCATCCACCCGTTCGTACCCCTGGACCAGGCCCAGGGCTACATGCAGTTGTTCGAGGAACTGGAAGACATGCTGTGCGATCTCACCGGTTTCACCGCCTTCTCGCTACAGCCCAACGCGGGTTCCCAAGGTGAGTACACCGGGTTGCTGGTGATCCGCAAGTACCAGCAACAGCAGGGCCAGGGCGAGCGTAACGTGTGCCTGATACCGGCCTCGGCCCACGGCACCAACCCGGCGAGCGCGGTCATGGCAGGCATGGAGGTGGTGGTGGTCGCCTGCGACGACGACGGCAACATCGACCTGGACGACCTGCGCGCCAGGGCGGAGCGGCATGCCGCGCGCCTGTCCGCCCTGATGGTCACCTACCCGTCCACCCACGGAGTGTATGAAGCCGGGATTATCGACATCTGCGAACTGGTGCACGAACACGGCGGCCAGGTGTACCTGGACGGCGCCAACATGAACGCCCTGACGGGCATCGCCCGGCCGGCCGAACTGGGCGCGGACGTGATGCACATCAACCTGCACAAGACCTTCGCGATCCCCCACGGCGGCGGCGGGCCGGGCATGGGACCCATCGGCGTGAAACAGCACCTGGCCCCGTTCCTGCCGGACCACCCGCTGGTGGAAGGCGTGAACCCCGCCGCGGGCGATGCAGGCACCGTCGGCGCGGTCTCAGCCGCGCCCTGGGGCTCGGCCAGTATCCTGACCATCTCCTGGGCCTATATCGCCATGATGGGCGCGGACGGCTTGCGCAGGGCGACCCTGGTGGCCATCCTGGGCGCCAACTACGTCGCCGCCCGGCTGCGTGATTATTACCCTATCCTTTATACCGGCAAGAACGGCATGGTAGCCCATGAATGCATACTCGACCTGCGCCCTGTCAGGCACAGTTGCAATATCACCGTGGACGATATCGCCAAACGCCTGGTGGATTATGGTTTCCATGCCCCGACCATGTCCTTCCCGGTGCCGGACACCCTGATGATTGAACCCACGGAGAGTGAAAACAAGCGCGAACTGGACCGCTTCTGCGACGCCATGATAGCCATCCGCGGGGAGATCGCGATGGTCGAACGGGGCGAGTGGGACCGGGACAACAACCCGTTGAAGAACGCGCCGCACACACACCGGTTGCTGCTGGAGCCCGAATGGACCATGCCCTACGGCAAACAGCAGGCATTCTATCCCATGGACGCGATCAGGGATGATAAGTACTGGCCGCCGACAGGCCGCGTGGACAACCTGCACGGCGACCGGAACCTGTTCTGCAGTTGCCCCCTGCCGGAGGACTATTCCACGACCCGATCACAGGGGTCAGAGTAAAAATTCTTCGAATTTCTTACTCTGACCCCGAAGATTTTTCGGGACACTTTATGACAAAAGCACAAAGCCGTCATTCCCGCGCAGGCGGGAATCCAGTCGATTACTCGTCCCGGAGGGACACTTTATCCTGCAGGGTGACGGCGAGGTCATAGATTTCGTTCCGGCCGGCCCCGGTCAGTTCGGCTGTGATCTGCACGGCCTGCTTCAGGCTCAGGGACTTGAGCAGCACCCTTAGCAGGGCCGTCAATTCGGCGCTGTCGGCGTGTTCTTCCCCTGCGCCGGCAATGACGACCACGAATTCGCCCTTGCCCTGGTCCGGATCACTCTCCATCCAGTCAATCAACCCGCCAAGTGTTCCATGACGTATGGTCTCGAACTTCTTGGTCAGTTCCCGGGCAATGCACGCTTCCCTGCCGGCGCCGAAAATCGTTGCCGCATCGCCCAGGAAAGCCTTGATCCGGTGCGGGGTTTCGTAAAACACCAGGGTGTGCGCCGCGCCGGCCAGCGCCGACATGCGCTTGCGCCGGGCTTCCGCCCTGGCCGGGGCAAAACCTTCGAACAGGAACTTCCCGGGCGCGACGCCGGCTGCCGAGAGGGCCGCGATCAACGCCGCCGGTCCGGGTACCGGCGAGACCGGGATATTCTGCGCATGAGCCTGCCTGACCAGCTTGAAACCCGGATCGCTGATCAACGGAGTGCCGGCGTCGGCAACCAGGGCAACGCTGCTGCCGGCGGCAAGCCTGCTGATGATGCGCCCGGTCATGCGCTCCTCGTTGTTCTCATGGAAAGCCAGGGTCCTGGTGCGGATATCGAACGTGCGCAACAGCCTGGCGCTATGGCGCGTGTCTTCCGCCAGGATCAGGTCGACGGCCGACAGGATTCTCTGCGCGCGCGGGCTCAGGTCTTCAAGGTTGCCGATCGGGGTCGCTACGATGTACAGGGTGCCGGGGTCGGTTGCCATGGTCTTTTCACATACTCGTTGATATGTGTCCCTTCGGGACAGTGTATTTTACTGGATTCCCGCATTCGCGGGAATGACGACGGAGGGGCAAACATTAATGTAACAACTTGGTCTCATTTCCCTATAGAATAAACGTATGCGAGTTTCTATCAATTGCCTGCTCATTATTGCATTGCTGCAGGGCTGTACACTGGAGGTCAAGGAGTCTCCTGAACCGGCGCAGGCGGAGCAGGAAAGCGAGCGGTTACTGAACGAGCGCCGCATGCAGGCACAACTGCACCGTTCGCGCGCGCTGGAACTTGAACAACAGGGGGATTTCCTCAACGCGGCCGGGGAACGCGTCAGTTATCTCTCCTACCTTGACCGGGACGCCGAGATATCGGCCGATACGGTAAAAATCTGGGAGAACCTGAACCGGGCCGACAAGAACGCGCTGGTCCGGCGTTACCGATCGGACCCGCAGGCGTTCTCAGGCTGGCTGGAACTTGCTTTCATCAGGCGGACCATGCTGGCTGATCCCGGGACACTGGAGCGGGCGCTGGCTTCCTGGCAGGAGAATTACCCGGCGCATCCCGCCAATCCGGCCATCGTCGGGCAGGTACGCGAGGCCGGCCGGCTGTTTAACAGGCAGGTGGAAAAGATTGCCCTGCTGCTGCCGATGCGCGGCGCGTTGCGGGAAGCCGCGGAAGCCGTCAGGGACGGTTTTATTTCCGCCTGGTACAACTCCGGCGTGGACCGGCCTCCGATCAGGATATACGAGGCGAACTCGTTGAATATCGAGCAGGCATACGCGCAGGCGGTGGCGGAAGGGGCGGATTTCATCGTGGGCCCGCTGGAAAAACAGGCATTGGCGAAGCTGTCCGCCCGGGCCGGCCTGTCCGTGCCTACGCTGGCCCTGAACCAGTTGCAGGTCGCCCCTGACATGGCGGCCGGCGCCGGCGCCGACATCCTGCCCGCGCTGATGCAGTTCAGCCTGTCCCCGGAGGACGAGGCGCGCCAGGTTGCAGAACGGGCCAGCGCGGACGGCCACGGCAGGGCGCTGGTCATTATGCCTGGTGATGAATGGGGCCGGCGCCTGCACGACGCGTTCCGGGACGGCTGGTCTGCGTCCGGCGGGGTCATACTGGAAACAACGGTTTACGAACCCCGAACCAACGACTTCGGCGCGCCGGTCAAACAGATGCTCAACGTCGACGGCAGTGAGTTCCGGACACGGAGGCTGCGGCAGGCGCTGTCCAGGAGTCTGAACAACCGGGCTCGCCGGCGCCAGGACGCGGACATGATTTTCATGGCCGCGTTCCCCATCGCCGGACGCCAGATCATCCCGCAACTGCGCTTCCACGGCGCCGGGCGGCTACCCGTCTACGCGACCTCGCATATCTTCACCGGCAGCGTAAACCCGGCGGCCGATGCGGACATGAACGGCGTCGTTTTCCCCGACCTGCCCTGGATCCTGGCTCCCAGCGGACAAATCTCGTCGATAAAGACCCTCATCGACCACAATTTCAAGGCCGCTTCAACCGTCTACCAGCGCCTGCACGCATTCGGCGCGGATGCCTTCAACCTGATCCCGCACCTGGCGCGCCTGGCTTATGAGGACGAAGCCGAATTCCGCGGCGCTACCGGCACCCTCAGCATGTCCGATGACGGACGAATTACCAGAAAACTGCCCTGGGGCAAGATCGTCAACGGCAAACCGGAATTGCTTGGTGGAAGCTGACTACCGGTTGAAATTCGGCAGAAAGGCGGAAAACCTGGCGCTGCGTTACCTGCTGAAGCAGAACCTCACCCTGCTGGAGCGCAATTTTCGCAGCCGGTTCGGCGAGATTGACTTGATCATGCAGCAAAACAATACCATTATATTCGTGGAAGTCAGGGCGCGAAAAACCGATGCTTTTTTGCATCCGGCCGAGTCCGTAGACTACAGAAAGAGAGACAGGATCAGGAAAACCAGCCAGGTATATATGCATAAAACCGCCGCATGGAACCGTTTTGACATGCGTTTCGACGTCATCGCACTGACCGGCAGCACAGGACCCGGCATGAAGATCGATTGGATAAAGGCGGCATTTTAGACATGGACTTCGTCCAGCGCGTCATAGGCAATTTTGCCGAGAGTATCCGCATCAAGACGGATGCGGTCAATCAGCTCGCTCCCGCTATCGCATCCGCCGCTGAATCATTGACCGCCTGCCTGCTGAACGGTAACAAGATCCTCTGTTGCGGCAACGGCGGTTCCGCCGCGGATGCACAGCATTTCGCTTCCGAAATGATCAACCGTTTTGAACAGGAGCGGCCGGGGCTGCCTGCCATTGCCCTGACGACCGACTCCTCGGTACTGACGTCAATTGCCAACGATTACCAGTATGCCGACGTCTTCTCCAGGCAGGTCCGGGCGCTGGGCCAAACGGACGACACCCTGCTTGCGATCAGCACCAGCGGCGCTTCCCATAGTATAATCCACGCAATCGATGCGGCCCACGACAGGCGCATGAGCGTCATCGCCCTGACCGGCAGGAATGGTGGACAGGTCGCGGAGATGCTGCAGGATACCGACATGGAATTGCGCGTTCCGGCCGACTCGACCGCACGGATACAGGAAGTTCACCTGATGATTATCCATTCACTTTGTGACCTGATTGACCATAAACTAATCGGAGCAGAACCATGAAAATACGTTCACACCTCATGTTACTCATCCCCCTTGTCACCGTGTTCCTGTTTCAGGGTTGCGCTCCCGTGGCGATAACCGGCGCCACTACGGCCGTCTCGACCGTAGCTGCGGACCGCAGAACAGCCGGCGCGATGGTTGAAGACCAAGCGATAGAGGTCAAGTCACGGCTGGCGCTGGCGGACCGGAAAGAGTTGAACGACCGGGTACATATCAATTTCACCAGCTTCAACACGACGGTCCTCGTTAGCGGGGAAGCGCCGACCGAGGAGGACCGGCAAGCGGTGATCGACCTGGTAAAGAACGTAGAGAAGGTTACCAAGGTCCACGATGAAATCAGTATCGCCGCTCCTAGTTCCCTGCTGTCACGCAGCGCCGATTCCGTGGTCACCGCCAAGATAAAAGCCAAGCTTATCGCGGAAAAAGACCTGAGCACCCTGCATATCAAGGTCGTCACCGAGAATGGCGTCAGCTACCTGATGGGACTGGTCAGCGAAGAGGAAGGCGACATTGCCACGGAGGTCGCCCGGCGCACCGGCGGGGTGCAGAAAGTGGTAAAACTTTTCGAATACCGCGAGTATCTCAGGAAGCAGAACGAGGAGGAGGAACCGGCGCAGGAAGGGGCCGGGGAATAGGGACTAGCCCCGAAAAATCACGCCGTCAAACGCTCACACATCTCGCGTTCCGGTTCGGTCATGCTGGACTGGAACGCATCGCGTTCGAACAGTGAGCGCGCGTACCGGCGTAACGACCGGCAGTCGGCGGGCAGCCTGATGTTGTAGGCTTCCAGGCGCCATAGCAGCGGCGCCATACAGCAGTCCACCAGGGTATATTCTTCAGACATGAAATACGACATGTTGGAGAATACCGGTTCTATCGCCACCAGGCTGCTGCGCAGGGTTTTCCTGGAACTGGCTGCCGCAATTTCATTTTCGCTGCCAAGCTCTTCGGCCATCCCATAGAAATCCCGCGTGATGCGGTAGCGCAATTGCCTGTTGACGGCGCGGTTCATGGGATCGACCGGCATCAGCGGAGGATGCGGAAAGCGCTCATCCAGGTATTCCAGTATGATCTGGTGATCGTACAGGACAAGGTCCCGGTCCATCAGGGTAGGGGTGGTGCCGTATGGATTCAATTCGGACAGGTCTTCAGAAACCTCATCCGGTTGAATGAATTTGACATCGGTGTCAATATCTTTTTCCGCCAGGGCCAGGCGTACGCAGTGGCTTGTCGGACTTGTCGTGTCTGAATACAGGACCAGCACGGGACCGCCGTTTTGCATATTTATCATTTTATTTCCCGCCAGTATTCCCGCTTGAGCAGGTAGACTATAACCAGCAACACCAGCAGGTAGACGATCGTCCAGGCGCCGATGGTGTTGCGTTTCAGTTTGATTGGCTCTCCCAGGTAAACCATGAAATTCACCAGGTCGCTCACCGTCTCCTCGTAGCTTTCATCCCGGTAGGGTGCCGGCTTATCGTACGGTTCGGTAACGACCTCCAGGTAATCAATCTCCCTTGTGATCCTGCCGTCATCGTGGATCACTTCCTTGTAAACGGGTTCCTGCCAGCCCTGCAGTTGCCAGAGCACGTGGGGCATGGCAGTGTCCTCGTAAGCCAGGTTGTTGACGCCGGTGGGACGGGACGGGTCCCGGTAGAACGTCATCAGGTAGGTATACAACCAGTCCGCGCCGCGGGAACGGGCGGTTACGGAGAGGTCGGGCACGGCGATACCGAAGTACTTTTCCGCCTCGCGCCTGTTCAGTGCAACCGTCATGGTATCGCCCGGCTTGTCGGTCCCGAACATGAAGTTCTCCTTCAGCACGCCCTCGCTTATGTTCAGGTCCCTGCCCAGGCGGTTATAGCGCATGAACGAAGCCGAATGGCAACTGAGGCAATAGTTTACGAAAGTGCGGGCGCCGCGCTGCAGCGATTTGCGATTGGACAGGTCAACCTCGGCGCGCATCAGATCGCCGCCGGTTCCGGCCGACCAGCAGGGGGCGGCCGGCAACAGCAGAAGCAACAGTAACAGAGCAACAGGGGACGGAATTGAATTCCGTCCCCGTCCGACTACGGAAACGCTCAGCCCCATCATGTCACCCGCTCCGGTACCGGCTTGTCATTGTCGGATGCCGTATAAAACGGCATCAACAGGAAAAACAGGAAATAGATCAGGGAGAACACGCGCGCCATCCAGGTGTAGGTCGTGGTGGCGGGCTGCAGACCCAGCCAGCCCAGCGCCAGGAAACTGACGGTGAACAGGCCCAGGGCGGTCTTGTACTTCCAGCCCCGGTAGCGGATTGACTTAACCGGGCTGCGGTCCAGCCAGGGCAGGAAAAAGAACAGCAGCGTTGCCGCGCCCATGGCAACCACGCCGCCGAACTGGCTCGGCACGGCCCGCAGGATGGCATAGAACGGCGTGAAGTACCATACCGGTGCGATATGTTCCGGGGTCTTGAGCGGGTCGGCAGGGACGAAATTGTTGGCTTCGATAAAATAGCCGCCCATCTCGGGCGTTAAAAACACGACCGCGCAGAAAATGATCAGGAACACCACTACACCGACGATATCCTTGACAGTGTAGTAAGGGTGGAACGGAATACCGTCCAGCGGTACGCCGTCTGCGTCCTTGTGATCCTTTATCTCGATTCCGTCCGGGTTGTTCGAGCCTACCTCGTGCAGGGCGATCAGGTGCGCACCCACCAGGCCGCACAGCACCAGGGGGAAGGCGATGACATGCAGGGAGAAAAACCGGTTCAGGGTTACGTCGGACACGACGAAGTCGCCCCGTATCCACAGGGCCAGTTCGTCTCCCACCAGCGGCAACGCGCCGAACAGGGAAATGATAACCTGGGCGCCCCAGTACGACATCTGCCCCCAGGGAAGCAGGTAGCCGAAGAACGCCTCGGCCATCAGGGTAAAGTAGATGAGCATGCCGATAATCCACAGCAGTTCCCTGGGCCGCTTGTAGGAACCGTAGAGCATGGCGCGGTACATGTGCAGGTAGATCACGATAAAGAACGCGGAGGCGCCGGTCGAGTGCATGTAACGGATCCACCAGCCCCATTCCACGTCGCGCATGATGTATTCGACCGAGGCGAACGCGTTTTCCGCAGACGGCTTGTAGTTCATGGTCAGCCAGATGCCGGTGACGATCTGGATCAACAGTACGAACAGGGCCAGCGAACCGAAAAAATACCAGAAATTGAAGTTCTTCGGGGCGTAATAGCGGGCCAGGTGGTCGTTCCACAGTTGCAACAACGGAAAGCGCGCGTCCACCCAGTCGCGCAATGCAACAAGATATTTAATCATGACTGTGCAACACCCGAGTCGTCGCCGATCAATACCTTGGTATCGCTCAGGTACTGGTGCGGCGGAACGACCAGGTTGGCGGGCGCCGGCACGCCCTTGTAGACCCTGCCGGCCAGGTCGAAACGGCTGCCGTGACAGGGGCAGAAGAAGCCTCCCTGCCAGTCGGCGCCGAGCTGGTGGGCCTCCCCTTCCCCTTTCCTGACGTAAACGGGCGAACATCCCAGGTGGGTGCAGATTCCCAGCACGATCAGGTATTCCGAACGTTGCGAACGATACTCGTTCCTGGCGTAGAACGGCTGCTGGTCGGTTTTCGAGGCCGGATCTCTCAGCTCATCATCCCGCTCCCTGAGATCATCAATGGCCGCATCGTCACGCCGCAGTATCCACACCGGTTTCCCGCGCCATTTGACTATCTTGCGCTCCCCGAACTCCAGTTCACCGATATCGGTCTCGACCGGCGCGCCGATTGCCCTGGCCCTGGCGCTGGGCGTCAGGGTGGAGACGAACGGCACGCTGGCGGCCAGCGCGCCTGCACCGCCTACGACGGATGCGGTGGTGGTGAGAAAGCGGCGGCGTTCAGTGTTAACTCCATCGTTCTTCATTCCGTACAACCTCAAACTCATTCATGCCTTACAGGCTGTTAAAAAGGTGAGATTATAGCATGAACTGTTAATTCGTGTCGCCCTCAGGGACACTCTATTATTGTCTTGACAACGGGTTTTATGAGATTATTTGCGGGTGAACCATTCTGATCCGGAAATGATATGTATCGCCACCTGATATCCTGTATTTGCATACTCCTGCTGCTCGGCGGTTGCGCCTGGTTCGGCGACAAGGATGGTGATGAGGCCAAAAACTGGACGGTTGAACGCCTCTACTCCGAGGCCAAGGGCGCGCTCGATTCCGGCTATTACAGCAAGGCGGTCGAGTATTACGAGTTCCTCGAAACCCGTTTCCCGTTCGGCGTTTACGGGCAGCAATCGCTGCTGGACCTGGCCTACGCCTATTACAAGACGGAAGAGTTCGAATCGTCCATCGCGGCCTGCGACCGCTTTATCCGCCTTTATCCCCAGAACACCCACGTCGATTATGCCTACTTCCTGAAGGGCCTGGTCAACTTCAACCGCGGCAGGGGGTTGACGGAACGGTTCCTGCCCATCGATTCCAGCCAGCGCGACCAGAGTTCGGCCATGACTGCGTTCCATGCCTTTTCCGAACTGCTGGAAAAATACCCGCAGAGCCAGTATGCCGAGGACGCGCAAAAGCGCATGGTATTCCTGCGCAACCGCCTTGCCAGGCACGAAATACACGTGGCCGAGTATTACCTGAAGCGGGGCGCGTACCTGGCCGCAGTGAACCGGGCCAGGACCGTGGTCGAGTCCTACCCGCGCACGCCCTCGGTCCCCGATGCCCTGGTGCTGATGGCCAAGGCCTATAAAGTCCTGGAAATGCCGGACCTGTCGGCTGATACCGTGCGGGTGCTGCAGCTCAACTACCCGGACCATCCCGGGGTCTACGACGTAAGGGACATTGTCGTCGAAGATTAATCTGAATTTCCCTGAACGGTTAGTGACTCAAGAACGGGAAGAGTGTCAGTAGCTTTAGTTTCTGTACGAATGAAAAGAGCCTGGCTCCTTCGGATTCGCTGCTAGTAAGTGTCACTTGCGGACCTTCGCATGTAGATTGTCGGGTTGCCGTACACCCCATCGGAAAGCGACTCCGGGCTGAGGTGTTCTATTACCGGCCCTGGCCCCATTTTGCTGCGCCAGCGTCCGTTGGGGGTCTGTAATGAAGCGTGTTTCCACTCACCCTGTTCTTCGTACAGCGCGACCTTTTCGTAGCCGCTTTCAAGACTGCTGTCCTGGCATCGCTGATATCCCATGCCGGTGAATACTTCAATCAGGCTTTCCATACGGTCTGTACGCGTGGCGTAATCAGGCCAGTACCGCTTTCCAATTATATCCCACCATTCATTGGTGTCGTTGGCGGCATAAGCAATGCAGTTATATCGTTTGGAGGATTCCCCTACGATTTCATAGCCTTCTCCGGATAACCTTGGAAATGCTTGAGCAATCAACCTCATCCAGTTAGATATATCCATTGGCTTCGCCCCATTCCAGCCAGGAAGCCTGAATCGCAGCAATATTGCCCCAGTCGGACCGCTTTACTGGATTTGCGCCTGTAATGTCTCCCAACGCACGGTCCCAGTGTCCCCACTCTCCTTGCATCCTTTGCAGAATCAGGGGCACAGCCGGTTCGCCCATGCTGATAATTTCTTGATAAGCGGGATGCTGACACGCGTCACCAATTTTTGACAAAAAGATGGTCTCCATTTCCCATTGGTCGGCCAGTTTATTGAAGCGCTCACGTTCGGCAGGCTCGGCCTCCACTTCGTCGGCGTACTGCCCGTAGCCCAGACCGCGCACATGTGGTTCCTGGTGCAGCAGCAGACGCAGGCGCTCA
Source organism: Gammaproteobacteria bacterium (assembly GCA_028819495.1). Lineage (GTDB taxonomy): Bacteria > Pseudomonadota > Gammaproteobacteria > Eutrophobiales > Eutrophobiaceae > JAAXHV01. Next base: position 49,440 of record JAPPLI010000214.1, on the reverse strand, counting down.
AGCTCGGCGGCGTCCCAGCCCATCGCCTCGGCGACGGCTTCATCCCAGAGGCGGCGCACTTCGCATTCGCCGTCGCGGAATTGTGGGACTTCGGTCTCAGCTGTGGCTTCCCAACATTGAGCCAGTTTGGCGACGAGGTCGCTGTTGGAAAGATCGGGCAAACGGACCGTTTTCAGGCCCGCAGGGCTGTAGTCTGGAAACTCCAATGTCTTTGCAGGATTGCGCAACAGTTGCAGCCGCCCTACGGTCGAGTTGAGAAAGACGCACGCTGCTTTGGCCTGTTCCAGCGTGACACCCGGCACCGGCAGCCAACTTGTGCCGACACACCGTTCCTCCTGCGCCACTGCTGTCAAACGGCCTGTCCCGGTGCGCTGCCCGCCTGTCACCAACAGGTGAGCGGTTTTGTCCACGATCCGACGGACAGTGTCAGGATGCTGCAGGCCATTGGTGCCAGGAATTTTCACCCATTCACTTTGTGGAACAGTCCTTCGGGGCGCTCGATATTTGTCTGGTACACCTCGAATGTTTCGCTGGGTCTCGGCAGACTTGGAATAAAAGACCGGGAAAGCGCCTGGCGTACCAGCGAGCGCGACCGGGAACTCACTCAATTGCGCCCCCCCACTTAACACTGCTGATGGCACCATGTTTTGGTCCTTCATCTGAATAAGCGACTCATCAGTGGCGAAATCACAAGCTGCATCGGCCAGTTCTGGAGACCGAAACACCCCCGCCGTCCAGTCGCCAGCTTCGATGCGCTCTGCGGGCCAGTAGGAAACCTCGCCCCAGCCGTTTGTTATCAATCCTTCCTCGCAGTTCAGCAGGCATTGATGAAAATCGGCGGCCTCGACATCGTCCATCGGCATCCTGTCAAGGTTGATGAACCGGGTCGGCGGTTTTTCGCCATCTTGCCGCCGCATCACCACGATGCTCTCGTTGATAGATGTATGCTGGCTCAGGTTGATGTTCTGAGGCTGGTGCGAGGTCAGCACAGTGTGGATATGGAAGCGCTGGGCAAGCGCAAGCCGCTCGCGCTGACCAGATGGTGCGGATAGTGCTATTGTCGGGTTGATCATAGTCAGCACCCCATCGGAACGCTCTACGCAGTGGTCTGCAAGACCAACGAAGAGCGGTCTGATTGAATTCTTGTCCACAAAGCCCACCAAAGAGAGGTCGGCTTGCGTCAGCTTCTGCTCCATCGCGTCCGCTCGTTCACGCAGCATTTTCTGCATGTCCTTCGTGAACTTCTCACCCATGTTGGCGCGGTTAGTGAACGGCGGGTTCATGATGATCATGCGTGCATCCTTCACTGCATCCACAGCATCTTCCAGTTCGGCGTCGTCCGCCGTCTCCCACGTCGCCTGGGAACCGATGACATCGTCACCCAGGTCCAGTTCGTTCGGTCTTTGAACAACAGCCTGCTGTCCCAATAGTTCGAGCGTGCCGACATATACCTTGTCCGGGGCATCCCTGTCGGGTCCGTACGGCATCAGGTGGAGCCCCATCCTCCGGTAGCTGACTCGCTGGTTGCCCGCGGTCAACTGCGATGCAGCCAGTTGCAGTGACACCGGATTGATATCCAGCCCTTTGATGGTATCTTCGACTGCAAATTTCTGAAGCGAGGTCAGGATCTCCGTGTCTGCGCCCCTCTCTGTGGCCCTGCGCTTCATGTCGGAGAGCATGGCGGCAAGCAGGGTTCCGCTGCCGCAGGCGAGATCAACAACCTTGTGAGTACGCCATACCTCAGGATCGGACCAGTCCGGGGCGCCGCACACGTCAAGCGTCAGGCGGGCAGCCAGCGACGCGGCAACGGGCCGGGTAAAGTAAGCGCCATCCGATGCCTGGTTGCCCATGACGCGGTTGAACAGCGGCCCCGCATGGTCGGCGCCCATGTCCGCATAGGTCTCGGCTATGCGCTCTGCCTCCGCGGCGAGGTGATGCAGCGCCCGTTGCAGTCCGGTAGCCTTGCCCGTTTCTTCAACGGCATATATTGCCTCCAGCGCGGGTTCAAGCACCGGACGGAAGTCATGCGCCCTTATGTCGTTCCATTCCTTTGTAATGCTACGGACGACATTGACATCATTCTTGATGACTGAAAGGTCGCTTACGCCCGACAGCCAGCCGCCGTTGGCGACGCGCTGGTGCAGCATGGCGGCGTTCATCATCAGTAGTGAGGCTGTGGTGCAGCCGTCTGCCTGCTTCTTGCCTGTCTCCTTGAGCCTGTCCAGCCCAAAGTGCCGGTTCAGCGCGGGCAGCAATTCGTCAGCGCGCAGGTGGCGCGCCGCTTCAGTGACACTGCCTTCCAGTATATTCAGGTCACGCATTACGCGATTGCCGCTAAGTCCGGACTTCGACAGCAGGTTCATCTTGATGGCGCTGCCATGATCTTCAAGCCCGCTCAACTTGAGCATCAGTTGCCCCTTTTCCTCCGCTCGTTCTTTGGCGGTTTTGCGGGGATCGCGCTGTCTGCCCGACTGCACGCGAATACCGCCCTCGCCGGTATTTATCATCTTCCGGGCTTTGGCTTTGGTCCGCTGTATGTTCACAATGCCCCGCGCCTCGCCTGCTTTCGGCTTGTCGCGGGCTACGGAGTCCGCGCGAAGTTCAACAGTTCCGTCCTTGTTCTTCTTCCCTGTGAGGACTTGCGTGATCTCCACTGTACCGTAATTAGCAGGTTCTTCATTGACATGCTCTATTCCGGTCTCGGCGCGGGTCTTGCCTTCCAGCGCCTGCTCGACCGCTTCCTGCGCGGCGCCGGGTGGCCCCTCGACTTCGCCGTACTGTATGCGCATGCCCTCGCTCGTGGCGACTGCCACCAACGTGCGCTCCACCGGCGGGGGCTTGGGGATGTACAGGTGCAGGAGTTCCTCGAGGTTATCCTCGATACGCTGGTCGTGGGAGCGCAAGGCGAGTAGTATCTGTCCCAACTCCTGCCACCCTTCCTCCGGGCCGCTGGTGCTCAGCCACTTCTCGGGATCGGCAGTGGGCGGAAACACAATAGGGCAGACGATGTAGCCCAGTTCCTTGTCGGGCGCGGTTCGCATTGCGCGCCCGACGGCTTGCACCACATCTATGGGGCTTTTTCGAGCTTCCAGGAACGCCACCGCACTCAATGACGGCGAATCGGTGCCTTCTCCGAATATGCCCACATTGATGATGCCGTGAGGATTCGCCGCGTCAGCGTCAGCCAACCGCCCCTTCGCGGTTTCACGCGCCGCGGCGTTGCTCGAAGCGTCCAGGTGTTCGAGGCTGTAATCGGACGCAGCCCTGCCGTCCGCGTTCTCGCTGAGCCATCGTGAGACCCACTCTTTCACGTTATCGGTTTGGAGGTCCGCCGCCATGTTCCTGGACTTGTCCACCGTGTTCATGAAGGCGATGCACGACCTGATGTCCACTTCTTTGCCTTGAGTCGCTCCGCCCATTGTGAGAGCAAACGCCAGGCCGCGCAGGTAGTCGGTGGTCGTCAGCTGACCGCGTCCTGTGCTTTTGGTTTCCTTCGCCAGAGCGTTCGCCGTCTTGAACGCCTCAGGGTCGGTGATACCCAGGGCGATGATACGGTAGTCGGACAGCCAACGGTTGCGGACGGCTTCCAGGTAGCTCTTGCGGTACAGCTCTACCCCGAAGGTGGTCTCGTCGTCCATCGAGCGTACTATCCAGTTCGGGTTGCCGGTGTCGGTGGTTGCCTTGCCGTCGTAGATGCGCGGCGTAGCCGTCTGGTAGACGCGGTAAGTGGTGGGAAACCTGGCGCTGTCATGGCAGATGGTAAAGTCGCGAAGACGCTTTTCCTCTTCGCTCGCAGTGGCGGATTTGGAATTCTTGCGCCTCAGCCCTGCCGTTCTGTGCGCCTCGTCGGCAATCATTACACGCGCGCTCACATCGGCGATCAGCAGGGCTTCCGATACCCTGGCGCTGCTCTGGTAAGTGCCAATGAGAACCTTGATCCCGTTGTCGAAAGCGCCCGGGCTCATCCATTCGGCTATTTCGCCGGCATCGGTGGTCACCTTGCCCTTCACTTCGGAAGCGCTGACATTGCTGTTATCGACTGTCGGATCAAGTGTGGCATTGCGGCTTCCTTCTTTCCCGGGGTCGTAGCCCGCCGTGGCGTCTGAGCAGACTGCCAGCACGTCTATCGAAGCGGAGGCGTGTTGCAGGTATTCGCGCCTTATCTGGGAAACGAGCGCTATGGACGGACACAGCACGATGGACAGTTCGCCCGGAGGCGTCAGTTCTTCTATGATCCGGAGCGATATGCGAGTCTTTCCCGTTCCGCAGGGCAGGATGATTCTACCTCGGGCCTCACCCATCGGTAGTCCACCGCTCTCTGAGCGTTCTTGATCTCTGAGTATGCGGACGCTGTTGGCGACGGCTTCGTTTTGCATGCAGGATTTTGTCTGCAGCCGTTCATCGCCATAGGGATTCGGTTGGCAGTGTTCGCACTCCTCGGGTGCAGCATTCGCCTGCCGCTGCTGGTGAAGGTCGGCGGTGATGTTGACCAGCTTTAGAGGCTTTCCTTGCATAGACACTGACTGCGCGGCGCCACTCGCAAGCGGATTGTCACCATTGGTGACGACCCAGCGTTCAGCCCAGAAGTCACCAGCAGCAGTCGCCGCGAATTTGGCTATCTCGTCGCTTTTGATTGAATCGCCGCGCCCCTCGTGGTCAAGCTGCCGCGACTTGCATTGGATGGCGATGTATTGCCCATCGCTGCGACGCTTGGCTACAGCGTCAATGGCCGGATCCTGCCTGGTGGTTTTCGGGAAGTACTTCTCCCTGTCGGGCCACTCTTTCCAATGCCAGCACTCAGCGACGTCCCATTCCTTGATGTATGGACCGGACTCCACAGTGACGACTTCGAGCCATTTGCCATCGGTCTCCTGCGGATTCAGCTTGGCTGTCTGCTTAATCGCCGCTTCGATGGTGTCTTGTGCAATCGAGGTCATTATCGTTTCTTTCTCTTGGGACATGTTTCTTTCTTGGCTGTCATTCATTGTATCAAAAGTTCGTGAAGCATCCTTACTCTCGACGCATGGATGCCACGCAGGAGACTCGTAGACGTATGGTCGTAATGACGGTCCAATATCTCGGCTGCTACTGTTTGCACATCTTCATGATCCCCGCCTTATAAATCATGCCACCTTCAGCCTCGAAATATCTCTCATGCCTGCTCAATGAAGTTGGTTTTTTTTCATGACTGAACCCTCTTCATAGCCACGTGATTTTGCCAGAAAACTTCTGGTTTTGATTAGTCCGATGTTATGGAAAAAATTCAAAGTATCTATTTGATATTATTAGTATTTCATGGTATATTGCCAGGTATATTTTCGTGTATAAATCGTGCTTCTTAACACTGCGATATCTTGTTGAAATGACCCCTGTGATGGCATCAACCTGTATCAAAAGGTTGCTGGTGAAGCTGCTGGGGCTCAGCATGTTGTCGTTGATGGTGCTGCCCATCCAGGGACACCCCGGACGAACGGACTCCGGGGGCTGTCACGCAGGGAAACTGCCACGGCATTGCCATGACGGTGCACGGTCCGGCCATCCCGCACAGGGTCACCAATCAGCGCCGGTGAAAGACACAGGCCGTCCGGCGCCGCGCACGGCTGCCTCAGAGGACGATTACAATCGCCGGTTTTGTGCCCTGGTCAACGGGGAGACGGACACCCGTCATGGGTACACCTCTGCCGGCGGCCGCGGTTACGTGGAAGTGGATTGTGAGACCGGCACGATGGTGTACGAGGGCGGCCTGGACAAGCGCAGCAGCCTGGACAGTGTACAGCAGGCGCTGTTTTTCAGTCACGTGACCGGCAAGCGGCCGGCGGTGGTGATATATGACACGGATGGCCGGGAAGGGCGGTTTGAGTACCGGATCAGGGTTGCCTGCCGGAGGGCCGGGGTGCGTTATGAGGTTTTTCGGGGGCGGTCTGTTGGTTGGAGTGATATATGATGCAGTAATCTATTGGCTCGACTTTGATATTTGCAGTACCACTCCTATCCATGCGCTATCCTCAACCACTTGGGGTTTGGGATGACTCAGGTGCTGCCGAAGCTTCAGGCCCCTTTTTCTTTTGATGTGAGCGTCAGCATCAACTCTGATCTCCTCTACTATTCTTGAAGTACGTACCTCAGCGGGCTCGTCAGCGGTCTTCTGCACCAGCCCTAAATAGTATGCTATCAGACCGTATCGTAAATTTTTACCCTTCAACACCCTGCATATATTGTCGACATCACCACTGATCTGGTTGAACCTCACAGGTTGCTTCTTAACCTCGATTATAACGATCGGAGTATCGTCACCTTTCCACACTACTATATCGAACTTGCCTCTCTTAAGTTTACGTCGCATGCGCTCCCCTACATTACCCTTTCCTACCCCGCCTCCAGCTTCTGTGCTTTCACCAGCATTCTGCTCCAGGGTCACGTAATATGAATCGGGTGCTATTTCTTTGGCGATATAGGTCGTGGTCATATACTCCGGGGCTTCCCATAACCAGAGAGTTGACCAGGCTTCGTAATCTTTTTGTGCTTTTGAAATTCCGCGCAGTGCTTTTTTAATAATGTTCGTTCTGGCAGGCATTTTTGAACTCTTCATTGGTAGTTAACAGGGTGCGAATTTTATTCAGGCACGTACGAATGTGCAAGACACGCTCTGGAAAACCTCAATCGAGATCTCTCTCCTGTCTAGACTCAAATTGCCGCTTAATTCACGGAATCAATAAAGCACATGGCTAGGGAGGCTAGAATTGTTTCAAAAAGCCGCGCGCCAGGATTTCCATGAAGTCTTTAGCGCCACGAAAAATAAAGGGCACTTTGTACTTGTAAGACAACTTCGACATTTCTTTCTCCAACTCTGGAGACGGGCCTGCATCGGTGACAAGCAGAACAACTGCAATCACGACGTGACCTTTGTCCAAACGTGATCTGAATGCCTCCCCAAGCTTGGAGACTACCTTCGGTCCTTCCAGGAACTCGTGGTCCTTTATTTGCACCGGTATTATCCAGTCGAGAGCTTCGCTGAACGGATTCGAAATGACAATCTCTAAATCAGCACCGCGCTCCTGGGGGCCGCCAGTGTGCAGGACGGTTACAGGGAAGAGAGGCTCCAAGGCGTCGCGGACGACCGTCTCCCACTCGCTACCCTGCAATCCAACACGCAGACTTTCAGACAGCCTTGTAGCCATGTCATCGATGATAGAACCCGTAACCAGATCTGACACAATGCTTTCAGCTCGACCGACGGCCGTTGTGCCAATAGTGAGATCTCCATCGAACCTGATGATGCTTTCTAGACACTCGTCATAGTCTGATATACGCCATAGTCTTCCTCGACACCGCAGACTCCTACGCAGCCCAGCATCAACCAATTGGTGTTCATTGGCCACGCCTGTGGGTGTTAGTACCTCAACCGGTCGCAGATGACCGAAGTCGCCATGTTCTTCGTTAATGTCGAACTCATAAGGACCTCGGATTCGAACCAATGTAAAAAGCCCATCGTGAGGCATGTTTGGCACTAACACGACATCTCCGACGTTCATGTACGTGTCAGCAGGACCATTACCCATCCGCCAATGCCGACTCGCTTTAGCCTGCTCCTTAGTAAGAGATTTACCTTCTCTCCATGCTTCCTCAATGCAGCGTAAGTCTTGATCGAGGTACCCTCCCCATCCTTGCCGGAGTCGTCCTTGAAATAACTCCTCTCTCAGAAACTCACGGTGCTCAGGTGTATCCCTGCTAGTTCGCATTGCCCAATACATTGTCATCATGACCCTCCTCAGTTAGTTTTGTTGAATGTCATATGATCGACGATAGTGTAACTGCGCCATTTTGGCAATGCTGCCACCTGGTGTTGATAAGCGGAGGTCGATATATAATTATGAACGCCCCAACAGCAGATTAGGTTATCAAATAGAATTTCGAAGTATAGGTTCCTTTGGAGCCGAACTGCTATGTGTATGGAATCATTCAATCCGATAATTAGTCGCCGTGTTAGACGTGATATGATGTTATGAAATTGGAATTGCGAATAAAATATCTTTAGAGAATCATTTATTTCGATGGATCAGATGGGTCACAGTTTCAAACTGCGCGTGAATCACGATCGATGAACGATTTAGTGACCTTATTGATGCTAGGCCGAATCTCGCAGTCTGACCACAGATGATATCGGTACTAATAGTCTGGTCATAGGAAAACTTGAGGCACTCAGTGTGTTGACAAATCAAGTTTGCGGGACTTAAAACAGGTCTCCTATGTGATTAGAAAATCGATTGTTACAAGGGCGAATAGGAGCAGAGACACATGATCAGGGAAAGCGCATTCCAAACCAGAGCACGCACTGTCGATCATCTTGGCCGTGAGCAAATTGCGGACTGTCCTACCGCTATTTCGGAGCTATGGAAGAATTCATTCGACGCCTATGCACGAAATGTACAACTGAATTTATATGATGGCGATGAGCCGGTGGCAGCCATAATTGATGACGGCCACGGAATGAATTATCCTGAATTCCAAGAACGATGGCTTATCGTAGGAACCGAGTCCAAGGCAACCGATGAGAGGACACCTATTGAGGACCGATGTGGTCTGAGACCTAGGCTGCGTCAGGGCCAGAAAGGTATAGGACGTCTTTCATGCGCCAATCTTGGTCCGCTTCTTCTTTTGGTTTCCAAGCGTAAGAAGGACCCGTTCGTTGCGGCGTTAATTGACTGGAGGTTGTTTGAAAATCCATTCATTAACCTGTCTGATATATTCATTCCAACAGTTGAGTTTACCAAAGCTGAGCATCTCTTTGTGCAACTACCTGATCTGGCCAAGTCTTTATCGGAGAATGTCACGGGAGGTGCTGAAGAGTCGAGGAAGGAGCGTGTCCAATTCGCCTGGGCTTCATTCGATGCACTGCATCAAGAGGAACATAAATGGAACCCCCTGAATGGGTCGTCATTGCCTTCCCGACAAATTCTTTCCACTATTTCTCGAATACCCTTCGATATCCGACATCTCCAACAATGGTCGGTATGGTTAGGTTCCGGTGATCACGGGACGGCTCTGCTGGTGTCGGGTATAAACTACGATTTGCGCGTTCAATTTAGCGAACGGATCGCTGATTCAGCAGCTCAGGCAGCAAAGGCCCGATTTTTTGAAACGCTTTCGAGTTTCGTCGATCCATTTGTTGATCCCTCCGACCCCATCGCTGTGAGAAATGATCCCCAATTCACTTATTCCGTATGCATCTGGGAGGGAGACGCTCATCGAGTTGTTCTCGGAACGGAAAAACAATTCGACAAGCGTCAGGTTGATGATATGGAGCATCTTATTGAGGGACAAGTCGACGAGCAAGGCGTCTTCAGAGGTCGCATACGTGCTTTCGGCGAATTAATACCCGATGATTGCCTAATTGAACCCCCCAAAGATCTATCGATACCGGGACGTAGTGACACTTTGCTTGGTCCATTCCAACTATATATTGCTTCAATGGAATTTAATCCCATTAACACGACACACTCCGCTTCGGATTTTCAGCGTTACAAGGAGTTGGCTGAGAAATATTCCGGTTTCATGGTATTTCGAGACGGCCTGCGCGTTCTTCCTTATGGTCGAACTGACAACGATTTCTTCGAAATCGAATCACGCCGTTCCAAGAGTGCTGGCCGTGAGTTCTGGAATCATCGACAAATGTTCGGGCGAATTGCAATTACCCGCAAAGAAAATCCCAACCTGAAGGACAAAGCCGGACGTGAAGGACTCCTCGACAATCATGCAGCAAAAACTCTTAAGGAATTGGTCGCAAACATTCTTATGCGCTCGGCACGTTTATATTTCGGCTCGGCATCTGAAATAAGACAGGAGCTTCTGCCGCAGATTTCAGAAGAGAACAAGCGTAAACGGGCAACAGAGGCCAGAAATAGGTTACGCAGGCGTCATCGGCGAGAATTTCAAGAAAAGCTGAAGAGAGTTACCCGAGAGTTACCCGAATTAATTGAGGATGTCCAACAGTTTGCGAAAGTGTTGCATATAGAAACAGATCAGGAGATTTCCGAAGCGCAGAATAAACTGGATGAATTTAATAAACGTTCATATGACTTCAGATTACCGGGTGCTCCGAAAAACTTGGGACGCCTTGAGGAGCAATATGCAGAGTACCGCCGTATGTTTACTGCTCTTAAGGAGGATGTTTCCAAGTTAAGTGAGGAAATCGACCACAGAATTGAACAAATCAAACCCGCCAAACCCAGGGAACTTCTGGAGAAGCAGTTGGCAAGCCAAGCGGCTCAAATCCATAGTCAAATACGAAGATGGAATAAATCTATTCATGATCTGCAAGACGCGGAAGGAAAGAGGATCAGAAAGCTTGCCGGGGAACGTAATAAAGTGTTCCATTCCGACGCCGAACCCTTGTTACATCGTTTCGACACGGGAGAATTGTCATACGGAGAAACATCAAAGTTGATGGACATGCTCAAACAACGTATTGACCAGGAAAACAACGATTTGTTTGTTCCTTATATAAGTGCGCTTGAAAGTCTTCAGGAAAGTATCGATCTTGAACATCTGGCTACTTTAGGCATGGAGGAAGTCGACGATCTTCGTGTTGAATTGGAAAGACTGAATAGCCTAGCGCAACTTGGAATCGCAGTAGAAATCGTAGGCCATGAACTTCAGTCCTACGATGATATTATCGGTGCGGCTTTAGATCGTCTGCCCAAGGAAGTCCGCGATACTAAGGCAGTAAAGGACATTGAGTTCGGTTATGAAGGATTGACCGATCAGCTTAGATTTTTATCTCCATTGCGGCTGGCAGGACAGAAAATTCAGCGTTGGATTAGCGGTGCGGAAATAGCCGACTACATTTCGGAATTTTTCAGGTACATGTTAGTAAATAATCAGATAACACTTTCCGCTACTGACGATTTCCGAAAGCTGCGCGTATTCGATCAAAGGTCTCGCCTCTATCCTGTCTTCATCAATCTTGTCAATAACAGCATCTATTGGTTGGGAGTCGGTGATAATGAAAATCGGCAAATTATCTTCGATGTCATCGGAAAGGATGTTGTCGTATCCGATAATGGTCCAGGAGTTGACCCGGAAGATATCGACAGCCTTTTCAGACTGTTTTTCACCAGGAAGATTAGAGGAGGTCGCGGTGTCGGCTTATATCTATCTCGCGCTAACCTCACAGCTGGGGGACATAGTATCAAATATGAAACTTCTAATACCGAAACGCCTTTGCCGGGTGCAAACTTCATGATTTCATTAAGAGGAGTGGAGTTCAATGGCGAGTGATTACTATCAGGATTTCATAAAGGAAGCTTTTATCGATTCCATCAGGTCCGTACTGATCATAGATGATGACTATCCTACATTTGACGAAGTCCTTAGTAATCAGCATGATTTGAACAGCGGAAGCCAGATTGAAAAAGAAAAAAATTGGTATGAAAATCCGGAGCGAATTAGAGAAGTAATCCGGAAGTTTCGTAGTAATAAGCCTCCACTTCTTGTCGATATCCATGACGGAAGGAACGTCGCCACCGAAGCGGAAAATACTATTGCCGGTCATTTGTATCAGTCTGATCTTCTCGTTCTTGACTATCAATTGGACAAATCCAGGAAAGGTGATGGAACCCGTGCCATCGAGATTCTCCGTTACTTGATGTCCAATGATCACTTAAATCTGGTAATCGTCTACACCAACGAGGATCTCGATACTGTGTTCGACTCGGTTCGGTTGGGATTACTTGGACCATCTAAGGCTTCTCTTTCAGAAGAAGAAATGGAAACGGCAGAGAATCTGATCGACGATGCGGATGAGAAGAAAACGGATTTTCGTAGCCATATCTATCAGAGCATCGATACAGAGCAATATCTTCATTCACGTCTTAATGAGCAGACCTATCTCGGGACGATGATGAGGGGGGGGAAGCTTTATTCCCATTTTAATAAGCTGACTGAAGATGCAGGATGGAAACCGGAAGAGCGAAAGCTCGTTCTTAGATATATTCTTGGACAATTTGAGAAATCTCAACTAGACGTAATGAATACGATTTCTCCTGAAGATGCTTTTAGGTGGTCAACCAATTCGACCAAGTGGATCAAGGGTGAATCGATATTCATCTGTTTCTCAAATAAATCCGATGACGATGATCTTCTAAGTGAGCTTCAGAAGGCACTGAATGATTGGCAGCCAAACCCATCAAGATTGTTTCTCGCCAAATTACGCGCATCAATGGACGAGTACGGAGTCGTAGCCCAGGCCCAAGCATTGACGGATAAGTATGCCTTGGCGTACTGGTATAAACGACTTCTGCAAGCAAGTGAGTCGGCGCGGGAATGGTATGTTGCAGAAAGTGTGTCCAGACATTCCGATCAGCTGATGGGGACGATTCTTCAGCGCGTAGGTGATTTTGCAAAAAACTTAATCGAAGCAGAAGCCGCCGCAGGCGATATCGACCAGACGTGCCAAGCCCGCTTCAACGTTGATTTGACCAAAGAGGATAACAAGAAAAAGGCCTTTCGAGAGCATAATGCCTATGTATGCAGCAGGAAACCGGAAGGATCGCACCTCACCACGGGACAAATCTTCACGTTATACGATGAGTATTGGATCTGTCTTTCTCCCGCTTGTGACATGGTGCCGTCACAAATGTCTCCTTGGAAAACGAATATGTTCGGTGAACGTCTCCCGTTCATTGCGGTCAGACTGCGTCCGATTAAGAAGAAATGGCCTGAGGATATTAATACTAATCGCTATCTATTTTTCCAAGTCGATGATGGTGTGCAAGTTTTTTGTTTTAACGATCCCGACCCCTCTAAGGTCTCTTCTCTCCCGCATTGGAGCACTTTTTATGCAGAAGACGCCGGTAGATTTGGAGATGATTTTCGATTCAAGGTATGGCGAACTGAAGAGGAGAAAGATGGAGAGCACGGAGCTGGACGAAGGGAAACCAATCTGGTTATAAAACATCATGATGTAAAGGTCGTAAGCCAGCTTCGAGATGAATACGCGATAAACCTAATGCAAAAACTCGGTGTCTCTCTCACACGAGTTGGTTTGGATTTTTCCGGCGGGTGATCGGCACCATGAAAGCGCCGAGAAAAACACTATTTACGGCTATTGATCTGTTTTGTGGTTGCGGCGGATTATCACTAGGCCTTCGGCGGGCTGGGTTTAAGATTGTGGCTGCCATCGATAACGACGAACTTGCCGCAGAAACTTATCGAATGAATCACCGACGAACACATCTGGTCAAGGATAATATTCAATCGGTAGACCCTCAGGCTCTGATGGAGGACTTGAAGTTAAAGCCGGGAGATTTGGATTTATTGGCTGGCTGTCCACCATGTCAGGGCTTCTCGACGCTAAGAACATATAACGGCGCAAAGGATATAGACGATCCGATGAATGATCTGGTTTTTGAGTTCATTCGATTCGTAAAAGTATTTTTGCCGAAGACATTGATGATGGAGAATGTGCCTGCGCTGTTGAAAGACGCGCGATTGGGCGAAATAATAAGTGAGCTTAAACTTCTCGGATACAAGTCTAATGCGGAGATTTTGGACGCAGCAAAGTACGGTGTTCCGCAACGGCGGTTACGTATGATTCTCTTGAGTTCCCTCAATGCTCCTCCATCGTTTGCTATGCCCGTACGCCGCAGGCGGTTTGTGGCAGAAGCTATTCAGAGATTACCATCTCCGGAAGCATCGGAAGATCCGATTCATAATTACCGGACTCGGCGAACCCAAAATGTATTATCGTTCATTAACCGTATCCCCAAGGATGGCGGAAGCCGCACGGATCTTCCAGTTGAGGATCAACTTAAATGTCATCAGGAATTTAACGGATTTAAAGACGTATACGGCCGGATGGCTTGGCGTCAACCCGCACCGACTATAACCGGAGGGTGTATTAACCCATCAAAAGGACGGTATATTCATCCCGATGAGGATCGTGCTATCACTCTGCGCGAAGCAGCGATTTTGCAGGGGTTTCCAAGGTCTTACAAATTCAATATGTCCAAAGGACGTTATCCTATTGCTCAATTAATTGGTAACGCTTTTCCCCCGAAGTTTGCGGAACATCATGCAGGAGCCTTGTATCGACATCTTGAGGAAGATTTGCGCACTAAAAGCAGGACCGATCAGGTATTGAAACCGTAAGATTGTTTCAGGCCGAACAACTATTTGCATGTTGGAGAAAATCCTGTATTCGACTCCTCAGTTGTTCAATGTTTTTAGTTTCACACTCCCACACCACAAGAACATCCCAACCTTGAGCCACCAGATTAGATATATTCTCGGCATCTCTCCGAATGTTCTTGTCGAGTTTGGCATTCCAAAACTTTTTATTAGATCTAGGTCGCGTACCTCTTGGACAGCTGTGCTGATGCCAGAAGCAGCCATGAACGAAGATAGCCTTCTTTCTATTTCGAAATACTATATCCGGTGTTCCGGGAAGCCCACGTATATGAAGCCGATATCGGTAACCCAAACCATGCACCAGGCGGCGAATCTGCATCTCGGGTTTCGTGTCCCTACCCTTGACTCTGCCCATTATTCGGCTTCGAATTACGCGTGAAATGCGATCAGCCATATGGATTTTACGGAATTCAAGAGGAACATCCGGCGAGATTTAAGACGGCAGAGGCATTGGAAGATTACAATCCTCACTGCCTTTTCATTAGTCATCGGCAATATTAGAAATAGTGTTATGACAATGTGGCATAATATTATACTTCAGCAAGTTGCGCATGATCAGAGAGTGGCGGCTTTAGCTGATACGCGGCAGGTCTTTTTGAGAATTCGTAAAGGCGAACGAGACGGAATACACCCCGGCGTTCTTCCGACACCGGCAGTTCATTTTTTTAGATCCAAAAAGTTGCTTTTACCCCCCTGTGATAGCGTGTTTGATTACGCCTCGTCCGATTACGGAACTATTCCACGACCGAATTTTATAGATAGACTTACGAGAAATCTGCCCATAAATCCGAAATTGCTCATAAAAGCGTATGGTGATTGCGTCGTTAGTTGACGCATTGAATAGATTACTATGCCAACTCCAGAAATACTCTTTTTCGATTCTTTATCAGAAGATATATCGGATGATTTGATTCTGCGTGCTATTGAGGAAGTACGGTTAAATTGTCCTAATGATCCTGAAGTGGCTGCATATCTAGCAATGAAATTGGCGGAATCAGGAGACGTAATATCCCCATCTGGAGATCTGGTGGCCGACGTAGCATCTACAGGAGGGCCTACTTCACTCAGCACGGTTATTACACCTTTATTCTTGCGGGCTGCAGGATCAGTAGTCCCCAAACTCGGAGTACCCGGCAGACCTGCCGGAGGAATAGATTGTCTAGCTCAGATACCTTACTATAAAACTACACTGTCGACTGCGGAGGTTTACCAAGTACTGGATACTTGCGGGTATGCCCATTTCCTTGTCGGTAGCCACCTCGCGCCGCTAGATAGAAGAATGTTTCGGCTTAGACAGAAAACAGGAGATCAGGCGGTGCCGGGGTTGGTAACAGCGAGCTTATTGGCAAAGAAACTCGCCGTAGGAATTAAACACATAGGCTTGGATATCAGAGTGTCCTATTTTGGAAATTTCGGTTCTGATTGGCTATCAGCCACAGAGAATGCTCGGTTGTTTCTGAAAGCGGCCAAGCTGGTCGGAATCGAAGCTTCTCCCGTCCTCACTGATGGGCAGTATCCTTACCAACCATATCTTGGCCGGAGTGAGACATTGGTTGCGTTAGACGACTTATTTGACGGTAATGCGTCCTCGTGGCTGGAAAACCATTGTACTATGTGTCGTACATTGGTTTTGGCGTGTATTAATGATGAGTACCGAACGAGTGTCATTGATGCCAGCCGCGAAGCACTACGTTTTCATTTTAATCAAAACTTGATAGCGCAGGGATCCGACCCGGAAAGATTCAAGGTGCTTGTACAAAGTACCCGGCAAAATCACCAACTTGAAATCACTGCCGAATATGCAGGTTTCAGTCACTACTCCATCAAAGAAATCCGGGATGTGATGGTTCGGTGGCAGAAGCAGTACGTTTCCGATATAGATTTATTTCCAGACCCTGTTGGACTAATTTTTCTTAATCGTCCTGGATCATGGGTCGAGAAAGGCGAACCATTGGCCACATTAAGAGCACCTAAGACGAAGGCGGAAGAAGTTTTAGTTGAGTTGAGACCATGGATTTCAAAACCTGCAGTAAGTCCACGAGCACCCGGTTTGGAGGGGATTTATGGATAAATATTGCTGCTTCTTTTGTCCAAAGAATGATTACACAGAGAAGTCCATTGATGATGAATGCCCAACTTGTCAACGGCCATATAGTTTTGTTCTGTATAAACATCCGAAGGAGATCGGAGGCTACCGTATAACGGACCCAGTAGACCGGGGATTCTACGGTGCTACCTATTTAGCTCAGCGCGGAAATTTCAATAAGAAATATATCCTTAAGATTTCGCCAAAAGAATTTTATAACTTTTTCAAAAAAGCCAGCTTTGAAGAAGAATCAAATAAGCACCAAATGCTAGCGGAGAACGCTTTTCATGTTGTGGATATCATTGATGCGTTCGATGAGAATGTCCAGTTTACGGACGCAGATAAAACTATATTACCTTGCTATGTAACCGTGCTTGATTATGTAGAGGGCGACCCACTAAAAAAATATATTCAAGGAGGAGTTCCGGCAACGGCATACACAGTCTACCAAATCGTCATTGATCTTCTTCGAATTCAAGCAGAGTTTATGGCAAATAATGTTAATCATAATGATCTCCATGCTGGAAACCTAATTGTTGAAAAACTAAAACCAGAGGCGAGAAGGGTTGATGCTATTGATGATTCCATATTAGTTAAAGTTATCGATCTAGGTAGCATTTCTGATGAAAGCAAGAGCACACAAGAACGTTTTGGAGACCTGCTCTTCACGGCGGTTCACGTAGATACACTGTTAAACCATCTACTTTCGAAACCGTCTTCGTTAAATGATAAAGACTATCGTATAACTTTGGCACTTCAAGGCTTAGTCAATGGGATGAAAGCTGGCGCGCAAAATATACGTCTTCAACCAAACGATCTGATAGATCAAGTAAAAGAAATATATTTTCGAGCATCACACCAATGGCGACCATGGAAGGATCCATTAAGGTTGAAGAGTTTTGGCGATCACTATAATGCTCAGACTATTGAGTCTTGGTATATCCCCAAACTGTTAGTGGACCCGGAAAACAGATGGTTGAATGAAGTAACAAATAATGGTCCGCAGGTTATAACAGGCATGAGAGGTTGTGGTAAGACGATGTTGCTTCGTGCTTTGGATATTCACGCACGCATAGCATGGAATGACGACGATTCACCTAATCGGATCATCAGCCGTATCAAAACGGATGGTTTTTTAGGTCTCTACGCTTCGGCACAACGATTACTCGATTTGAGAGAACAATCACTGCACAAAATTGAGCATTCTTTGACAAGGTTATACGTCAACTATGCCTTGCAAGCAACCAGAGGTCTTCTACACCTTAAGGATATCGACCCTGAAGTGATTACACCAAGAGCACACGTGAAATTAGCATCGGCTGTCTCAGACTACCTAGAAGGTGCAGACACGTTGCGGCAGTCCGTATCGCTTGAAGATTTGGAAACCCGACTGGTCAGTACATTGGTTAATGTGATTAGGGGTGATGCGCGATTTATCGTGAAACAGGCATCAAATGAGGTGTTTTCACATTTTGCTGAACAATTACGCAACTGCTCTGATTTGTTTAGTAGTTCTATAGTGTTCTTCCTCCTTGACGATATTTCAACACGGTATATTACACCTGATAAGATAGAGAGAATCATTCCTACTTTATTATTTCAGAACCCTACCTGTGCATTTAAGTTTACCTCGGAATGGCAAACAATCGAATTGGGTCTTATGTCACCTGCTCGCATACACCCAATTCGAGTTGGGAGAGACTTAAGCATATTTGACCTTGGTGCAGATGTGCATCAGATGATCAAGGCGCACGGAAAAAAAGGAAAAAACTTCGTTTCTAGGATTCTACAACAGCGTACGGGGTTCCATATTGCAAATCCCAATCACTCTGATCCGTTGAGCATACTAGGGGATGTCTCGTTGGAACAGGTGGCCACAGAAATAGCTGGGGCTGAAGATACATCAGAAAAGAGGAAGAATGCTTATCGGGGGTTATCCTGCTTAACGAATGTCTGTGTCGGTGATATTGGTGATATCATCAAACTTTACGAAGAAATTCTCAAGAGAGGTTTAGAGAGGCATAAAAAACCAATCGAGGATGTTGTCCAGTCTCAATGTTTCAAAGATTTAAGCGCTCACCGGCTTTATGATATCAATAGGAGGCAAAGCTATTACAAGGACCATGCAATTGCGTTTGCACAAGCCGCCCATGAACTGTTAATTCGATCATACCGCGAAGGTAAAAAACAGGGATTGGAAAAACCGCGTTTAAGACAATACTCGTCAATTTATGTCAGGGTCACTACTGAAGACGAAACAAGCACAAAACACCAGATTGATAGATTACGCGAATTGATTGATGCTGGTGTATTCGTATTTACTGGTGGCTCTCCAAGAACGAAAACTAAGGACTCAAATCCAATCCAACAATTTATTCTCAGTTACCGGAAGATATACGGACTTTCAGCTTATATCGGCTTGTCTGATCGTGACCGTTTTGAGTTGTCAGGTCGAGACTTGCAGGAGTGGTTGGAACATCCAGAGACAGCCAAAGAAATTCTGCTACGAAATCAGATCAATCTTGATGTGGATGCTACTGGTGAACTCGTTGAAGAATCGCAGCTTAGCTATACCAAAGAGCAAGATAGGGAAGTTGATAGTGAGACATGCCAAGACGAAATGGAAATTGGTAAAGACTCAACACAACAGAAAGACGTAGACACATTCCAAGCCGATATATTTGATACGAGGCCTCAGATACAGGAGGAGGCTAAATCGACACGTACGATGAAAAAAGGGATAGAGGTGAAAATCGAACAAATTGATGATGCTGCGCTATCTGAGAAGAGCGTTGGAATGATTCTTACGGGTTTAGGGTTTGAACAACGAACATTGGCTTCAAATAAATATATTTCTACGTTTATCGAACCAGAAATTGTATATGCGGTACGTTACACCGTTGCGGGCAATGCTGGCAAAATTCTGGAGATATGGAAAGATAGGAATAGTAAAGTCAATGAAATACCTTACGCAAATGCACTGATGTCTGTACCTAAATATGACGGAATCGCATTAATTGACATTTCGGGACTATCCAAGCCTGTTATATTTCAAGCTATTCGCCAAGAGCTTTCATTAAAAGGCCGTGTGTTGGTCTGCCATGCTACAGCTGAGTATTATTATCCATTGCATAAAGATTTGGAGAAGGTATTAGAAGCAAAAGAATCAAATGAACCTTTGTTCTTTCTCTCCAGTTTGGCCGACGTCCTCATGGGAGAAATAGGGCCGTATAAAGACATCAAGCTTATTGATGAGGATTTCGACCCCACCAGGAGCCGAGCATTGCTTGCGTTCGCTTCTGCAAAGCATGAAAGATTGTTTTCTCTGCTAGACCGGAGAGAATATGACTACCTTGAGATAATTGCCCCCAACAAGAATACACCGCGTGCGAAGGTGGCAACTTACGCTGCAAACTTTATCTCCCAAAACTATCAGAATACGAAAGTAACAAAAATTGATACTAATGATTTATCGGAGTTGGTTAGATATCTTGATGAACAATATCTGGACATTTACAGCGCTAGCGGTGCGAACCTTGAGCTTGGACTGACTGGATCAAAAACACAAGCGGTTGCAGCGGCAATCCTAAGTGTTCGAAGAAAAATATCACAGGCCTGGTACTTAAGCCCCGCTGAATTTGATGAAAAGCGTTTTTCTCAGGGGGTTGGAAAAATTCGCGTCTTTGATATTAAATTGCCTGGCTTGTATCAGGATTCATGAACAAACTTATCCCATCTACGTACTACGAATCAGGTCACTAGAAAAGACCTTGAATTGACGCTATCTAGTCGTCCCTGAATAACCCTGATTGTTTCTATAACTTATTGATTATATTGCGGTAAGTTGTAATTTATCCTGGACTGATATTGCCGGTTTTGGTAGAATGAACCTTCATTTCCTTGCAATATCGGAGGCAAACCATGACCCCCAGGCAAGCTGACTCTGCGACCCGCTCCGCCACCGACCTGTTCCGCGAACGCCTGGACAATATGCTCAACCAACGCCATGCCCTCTATCGCTTGGCCGACCTGATAGAGTGGTCGGTGTTTGACCGTGAGTTCGGCGCGCTGTACTGCCCGGACAACGGTTGTCCGGGGAAGCCGATGCGGTTGATGGTGGGGTTGCAGTATTTGAAGCATTGTTACGGGTTATCGGATGAGGCGGTGGTGTCAGGTTGGGTGGAGAATCCATACTGGCAGTATTTTTGTGGCGAGACGTACTTTCAACATGTCCCCCCGGTAGACCCGAGCAGTCTGACGCGGTTCCGGCAACGGATTGGGGAGTCGGGGTGTGAGAAGATTTTACAGGTGACGGTGTCGGCGGGGGTGCAGAGCAAGGCCGTGAAGGCGAAGGATTTCAAACGGGTGACCGTGGACACCACGGTGCAGGAGAAAGCGGTGAGTTATCCGACGGACAGCAAGCTGCTGAACCGGTCTCGGGAACGGTTGGTGCGGTTGTGCCGCAAGGCGGGGGTGAGGTTACGTCAGAGTTATGCGCGTAAGGGACCGCGGACGTTGCAGCAGGCGAACCGCTACGGTCATGCCCGGCAGTACCGGCGCTTGCGCCGCGAAGTGAAGCGGTTACGGACGTACCTGGGCCGGGTGGTACGCGATATTGAGCGCAAGACCGCAGACAGCCCCGGACAGCAGGCGGTGTTTGCCGAGGAATTGGCGTTGGCCAGGCGGTTGTTGTCCCAGAAGAAGGACGATAAGCACAAGCTCTACAGCGTGCATGCGCCGGAGGTGGAGTGCATCAGCAAGGGGAAGGTGGCCAAGCGCTATGAATTCGGGGTGAAGGCCAGCATTGCCACGACCAACAAGAGCAACTTTGTGGTGGGCGGCATGGCTGTGCCGGGCAGCCCGTATGACGGCCATACCTTGAAGACGGCCCTGGCACAGGTACGGCGCGTGACCGGGACGAGGATTGATGAAGCGTTTGTGGACAAAGGGTATCGGGGTCATGAGGAAGTGGAGACCACCGTGTACATCTCAGGACAGAGGCGCGGCATCAAAACGCAACGCCTGAAACGCTCGCTCAAACGTCGCCAGGCGATTGAACCCATTATCGGTCACCTGAAAGCCGACGGGCTGTTGGGGCGCAACTTCCTGAAAGGCACCGAGGGCGACCAGGTCAACGTGCTGCTCAGCTGCGCCGGTCACAATCTGCGCCTGATCCTGAACCGGCTCAGGCTTTTTTGTCTCGAAAAAGGGACACGTTTGGGGGCCTGGCTGCGCCGGTATCCTGCGCCGCACGGCCTGTCATGGCTGCCGGCGCTCTCCATGACGGCCTGAAACAGGGTTTTTCAGGGCCGACTATCTCGGTTTTTATCGCTGCTGACACCTTCAATCACTGCTATAGCGAAGTCATGTGGGTTGTCGATGAAACCGGGCGGGTTGTCCGCCATGAGAAAACCAGCCTGCTGGCCACGATTATTTAGGCGTATTGGCTGGCCGTGTAACTGATATTAGCAATTATCTTCAAGATGATGGAGGATGCTTAACAAGTACGTCGAAAAACGTGTTAAGTCCCTCAATACATACCGTGGCACATGACCCGAGTTATAAGCATCCCAAAGATCATATACCTTCGCGAATTCTTCTTTGCGTATATATTGATTATGGACAGCGTCATGAGGGTCTACTTCGACAAATTCGGCTCCGATATTGTGGATAGTAAAAACTCCACCTAGATATCCTCCACGCTGGCTCCAGTTCCTGATTATGTCACCTAGGTGGAGGTCCCGCTGAAGCTGTTGCCAAAGTAGTTCGAAATCCTGTTTAGTTTGAGTCATAGAATTAAAACACCTGAAGTTATAACAACTAATCTGCGGATTATTTTTCCTGGTAGCGGGAGGTGATCGGGTAGCGCCTATCGCGGCCGAAGGCGCGTTCGGTGATCCTGACGCCGGGCGCGGCCTGGCGGCGCTTGTATTCGTTTCTGTCCACCATCCCGACCACCTTGTAGACCGTGTCCCGGTCATAGCCGTCGGCGATGATCTCCGCCGGTGTACGGTCCAGTTCGATGTATTTCTCCAGTATCGGGTCGAGTACGTCGTAGCCGGGCAGGGAATCTTCGTCTTTCTGGTCGAACCGCAACTCCGCGGTAGGCGGGCGATCGATGATCCGCTGCGGGATGATCTCCCCGTTCCGGTTGCGCCAGCGGGACAGCTCGTACACCAGTATCTTCGGCACGTCCTTGAGCGGGGCGAACCCGCCTGCCATGTCTCCGTACAGGGTTGCGTAGCCCACCGCCATCTCGCTCTTGTTGCCGGTGGTCAATACCAGTTTCCCGGTCTTGTTGGATACCGCCATGAGCAGCAATCCGCGGCAACGGGCCTGGATGTTTTCTTCCGTCGTGTCTTCGGGGAGATCTTCGAATAACGGCGCGAGGATTTCCGTGAAGGCCGAGAACGGTTTCTCGATACCGACGATATGGCAGGCGACGCCCAGCCGCGCGGCCATCTCCTGCGCGTCCTCGACGCTCATGTCCGCGGTGTAGCGTGACGGCATAAGCAGTACTTCAACATTTTCAGGGCCCAGCGCGTCCACGGCGATGGCCAGGGTCAGCGCCGAGTCGATGCCGCCTGACAAGCCGATGACCGCGCCCCTGAAACCGTTTTTCGACACGTAGTCCCTGACACCCAGTACCAACGCCCCGTAAACGCTCTCGTTAAATGACGGGGGTGGCGGCGACGGCGCTACGGCCCGCAGGGCAATGCTGTCTCCGGCCCGTTCCAGTTCCACCAGGTACAGGCCCTGTTCGAACTGCGGGGCACTGTAGATGAACTCACCGCGGCCATCGATGACCAGGGAACCGCCATCGAATACCAGTTCATCCTGGCCGCCGACCAGGTTGACGTAAATTATGGCAATATTGTGCTCCACGGCGCGCCTGCGCAGCAGTTCCCCGCGGACCGCGGCCTTGTCGGTGTGGTAAGGCGAGGCGTTGATATTGATCAGCAATTCCGCCCCTGCCTGCGCCGCTTCCCGGGCGTGGTCTTCGGTCCACAAGTCCTCGCACACGCTCAGCGCGACCTTGAAGCCGGGGGTTTCAACCAGGTTCAGGTCCGTTCCCTCGGTAAAATAGCGCTTTTCGTCGAATACCCCGTAATTGGGCAGGTTCCTTTTGTGGTAGGTGGTGACGATCTTCCCGTCCCGGACCAGGCTGCAGGCGTTATACAGGAACTCCCCGGCTGCCAGCGGGTAGCCGAGAATCACGTCTATGCCCCGCGTTGCGCGCAGTACACGCCGCAAGGCCTGCTCCACCTGCACGTGGAAATGGGGGCGCAGCAACAGGTCTTCCGGCGGGTAGCCGGTGAGGACAAGTTCGGGGAAAATAACGGTATCGGCGCCGGCGCTGTCCCTGGCCCGGCCGATGTATTCCAGGACCAGTTCGGTGTTGCCCTCCATGTCTCCGACACACGGGTCGATTTGCGCGATGGCGATTCTTTTCACGTCTGGTGTCAGGGGACGGATTTCAAATCCGTCCCCGGTGGATTTTATTCACTCAATTTCTCTGCAATGGCCTCTCCCAGCGCGGCCGGCGACCTGACGGTCGTGACGCCGGCGGCATCGAGCGCGGAGAACTTGTCCCCGGCGGCGCCCTTGCCGCCCGAGATGATCGCGCCGGCATGGCCCATGCGCCTCCCCGGCGGCGCGGTGACGCCGGCGATATAACCCACGACGGGCTTGCCCACATGTTGACCGATAAATTCCGCGGCCTCCTCTTCGGCGCTGCCGCCGATCTCGCCGACCATGATGATGCCGGTGGTGGCGGGGTCCTGCTCGAACAGGGCCAGGCAGTCAATGAAATTCATGCCCTGCACCGGGTCGCCGCCGATTCCTATGCAGGTGCTCTGGCCCAGTCCGGCCAGCGTCGTCTGGTGCACCGCTTCATAGGTCAGTGTACCGGAGCGGGAAACAATGCCGATACAGCCGGGTTGGTGGATATGGCCCGGCATGATCCCTATCTTGCATTCTCCCGGCGTGATGATGCCGGGGCAGTTGGGTCCGATCAGCCTTGTGTCCGGGTACAGGTCGATGCTGGCGCGGGCCCTGACCATATCGATGATCGGGATGCCTTCGGTGATGCAGATTATGATTTTTATCCCGGACTGCGCGGCTTCGGTAATGGCCTCCGCCGCAAATGCCGCCGGCACCATGATCATGCTGGCGTCCGCCGCGGTCTCGGCGACCGCTTCCTCGACGGTATCGAACACGGGCCGGTCCAGGTGGGTCTGCCCTCCCCGGCCCGGGGTAACGCCTCCGACCACCTGCGTGCCGTATTCGATTGCCTGCCCGGCGTGGAACGTGCCCTGGCGCCCGGTGAAGCCCTGGACGATCACCCTTGTATTGCCGTCTACCAGGACCGCCATCAGTTCTCTCCCCGGCTTACCGTGACCACCTTGTCCGCGGCGTCGCTCAGTCCGTCCGCCGAGATGATCTTGAGGCCGCTCTCATCGAGCAGCGCCTTGCCTTCATCGACCCGGGTGCCTTCCAGCCGCACTACAACGGGAATATCCAGCCCGGTTTCCCTGACCGCGCTGATGATGCCTTCCGCTATCAGGTCGCAACGTACAATGCCGCCGAAGATATTAACCAGGATCGCCTTCACCTTGGCGTCGGACATGATCAGTTTGAAGGCTTCGGCAACGCGTTCCGTCGTCGCGCCGCCGCCCACGTCCAGGAAATTGGCGGGTTCGCCGCCGTGCAGTTTTATGATGTCCATGGTCGCCATGGCCAGGCCCGCGCCGTTGACCATGCATGCGATATCACCGTCCAGCGCGACGTAATTCAGGTCGTACACCTTGGCCCTGTTCTCCCTGGCGTCTTCCTGGCTGGGGTCGCGCCAGCTTTCCAGTACCGCCTGGCGGTACAGGGCGTTGTCATCAACGCTTACCTTGGCGTCCAAGGCCTCCAGGTCCCCGTCCCGGGTGATGACGAGGGGATTTATTTCGACGAGGCTCAGGTCCTTGTCGACGAACAGCCGGTACAGGCCCGACAGGATTTCAGCCAGTTGTTTGCCCTGGGAACCGTTCAGGCCCAGGGAAATGGCCAGGGCGCGGCACTGGTACTGCTGCAGGCCCATTACCGGGTCCACGGCAAACGTGAAAATCTTTTCGGGCTGGGTAGCCGCCACCTCTTCTATGTCCACTCCGCCGGCGGCGGAAGCCATCACCGCAATCCTGCGCTCGCTCCTGTCCACCAACATGCCCAGGTACAATTCGTCGGCAATATCCGACAGGGCTGAAACCAGTACGCAGTTCACCGGTTTGCCTTCGGCCCCGGACTGTTTCGTGACCAGGACGGTCCCCAGCAGGTTCTTCACGTAGTCCTCCAGTTCATCCTTGCCGTTGACCAGCCTGACGCCGCCGGCCTTGCCGCGCCCCCCGGCATGGACCTGGGCCTTTACCACCCAACTGTTGCCGCCCAGTTCCGCGGCGGCGCTGAGCGCGTCCTTGACGGAATGGGCGGGCTTTCCTTCGGGCACGGGGATGCCGTATTCCGAAAAAAGAATTTTTGCCTGGTACTCATGCAGGTTCATTTCCTAAATTCTCCTGGTGCATTATTATTTACGTTGTCTGTGTCGGGTGGGCCGATCCGGAATTCTGAAAAAATGTTACGCCTGTTGATCATTATCCTGCTGCTGGTGTTGCTGTTCGCCCTGATCAAGCGGTTATTGCCGGGGAAACCGCCCGGTCCGGACGAGTCGCGCATCGCTAAAATGGTCCGCTGCGATTATTGCCAACTTTATATTCCTCACACTTCTGCGATAAAACATGCTGATCGTTACTATTGCTGTGATGAACACAAATTGATGGGGTCAGAGTAAAAATTCTTCGAATTTCTTACTCTGACCCCTGTAGCCGAGGTGGGGTCGGAGTAAGAATTTCGTCAGAAATTTTACTCTGACCCCTGAATTCAGCAACAATCGCAGCGCAGCATAGTCTATCACCGGTCGCGGATGGATGTATAGATGCAAGGGGACGGACTTCAAGTCCGTCCCCGGTCATCCTGCGCCGCACGGATTATCTCCACCAGCAGGTCGTGGATTGCGGGATTTCCCGCCACAATATTACCGGACTCTATCCGGGTGTCGCCGCTGTCCATGTCGCTGACATAGCCGCCTGCTTCCCTGATCAGCAGGGTCCCGGCAGCGATGTCCCATGGTTCCAGGCCGTATTCCCAGAACCCGTCCAGGCGGCCGGCGGCGACGTAGGCAAGGTCCAGCGACGCCGCGCCCGGGCGTCTTATGCCGGCAACGACGGCAGTCAATTGCCTGAACACATCGAGATAGGTATCGAGCCTGTTTAGCGACCGGAACGGGAACCCGGTACCGATCAGCGCGCCTTCAAGCGACTCCCTGCGGGAAACGCGCATGCGCCGGTTATCCAGCCAGGCGCCCTCGCCCCGGCTTGCGGTGAACAGTTCCTGGCGCAGCGGATCATAGATTATGCCCTGGTCGAGGACGCCCTTGTGTTCCAGTGCAACCGAGATCGCGAACTGGGGAAAGCCGTGCAGGTAATTCGTGGTGCCGTCGAGGGGATCGATGATCCAGCGGTATTCGCTGTCTCCCTGCGCGCCGCTTTCCTCGGCCAGGATGGCATGGTCGGGGTAAGCCTTACTCAATACGTCGAGGATGATGCGCTCGGCCCGGCGGTCGACCTCGCTGACAAAGTCGTTACGGCTTTTTTCGGCAACTTCGATGCCCTGCATACGGTCCATGCATTGGATGATAAAATCACCTGCGGAACGGACCGCGCGGATTCCCATATTCAACATCGGGTGCATTTTTTTCTCCTGCGGTTGTAGACTCCCGGTTCGGCAGACGCATTTGTATCCATCAGACCGGTCAAGGATCTTTATTATATGCTGGAACGGGTAAAAATAGTCCTGGTAAATACGACACACCCGGGAAATATCGGCGCCGCGGCCAGGGCGATGAAAACCATGGGCCTGGACCAACTGGCTCTGGTGGCCCCGCGGCACTTTCCCAGCGCGGAGTGCACGGCCAGGGCCGCGGGCGCGGACGACATCCTGGCCCGGGCATCGGTATTTGCGGGGCTGGAAGAAGCGGTGTCCGATTGCGAACTGGTGTTCGGGACCAGCGCCCGCACCAGGAGCATCGCCTGGCCCGAGGTCACGCCCGAAACGGCGGCGGCGCAGATCGTCAACCATACCGGCTCCGGCGCCGCAGTGCTGTTCGGCCGCGAGAGTTCCGGCCTCTCCAACGAGGAGCTGGAAACCTGCCATGCCATGATCCGCATACCCACCAATCCGGAGTTCGCCTCGCTGAACATTGCTTCCGCTGTTCAGATCATCTGTTATGAAATCAGCAAACAGTATACCGCCGGGGAAACCGATGGTGGGGACGGATTGAAATCCGTCCCCGAAGAGACCGGGGGAGCATCCGGGACACCGGGGACGGATTTCAATCCGTCCCCTGATGATAATACCGAATCCCCGGTTACGGCCAGGGATATGGAATACCTCTATGAGCATTTCGAGCAGACGCTGATCGACATCGGTTACCTCGATCCGGATAAGCCGCGCCGCCTGATGCGCCGCATCAGGCGCCTGTTCAACCGCGCCCGGCTGGACGGCAATGAATATAATATCCTGCGCGGGATACTGACTGCCATGCGGGAGAAAATTAAGAATTGAGAATTAGGAATTAGGAATTACAATAGCAAAAACCTACGAGGAGAAGTCGTTAATGTCTAACATGGGAATACGGGATGCCCGGCGGCCGGCGGCCGATGCGCTGCTGCAGGATATCGCCGATTACGTACTGGGCGGGACGGCCGCCAGTGAGGAGGCGCGCAGCACCGCGTTCTACTGCCTGCTGGATACGCTGGCCTGCGGCATGCTGGCGCTGAAGTTCCCGGCCTGTACCAGGCTGCTGGGGCCGGTGGTGCCGGGGGCGGAAATGCCGGACGGGGCGCGCGTGCCGGGCACGAACTACCGGCTGGACCCGGTGCAGGCGGCGTTCAACATCGGCGCCATGGTGCGCTGGCTGGACTTCAACGATACCTGGCTGGCCGCCGAATGGGGTCACCCTTCGGATAACCTGGGTGGTATTCTTGCAGCCGCCGATTACCTCAGCCGGAACAATGCAGCATCCGGCCAACAACCGCTGACCGTGGCGGACCTGCTTGACGCCATGATCCGCGCCCATGAAATCCAGGGCGTGCTGGCCCTGAAAAACAGTTTCAACGGCGTCGGCCTGGACCACGTCCTGCTGGTGCGTATCGCCAGCACCGCGGTGACAGCGGCCATGCTGGGCGGCAACCGCAACCAGGTCATCAATGCCGTGTCCAATGCCTGGATCGACGGCGGCGCGCTACGCACTTACCGCCATGCCCCCAACACCGGTTCGAGGAAAAGCTGGGCGGCGGGGGATGCAACCAGCCGCGCCGTGCGCCATGCCCTGATCGCGCTGACCGGCGAGATGGGTTATCCGTCCGCGCTGAGTGCAGACCACTGGGGCTTCCAGGACGTCCTGTTCAAGGGCAACGAAGTCATCGCCGAACGTCCTTTCGGCTGTTATGTCATGGAAAACGTGCTGTTCAAGATATCGTTTCCGGCCGAATTCCATGCCCAGACCGCAGTGGAAGCGGCCCTGGCGCTGCACGGGCAGGTGAAGGACCGGCTGGATGATATCGACAAGGTAGTCGTGGAAACCCAGGAGGCGGGCGTGCGCATCATCGACAAGACCGGGCCACTGGACAACCCGGCGGATCGTGACCACTGCATCCAGTACATGACCGCCATTCCCCTGATCTTCGGACGCCTGCGTGCCGAGGATTACGAGGATGACGTCGCCGCCGACCCCCGTATCGACGCGCTCAGGGACAGAATGCAGGTGACGGAAAACCGGCAGTTCACTATCGACTACCATGACCCGGACAAGCGCGCCATAGGCAACTCGGTGCAGGTATTCTTCCGGGACGGGTCCGCGACGGAGAAGGTCGTGGTCGAATATCCCGTCGGCCACCGGCGCCGACGCAGCGAGGGTATTCCCCTGTTGC
This sequence comes from Gammaproteobacteria bacterium, assembly GCA_028819495.1. Classification (GTDB taxonomy): domain Bacteria; phylum Pseudomonadota; class Gammaproteobacteria; order Eutrophobiales; family Eutrophobiaceae; genus JAAXHV01. The sequence goes on along the minus strand of JAPPLI010000214.1, from coordinate 20,136 downwards.
TGGAAAAATTCAACAATGCTGTTGCCGGGCATTTCTCTGCGGCCCGGAAGGATGCCATCCTCGCTGCCTGTGCAGACCGGCAGGCGCTGGAGGAGATGCCCGTCAACAACTTTACCGACCTGTGGGCCGGCGAGGACAGGGACTCTTGACAGGCAGGCAAGACAGCGTAAAACGCACCTATTACTTCGGCAGCCAGTTGTCCGAAGGCAGCCGCAATGACAAAAACCTGCTCGGCGGCAAGGGCGCCAACCTTGCTGAAATGACCAGCATAGGTCTTCCGGTCCCGCCGGGGTTCACCATTACCACCACCACCTGCGCCGAGTATTACCAGAACGAGGGTAAACTCCCAAAGGGTCTGCAGGGCAGCATCAAACTGAACATGACCCGGCTGGAGAAGGAAACCGGCAAGCGCTTCGGCGACGATGACAACCCGCTGCTGGTCTCCGTCAGGAGCGGCGCGGCGGTCAGCATGCCGGGCATGCTGGATACGATCCTGAACCTGGGCCTGACGGATCGATCCGTTGCCGGACTTGGAAGGCAGACAGACAACCGGCGCTTTGCGCTGGACGCTTACCGGCGCCTGATCAACATGTTCGGCAACGTGGTCATGGGCGTCGAGCACGACCATTTCGAGGACGTATTCACACGCATCAAGCAGCAGTACGGCGTGACCGAAGATGCCGACCTGAACGAAGAGGGCATGGAAAAGCTGATCTCAGCCTACAAGAAGGTCTATAAACAACACAGCGGCGAGACCTTCCCCCAGGCGCCCCACGAACAGCTCGAAAAGGCCGTCGAGGCCGTGTTCCGGAGTTGGAACACCCCGCGGGCACAGGCCTATCGCAAGATAAACAACATCCGCGGGCTGATCGGCACCGCAGCCAACATCCAGTCCATGGTATTCGGCAACATGGGCAACGATTCAGGCACGGGCGTCGCGTTCACCCGCGATCCCAGCGCCGGGAAAAACGAGATTTACGGGGAATTCCTGATCAATGCCCAGGGTGAGGACGTGGTTGCAGGCATACGCACGCCGCAGCCGGTAGCCATGATGAAGAAATGGCGCCCGGAAATATATGAGCAACTGCAGCGGGTAAAACAGATACTGGAGACCCACTACAAGGATATGCAGGACATCGAGTTCACCATCGAAAAAAGCGTGTTGTACATATTGCAGACCCGCACCGGAAAACGGACCGGCGCGGCGGCGATAAAAATTGCGGTGGATATGGTCAGGGAGAAACTGATCAACCGGAAAGACGCCTTGTTGCGCGTGCCGGCCAATGACCTGAACCAGGTATTGCTGCCCTCCTTCGACCACAAGGCGAAACGGGAGGTGCTGACCACGGGACTGCCGGCATCGCCCGGCGCCGCATCCGGTTATCCCGTTTTCACGGCCGATGAGGCGGTGGAAAAGAGTGAGAGCGGCCTGCCGGTAATACTCGTGCGGCGGGAAACCAGCCCCGAGGATATTCACGGGATGCATGCCGCGGAAGCCATCCTGACTTCCACGGGCGGCTCCACCAGTCACGCGGCGGTCGTGGCGCGGGGCTGGGGAAAATGCTGCGTTACCGGCGCCAGCGAACTGATTATCGATAACAAGCGCAAAACCCTCACCATCAGGGACAGGATAATCGGCCCTGATGAGATGATCAGTATCGACGGCAGCAACGGCGAGGTGATGCTGGGCGACGTGCCCAAGCAGCCGCCGGTGTTCTCACCTGAATTCAGGACGCTTATGTCCTGGGCCGACGAGACGCGCAAACTGGTGATACGCACCAATGCCGATACCCCCATGGACGCGGCCACTGCGCTGGAGTTCGGCGCCGAAGGGATAGGGCTTTGCCGGACCGAACACATGTTCTTCGGCGAGAATCGCATTGCCGCCATGCGTGAAATGATCCTCGCCGAAAACGAGAGCGCACGGCGCACGGCGCTGAAAAAACTGTTGCCGTTCCAGCGCCGGGACTTCGAGGGTATCTTCAGCACCATGCGCGGCCTGCCGGTCACGATCCGGTTGCTGGACCCGCCGCTGCACGAATTCCTCCCGGAGGAAGAAAAACAGCAGCGCCGGCTCGCCCGGACCATGAAGGTAAGCGTCGCCAAGGTCATCCGCCGGGTCAACCAGTTGCACGAGGTGAATCCCATGCTCGGGCACAGGGGATGCCGGTTGACGGTGACCTACCCGGAAATACTGGAAATGCAGATAACCGCCATCGTCGAGGCTACCATCAACTGCAGGAGGAAACGCATCAACGCGCAACCGGAGATCATGATCCCCCTGGTCGGGCTGGAAAGCGAGTTGTCCATGCTCAGGGAAAAAGTGGAACAGGTTATCGGCGAAGTGGTACACAGGAAAAAGTTTACCGGCAAACTGGATATCCCCATAGGCACCATGATCGAGGTTCCCAGGGCCGCCATTACCGCTGACGACATCGCCGTGCACGCCGACTTCTTCAGTTTCGGCACCAACGACCTGACCCAGATGACCCTGGGCTACAGCAGGGATGATATCGGCAGTTTCATGCCTGAATACCTGGAGAAAAACCTGCTGGAGGAAAATCCGTTCCAGAGTATGGACGTCACCGGTGTCGGCCAGCTTGTCGAACAGGCGGTACACCGCGGCAGGTCGGTAAAACGGGAATTGAAATGCGGCATCTGCGGCGAGCACGGAGGCGACCCGGAGTCGATCAACTTCTTCCAGTCGGTGCAACTGGACTATATCTCCTGCTCGCCGTTCCGCGTACCCATCGCGCGCCTGGCCGCGGCCCAGGCCGCGCTGAGGAATCAACTGGAACTGTTCGGTTAGGATACAAGGATTTGAGCGGGTGATGGGAATCGAACCCACGTTCTCAGCTTGGGAAGCTGATGTTCTGCCATTGAACTACACCCGCAAACGGACTTGCATGTTAACATGGATGTACAGGATGAACAGGATTAAAAATGTTTTTACCACAGAGCACAGAGGGTTTAATGCTTGCATAATTGAATGCAGCTATTATCCTGCATATCCTGTGCATCCATGTTAATTTACAATTTCCATGAATTTACTCGTAAATGGTGAACAAACGTCCCTGGCAAACGTGGCGACGGTATCCGACCTGATCTCTGCGCTGGACATCGAAGGCAATGTCGCGGTGGAGATAAACAGGGAGATCGTCTCCCGTAGCGCCTTTGAGAATCACCACCTTGCTGATGGCGATAAAATTGAGATAGTCACTGCAATAGGCGGTGGCTGAGGCTCCTTAATTGAATAGCTCTGTGTCCTCTGTGCTCCCTGTGGCTGAACAACCTGGCGAAGACACATTGACCGTCGCCGGTAAGGCCTATACATCGCGCCTGCTGGTCGGCACGGGAAAATACAGGGACCTGGAGGAAACCGGCAGGGCCATTGAGGCCAGCGGGGCGGAAATCGTCACGGTGGCGATCCGCCGCACCAATATCGGCCAGGCAAAAGACGAACCCAACCTGCTCGACTACGTCAGCCCGGACAAATACACCATCCTGCCCAACACCGCAGGCTGCTTCGACGCCGATTCGGCGCTACGCACCTGCCGCCTGGCGCGCGAACTGCTGGGCGGCCACGACCTGGTGAAGCTGGAAGTGCTGGGCGACAAAAAGACCCTGTTTCCGGATATCCCGGAGACCCTCAAGGCGGCGGAGATACTGGTACGGGAAGATTTCAAAGTCATGGTGTACACCAACGACGACCCGATCATGGCGTTGCGCTTCGAGGAAATGGGCTGTATCGCGGTGATGCCGCTGGCCGCGCCCATCGGATCCGGGCTGGGGATACGCAATCCCTACAACATCAGGACCATCGTCGAGAACGCCGGCGTGCCGATCCTGGTGGATGCCGGGGTCGGCACCGCCTCGGATGCGGCGATTGCCATGGAACTCGGTTGTGACGGCGTCCTGATGAACACGGCCATCGCGGAGGCGAAAAACCCGGTCCTGATGGCGTCGGCAATGAAAAAGGCCATAGAGGCGGGCCGGGAGGCTTACCTGGCCGGGCGCATGCCCCGGCGGGCGTACGCCAGCGCATCATCGCCGATAGACGGCACTTTTTTCAGTTAATTCCCAGCGTGTGCAAGCAAGTCAGGCCAACGGGGACGGATTTAAATCCGTCCCCGTTGATCTCGTGCGCAAGGGAACTGTGAGCAGTGGCCGGGAAACGATCAGTCAAATCCTACGTACTGAGACAGGGGCGGCTCACCAAGGCTCAGTCGCGCGCTATCGACATGCACTGGGGTGAATTCGGTATCGACTACCGGGATGAAACCCTGGACCTGGATGAGTTGTTCGGGCGGGACGCGCCGCGGGTGCTGGATATCGGCACGGGCATGGGAGAGACGATCCTCGAGTTGGCAAGGGAGAATCCCGAAAATGACTACCTGGCCGTCGAGGTGCATCGTCCCGGCATCGGGCGCCTGTTGTACGGCATCGCCGAGTACGGACTCGGCAATATCCGGGTCATCAACCATGACGTCGTCGACGTGGTCAACCGGCAGGTGCCGGAAGAATCCCTGACCTCGGTCTATATCCATTTCCCTGACCCCTGGCCCAAGAAGCGCCACCATAAACGGCGCCTGACGCAACCCGGTTTTATCAACAGGCTGACGGCGCTGATGAAATCCGAGGGGCAGTTATACCTTGCCACCGATTCACCCGGCCTGGCTGAATACATGCTGACCGTATGCGACGCTGAACCCGGACTGATCAACCAGGCGGGTCGCGGCAACTTCGCACCGCGGCCCCTGTGGCGGCCGCTGACGAAATTCGAGCAACGGGCGCTGGATATGAATCATCGTGTGTGGGAACTTATATACTGCCGGTGCATCTGATACAATAACGCGCCATTGCCGACATGTCAGATTTAGCCCAAGCCGCTACAGAGATTGCCAGGGAAGCAGCGGAGAAAATCATGGAAGTCTACGAGACGGACTTTGAGGTCCGGAACAAGACCGACCGCACCCCGCTTACCAAGGCGGACATGTCCTCTCACGAGATAATTTGCAGCAGACTCGCGGGGCTGACCCCCGATATACCGGTGCTGTCGGAAGAATCCGCGGATATCCCCTATTCGACGAGAAAAAACTGGGATCAATACTGGCTGGTCGATCCCCTGGACGGCACCCGTGAGTTCATCAAGCGCAACGGCGAGTTCACCGTGAATATCGCCCTGATCCGGGACAATTATCCCGTCCTTGGCGTGATTTACGCGCCGGTCATGGATCTTTGTTATTACGCCGCCGAAAACGAAGGCGCGTACAAGCAGGGCAATGGCGAAGCGGACCTCAGACTCAGGTCGAAAACCAGTAAGGCCGATGCCCTGGTCGTCGCCGGCAGCCGCTCTCACGGCAACGAACGGCAGCAGGCGTTCCTGAGAAAGATGGGCAGCAAGGTCGAAACCCTGGCAATCGGCAGTTCCCTGAAATTCTGCCTGGTGGCCGAAGGCGTTGCCGACATCTACGCGCGCTACGGCCCTACCTCGGAGTGGGACAGCGCCGCCGGCCAGTGCATCGTCGAGGAAGCGGGCGGCAAGGTAACGGACACCGGATTTAACCGCCTGCGTTACAATTCGAAAGAATCCCTGATCAACCCTGACTTCCTGGTCTTCGCCGACCCTGCTTTCGAGTGGAAACGCCGTTTGTGACATGTGCGCCGTTCGCGTCAGGTAAAACAGAAGGGCAGGAAATTCAACCGGCGTCAGCGCCACAGTATTTCTATAATGGTGATTTCGTTATCGCCGGTGTTTTCATGGCTGTGAGTCTCCCCACCGGGCTGCCAGAGAAAATCACCGGCCTTGACCTGCCGTATATTTCCATTGCCGTCCGATAGCTCTCCTGCGGTCAGGTATACCTTCGTATAGGGAAGATGATGGGTATGGACCCCCGTTTTCTCTCCCGGCTGCAAGCGGATCCGGTAGACACTGGCATGGGGTTTTTCCGTTACCGGGACCATGGCGCTTGTATCGCCTTCCAGGGCTGTTGTGCCGGCAGGATTCTCGCCCTTGACGCCGATGGCGATAACATGGAAAGGGGTCGTTCCAATGTTTCCCACGCGATGGACGTGAGGCAGGCCGTGGTTGTCGGAACTGAACCTGACGTCACCGGTTTTGACGTCCGCCTCTCCCCGTTCCCCACCCAGGGGTTCCGCCCAAACTTTCGTCCCCACAATCGTGACGTAAAGCAAGTCAAGCCTGTGTTCATGGTAGAGGCTTACATAACCGGGTGGCAAAAAAACGTTCAGGATCATGGCATGGTCGTTCTCAAACACCGGTTTGTGCCGCGGTTCTTCATATACCGGGATCCAGTCTTCTGCATGCAAAGCAGAACAACACAGTAACAGGACGAGACTGCCAACACATTTACGGAACATAAACGGCCCTCCAGGTTTGTTTCGGATCATCGGGGCAGGTCATTGCGAGTCCCGTCCCTTGAAAGGCACAAACTGCGCCCCTCCGTAGGTCTGCTCCGTGGGCGCGATTTCCATTTGGCTGACATTCACCCGCCAGGGTGCATCAACACAGTAAACGATTGCATCGGCAATATCCGCCGCCACCAGGTCTTCGCAGTGGGTTTCCGTGATTTCCCGGCGTTGTTCGTCATCATCGACAGCCACATCGTAGAACTCGGTTATCACCCTCCCGGGGTTGATCTCTGTAATCCGGATACCGGTGCCCTTCAACTCCTGGCGCAGGTCGCGGCTCAACTTATGCATGGCCCCCTTGGTGGTCCCATACAGGGCCATCGGCAACGGGTATAACCCCGCTACCGAACCCATGTTCACGATGTGTCCCCGGCCCCGCTCAATCATGCCCGGAAGAACCGCCTTGATCATGATAAGGGTCGCAGTGACGTTGGTATCTACCGTTGTCACGATGTCCTCGACCTCGCCTTTCCAGATCGATCCGAGCGCGCGGCCAAGACCTGCGTTGTTCACCAGGATATCGATCGGTTGTTCCTTGCCGAAGGCCATGACGGCATCGCGATCGCGTACGTCGAGTTTTACGGGTACGCAACCGGATTCCTCGGCCAGTTTCTCCAATCGGTCAAGTCTTCGTGCTGCGGCATATACCTTGACACCTTTGGCTCGAAGCGCACGTGCGACGGCTTCACCGATTCCGCTCGAGGCTCCCGTTACCAGTGCTATTGTGTTCCGGTCAAGAGACATGATGCATACTCCCGATTATCAATTATTTCCAGTATCATGGAACTATGAGTACCTCCGCGCCGAAAATCAAGGGTCTTGCGCACGTGGGCCTGAACGTCAGCGACCCGGTCGACGCCGCCAGGTGGTACTGTGACATCCTGGGTATGAAAAAAATTGTAACGGGGTATGACTCACATCATGAGGCGGCCGTATTTTTGTCTTTTGGCGAGAAACACCATGATATTGTGCTGATCAAGGCAAAAAACGCGCACCCCGTCGATATCGGTGATGTCGGGATGCACCACGCGGCGTTCAGTGTCCAGGGCGGCCTGGATGCCCTGCGCCGGCTCTATGGACGGTTGTTAAAACATAACGTGGAAGTCTTCAAGATTGCCGATCATGCCGTAGGGCTCGGCATTTATTTTTTTGATCCCGACGGTAACAAGCTCGAGTTTTTCCATGATATGTATCCGGATGAAAAAGGCCGGGAGGGACAAAAAATCCTGCGGGAAAAAGGTGCGCCTACCATCCCCGTGGAACTTGAGCCTATCTATTGAATACACAGCGAAACTACGGATTGAATTACGTTTAGATTAAATCGACAAGCAAGGAGTCATATGGTAACGACAACAACACCTGAAGTAACCGACCTGAATAGTCAGCGATCACTGGTAGCAGCGAATTATCCTGGTACAAATCGCTGTCTGAAGATGAAATTCGTACTGGCCCTGACGTTTTTCGTATTTTTCGCCACGCCGCACCTCGCTTCCGCCGACGAGATTGCCGGGCTCTGGATCTACGAGTCGTTCGACAGGCCGGCATATGGGGTCCAGCCCCTGGTCGGACTGTTTCTTTTCAATGACGGACGCTTCGTCCACCAGGCGATGCACGGCAGCGAACCCATGGAAGAGCAACTCACGGACGCCCACATCGGCAGGTACCGGTTCAAGTCGGAGGACATCGTGCAGTTCGACGTTGACACCGGTATCGTAGTAAACCCAGCCGGGGAATCACTCCTGTCGGCGCGCTCGAATACCAGCCATGACGTCGGCTACAAAGTGTCGGGGGACAACCTCTTCCTGAGCTTCGCCAACGGAGCCACAGAAAAGCTGGTCAAGGTCCCCAACACCAAGGTCGAACTCATCGACCTGGAACGCGGAACGCTGGCCCTGACCGACCGGCATTTCATCCTCGTGACCGAGCCGGAAGGCGGTTGGCTGGCGGGGTCCGGCCGTTACGGAAAGACAGGGGACGACATCCGGTTCGAGGCCATGCGCTGGTTCGAAGTCAGTGACGGCAAGGCCGACTATGCTGCTGATGAGACCTTCGAAGCGACGTTCGACGGTAACATGTTAAGGCTTACCGACAGCCCGGGTTTCCGGGTATCCAGATAAGGACATGCGAAGTCGGCTCGGGAATCGTTGAAGAGGAGATTACTCTTATGCACGCTCACAGTTTTGTTGCTTCACATTATGTGGAACCTGACCGGGTACGGCGTGAGATTTATATTGATCCACGATTATTTGAGCTCGAGATGGAACGCATCCACGAACGTATCTGGATTTATTGCGGCCATGAGACCCAGGTTCCCCATGGTGGAGACTATTGTACCTTTCAGATCGGACGACAACCGATGATCATGATCAGGAGAGCCGATGGTGAGGTTTCAGTGCTTTACAATCGCTGCCCCCACCGGGGTGCTATGCTCTGTGGCAATCACCAGGGAAACACAGGCAAATTCTTCAAGTGTTCTTATCATGCGTGGAGTTTCAGGCATGACGGTTCCCTGCTTACTATTCCGATGATCGATTCAGCTTATGAAGGCACCAACTGGGGCGCCGACAATCCCGATTGCAGAATGAAAGCGGCGGCTCGCGTCGAGAGTTATCGCGGCTTTGTGTTCGCCAGCCTTGCCAATGATGGTCCTTCCCTTGAAGAGTTCCTGGGAAAAGCGCGCATTGCCTTGGACAATATGTGCGACCGCTCACCGGAAGGAGAGATAGAGATCGTTCCCAATTGCTTCAGGGTTGTACAGCGGTCAAATTGGAAAATTTTTATCGAAAACCAGATCGACGCCTTGCATCCCGCGGTAACTCATCAATCGACAGGCGCTGCCGCCCGGGAAATCGAGCTGGACCTCCAGGAAAAATACGGAGAAGCGCCGCTCTCTTACCACATGCTCTCGGCCTTCGCGACATTGACTGTAGAGGACTGGAATGCCTTCGAAACCAAAGGTTATCCATACGGGCATACCTCCGTCGGTGGTTATATGAAATTGCGCCCCAGCGACCCGGAATCACTTGAATATGAACGCCTGCTGGAAAAAGCGTACGGCAAAGAGAGGATGGAAGAGATCCTTGATGTTCCCATCCACCATATGATGTATTACCCCGGGCTCGGGATACAGCCGCAATTGCAACAATTACGTGTTGTGCGGCCGCTGAGCGTGGATCGGATGTTGACGGAAATCTGGTACTTCCGTCTGAAAGGCGCGCCCGAAGCAATTCACCAGCGCGCCCTGGATTACTATAACCTGGTAAATTCACCAGCGACGATGATCAATGCAGACGACATGGAAAACTTCTGGAAATGCCAGCAGGGGCTGGGTTCAAAGGGAAACGACTGGGTAAGTTTTCACCGGCATTTCGGGCACGATCTTGAACTCGATGGCGTGATGGTAAGCCCGCCGGACAGGGGAACATCAGAAACACCGATGCGCAATCAGATCCAGGCCTGGAAAAAATACATGGAGGAATAAGTATGGAAAACGCAACACAAAAAAAAGTGGCACAAAATATTACACACGAGATACAGCAATCCGTCGAACAATTCCTGTATCAACAGTCGGAATTGCTTGATGCCAAACGCTGGCAGGATTACATAGATTTGTTCACGGATGACGGCGTCTACTGGATGCCTGCAAACGCTGACCATGAGCACTGGGAAGGTGTGCCTTCCATATTTATAGAAGACAAGAACACAATGACCATCAGAATGAAACGGGTTTTACATCCGGAAGCATGGTCACAGGTACCCATCTGGGAAACCAATCATATTGTGGGTAACGTCGTGATTCAGGATATTTCAGCTGAAGGTGACATTGTCGTTCGCTCACGTTTTCAAATGATAGAGTTGCGGCGCGAAGACGTACGCCACTTCGCAGGTCGCTATTTGCATGTACTCAAGAAGGATCAAAACAATAGTTATCTCATTGAGAAACAACGTGTGGACATGTTCAACGCCCAAGCCACCTATGAGTTTGTGCTTCAGGTCTGGGTCTGAATATGACCACCGAAGTCAATTGTTTGCTTAGGCCCGATTTGCGTCGATGACCTTCAATTAGTAGAGGCAACTTGAATTCACCCAGGGTTTTTTACGGCTGGTGGGTTGTCGTCGCGACCGTTGTCGGCTTGATGGTTTGCAATGGCCCGGTCATATACAGTACGACGGTGTTCATTCCACCCCTGATTGATGAATTTGGATGGGGGCGTGGCGACATCTCCCTTGCTCTGACTTTCCATATGCTGGCTAATGCCATTGCCATGCCGATCGCCGGCACACTGGTGGACAGGTTTGGTGCTCGCCGCGTGCTGACACCAACTATCCTGGCGTGGGGGCTTGGCATAGCGTTAATCAGCATAATTCCAGGATCCCTGTGGGCCCTGTATGCCATATTTTTTATACTCGGCATCATCACCTCCGGCGCGACCCCGCTGCCCTATAGCCGCGCAATTTCCGCCTGGTTCAATCGACGACGCGGTCTCGCACTTGGCGTGGGCATGTCCGGAACCGGTCTCGGTACCCTGTTATTACCGGTTCTATCCCAACAACTTATCGAGGGCTTTGGATGGCGACTGGCATTCGCGGGGATTGGCGCATTAATATTCGCCGCAGGTATATTGATTGTAATACCGCTTTTCCGCAATACACCGGAAGAATCGGGGTTGACTGTCGACAACTTGCCAGTCAATCAGCAACTTGACTCAGGTCTTCAGATAACACCGCCCGGAATCACAACTGAAGCTGCCTTGAGAACGCGAGAATTCTGGATAATGGCATTCGCTTTTTCCGTTGTTGCCATGACAGTGATTGGAACTGCAGCACATATGGTTCCAATGTTGGTTGATCACGGCGTTACACCAGGCAATGCTGTTATTAACGTATCAGTCATGGGTTTTTCCCTGCTTTTTGCTCGCGTATGGGCTGGTTATCTCTTGGACCGATATTTTGCGCCTTATGTCGCTATCGGCTTTATCTGCGGTCCGATTGTCGGTTGTTTACTACTCGCCGGTGGCGCCGCCGGACCACTTGCTGTCGTTGCAGCGATTGGCATCGGATTAGGTATTGGTGCCGAGGTTGATTTCATCGCCTACCTGATTAGCCGGTATTTCGGACTCAAATCTTTCGGCGTGCTTTATGGTATTTTTTTCGGTACGTTCCTGGTAGGTGGTAGCGTTGGTCCACCACTCATGGGATATGGATATGATCTCTGGAGCACCTACATTTTCGTATTATATTTCTTTGCGGCTGTAACGCTAATTGCCTGCGTACTCCTGGCCACATTAGGGCCCTACCAATCAGCGACTGTTGATGGTGGTAGATAACGGTCATTAGTCGCATCAAGTGTCAGACATCGGACTTCAGCATTTTCATTGTTGTAGCGAACAGAGAACTGCCCGGGTCGATAAAATCAAATAATATCGAGAAGTGATCCTGGTTTGCTTCGACGCGGTACTCGCTTTTAAGACCTTTGTTCAGCCGTGCCTGATGATACTCCTGCGCCTGCCGATGAAATTCAGATGATTCCTTTTCACCTACCGTCAATATCATGCCGGGTCCAGTTTCAGGAATTCTGAAGCACGGACTCTCACGCATGATAATTTCATGGCTTAAAGACAGCGTGGGTTGTAAGAAAGAATAACGAAATGGTTGTAAGTCAAACAGTCCGCTGATGGCAAGCCCACCCTTGACAATACCCTGATCGAGTCCATATTCGCCTTGCCAGTCACTCGAACATATCATTGCCGTCAAGTGACCGCCTGCTGAGTGACCCGAGACATAAATACTGTCAGGGTCGCCATTATATTCTTCAATATGCCTGGCTAACCATGCAATCACGGCGCGATTTTGACGGGTTATTTCGGAGATAGAGACCTTTGGGCAGAGGGAATAATTGCTGACAACAACAGTGATCCCATTTTCTACAAAAGAGTTGGCAATGAAGCTGAATTCCTTACTCGTTAAGTCGCGCCAGTAACCCCCATGAATAAAGACCAGAACGGGAGGGTTGGCCTGCTTCGCAGGAAAGATGTCGAGAGTTTCGTCCAGAGACGGGCCGTAGCGAATATCAAGTTTACAGTTCAGATTCCGGCGGGTTTTTTCACTTTCTGTAATAGCGTGATTTAAGAATGATTCCCGACCCGGTGTAGCAGCGCCAACGTCATATTGTTTATCAATTTCTTCCTGTGACTTAAAGTCACAATATAAATTCATTTAAATTAAATACCTCTCAAGTGGTCCGACCTTATCAGCGACATCAGCATGAATCTGCAATAAACCTGGAATTCGTTCCGGATCACAACGCCCCATCCCACATTCCGCGGCCACACCAAATTCAGGCAGGTACCTGCTTGCTGCTTTGATTCGCCGGTTTGTGCCGGATACGCCATCACTATCGTGGATAAGACCCAGGTATATTTCACCTATCGATGATTTATTCAATCCCGATAGGGCTTCGAAGTAGCTCGCATCGTCACGTTCAACCGGCACGGGCATATGCAGCCAGGTTAATTCACGATTCAAGTCTGCCATTACGCCGTTTGTCAGTTCAACCATGTTGGCGGTATCTTCGGGTTCCTTGAAATGCTTGTCCTTGTAACTGCCGTAACACAGGTGCATCCCCACTTCCACATCACCAGGGACCAGATTGATGAGTTCCGATAAACGGTCGGTAATTCCCTTCTTCATCGGTGAAAAATAACACTCAACCATACCCTCCCACAGTGCCATCTCGAGGGCGATATCCCATTGAATTGCCAACTCGGTCGGCGGAAAGGTATCGATTATCGTTTCCAGTTCAGCTACTAAACGCCGTTGGTACGCGGGTTCAACCAGGTGACGATGTTCCCGGTGCACAAACGACATGAGCACGGCCAAAGGCGTGGGTAAAGAAATCTGGAAACGGCAGGCCGGGGGAATCACACCCTTGTCTTTTAAACTGCAAAATCGTTCAAAAGAAGCATTTGCGGCTTCCGCGTAACCGAGTGAATCCAGCTCCAGGTCCGCTATAGAAACATCCGCTCGAAGCCGCGCCCACTCAAATTCTTCTTCGTACACATCGTCCTTGGCCGGCGCGCTTACCAACTCAAATTGCGGGTTACCGGACAAGAGCTCATATTGAAACATGATCCAGTTAGCGCGATCACCCGTTTCGCCATCGGGTATGCGTCTCAGGTGATTTCCCAGGATTTGGGAACTTAAAGTAAAAACTTCTTCAGAGTTTTTCAATGGCACACTACCCACCAGCAGCGCTCCTGCCGGCGTCGTGGAATTTGAGTTCATTTTTCTTTCTCCAACTGTTGTAGCGCAGCGGCGCATTGTTGTTGAGCCGCGAGACCTGCCTTCCGGTCAACGGGAAATGCCTCGTTGCAGTCGGCAGGCGGAGACATGTCAGGTGGAAATACCGCGACCTTGTGTTCCTTTTTCCTTGCCGCAGCGGGTTTGAAGAACAAGGGCCGGGCATTCACCTTTTTGGCCGGCGCCAGTTTGCCGTCTACCTCTTCCAGGTCCCACCACCATTTTTTTACCGGATTCATCTCACCATTACCGCGCCGGTCATCGAATTTGGCCAGGCCGGCGCGTGCGAACGGCAAGTGTATTCCCGCCCACAGCAAGGCTCGGTTGAACAGGGTATCCTCCGTCTGGAACGGGCAGGTCGCCATGCAGCGACCGCAAACTGCGCCGGCCGGATTGGTGATGCGGTAGTTGGCGCAGCGCTGCACGTCCGGCTTCCAGATTTCATAGCCGTTGAAAAGGATTTTATCACCATAAGGGATGGCGTCGCAAGGGCACTCACGCGCGCATTTGGTGCACTTGTTACAGAAATCCTGCAAGCCGAAATCGACATATTTGTCCGCGGCCAGGGGCATATCGGTGGTGACGATGGAATCCTTGAAACGCGGCCCCAGGAACGGATTGAGCACCGTTTCGCCGATGCGGCTGAGTTCGCCGATGCCGCTGTGGATACACAACGGAATGTGCAGCACATCTTCTTCCCACACGGTATGCGAGCGCGCGGACCAACCCAGACCCCGAATATGTTCAGCGATGACGCTGGCAAGAAAACCGCCGCGCATGTAGGCGCGGAAACTCTGGGAATTGCTGATCCAGTCGTCGCCGCTGGAACCCGACATGGTTTCCTGGCTCTGGTCGAGCACCAGCACAATGGCGTTCTTGTGATACGGCTCGATGGGCTTGCCGTCCATGTGATGTGAATACCAGGTATGTTCGTAGGCAGGTGTTATGCCGACGATATCGGCGCCGAGGAAATGGCTCAGCGCGCGGATGCGGGCCGCATTGGCCTCGGGGTCGTCACTGCCGCTGGCGCGGGCTGCGGCCGGCTCTCCGTACTGCAACGGAATCATCCCGGCGGCTACTGCAGACATGGTGGCGCCAATGGGTTCCTTTTCACTGAAGCGGCCGTGGTGCATTTCACGTTCTGCGCCGGGACCGATGTCGCCGAACGCGGCGCGGGTGAAGAACTCCGCTCGTTTTGGTTGGCGTTCGATAGCCTCGGCATGGATACGCGTGGTCGGCGCATCGACGCGCTTGATGCGCTCCATCGGGTAGACTCCTTCGGCCAGCCCTCTATGGGCGCCGTTGAGCCGGCCCCATCCCGGACGGGCGCCGCCAACGCCCAGCCACCAGGCAGGACACACCAGAAGTTCCGAGAGCAGCCCGCGGGCGGCCAGCGGCCGGTCGACGCCGATTTCGAGGCTGGTCGATACGACCGCGGCGCCGAAACGTTCGCCCAGGAAAGGATTGGCTATGCGCTTGCTGCCATCGATATTCCTGATTTCCGCAAGGCCGGCATTGAGCAGGATGGATCGGGTATCGAGATCGCCGGCGTTCGCCGTATGTGCGCAAGCCGGCCAACCCAGGCGCCGCAGGTACATGGCAACGACGACGGCGACCTCCGCCGCACGGGCCGCGGCACGGGCCGCCTGGCTGGTATGCATTTCCCCGGCCAGCGGATCCCGCGCTGAAGGATCGCGTGAGTATTCAACCAGTATGGCCAGCGCGTAGTCGTGGCCGCTGCAATCGGTCGCGCTGTCGCCGTCGGCTGACCCATTTTTCGAGGGCGTGTACATATACTCTTGATCACCGGAATCACTGTCTGAGACCACATCGAATTTGACGCCCACGGTGCGGCCAAGCCGCGCATCCTCAGGGATTAGACAGGCGCCAACCTGGCTGGCATCGAGAAAGTAACTCAGGCTCTTCAGGTGACGCAAACGTTCCTCCGGATCCGACGGGATGCTCGCTGCCTGTTCGCGCACCTCGCCGTTGCGCAGTCTGCGGTAGAGCTCAAAAAACCGGGGGAAGGAGTTGGCTATGCTGTAGGGATTCTCCGGCTCGGGCAACCGCAAGGGCGGTATCTCGGCCAGGCCTTCGGTGGATGGCGCGCTATCTGAGCGCGGCAGGCGTTCCAGCGGATAGGGACCAAAGTGGGGGGCGCGATTCCTGCTTGAAAAAAGTTTTGGCATAGGGCGGTCTCCAATATCCTGAAGGGGTCAGGTTGCCTTCAGTCGTGATCGAGTCTCCTGGATGATTTCTGCAACCCGGTCTGCAACCCGGGCGCCCGATACCGCGTGGACCTGTTCATCGTCTTCGCGTTGTCCCGGATAGTCGTCCAATATTGCGTAACTGGGACGTGAAGTCAGCCGTTCCCACCAGGCGCTTGCCCAGGGCCTGCCTTCCAGAAACAGGTGGATCAGGCGCAACAGTTCAACAACCTTGATAAAAGGCGCATAGTTTGTTTCAACCAGGGTCACAGATTCGCCCATGACCCATTGCCTGCCGTCTGCCATGGTTTCGTCTATCTTTCCCAGGATTCGATCGAAGAAAGCGATAGCACGCACCACGTATAAGGAATCCATCCCTTCACGGATACAGGATTGCTGCCTGTGCAGACGATCCAGATCGACGACCTGCTTCCAGCGTTCTTCCATTTTCTTTATGTCCTGCGTCAACCGGAATTTGGTTACGAAATTAAGCGAAGCGGTTGCCTGGTACCCGGATTCATCCATTTCCTTGATCCACTCGCGCATCTGCGCCGTTTCGGCCTTGTCTTTCGGTTTCAGCGCAGGTTCCGTTTTCAGGTCGTCAATATAATCACAGATAATGGACGACTCACGAATAACCCGTCCATCATGAACCAGGGTAGGCACCTGGGCTTTCGGGTTAAGCCTGAGATACTCCGGCTTGAATTGATCCCGATCCATAAGCGACATCCTGCGCGGCACCCAGTCATTGATACCTTTTTCCACGAACGTCATGCGGGGCCGGTTGGAACAGATGGAATCCGCTTCTTCGAGATAATAGAGTTCGATCATGGGCAACTACCCTTTACTTTCAGGTTTTTGTCGCAGTATTTTGTCTGAGTTTACACTCAAGAATATCGGATTCTGAAATAATAGTAGCTTAAGACTTGCTAGCCGCGCTGTCACATGGACATATTTTTCGAACTGTCAAGGGTGGTCCGACCCTGTCCCTGATACCGAACAAGCCTGATGCCACAGTACTCCGAGCCCGGAACTTTTAAGTGACGTGCTCGCGCATCCACTCCTTCAGCAAGGACACTACGTGCGCCAGGTGTGCGGGCTGCTCGCGGTAGTAGTGGGTAGCGCCGTCAATCCGTTCAAAGCGCTTGTTCGGGCTCCCCAGGAGTTCAAAAATTTTTCGCGGGTGTGATGCCGGCGTTGCATCGTCGGCCCCGTTTTCAATGACCAGGGCCGGCACGCTGATCGCAGGTGCATTGTCCGCGGTGCGTGCGCGGCTTTTATCGAAGGACCACTGCGACAGCCATGACCGCAAGGTGGTAAAACGGGCAAGACCCGCGGGTCCCGAGTTGGCTGCACGCGGGTCACCGAGGTAGCAGTGATTGGGTGCGCGCTGGTTTGGATCGACTGAAGGGTCGATCCAGCGCGGGTCGCACATCGTCCGGTGCACGATGAACGGGTGTTCGATCGCGCCGTCGTCCGCATTGGCGAGACGATCAAGCTGTTGTTCCGCCCAGGCAGTGATGCGCCGGTTGCGCGCGACCTGCGCCGCCCTGAATCTTTCAAGAAACTCCGCATTGAAAGGTGGCGTGTGAATTGCCTCCAGCGCATAAATATCGAGCTCCGGATCGCGCGTATCCGGATCGGATTCAATCATGACCGAAGGGTCGAGCCACTCGGTTAACGTTTCCGCGCGGCTGAGATGCGCGGCGATACTGAGTATCCCGTCGGCCGGCGGCAGGCCGGCTGAAGACAGATCGACAGGGTCGCCCGCGGGCGTGGCGGTGACGCCGGGCGTTTCGGCCTGTGCCTGGTAGTAGATGGATAAAGAGCCGCCGCCGCTCCAACCGGCGAGTATCACGTTCTCGTAGTTCAGCTCGTCGCGGGCGAAGGTGATATGCGCGCCCAGGTCGAGCAACACCTTCTCCATGATGAGCGGCGTGTCGTTACGCAGGTAGCGGCTGCCGCAGCACATGACATGTACGCCGGCTTCAGCGAGCGCCCCGGGTAAGGGCAGGAGGGACAGCGACGACGACGGATGCATGAACAGTAGGACCGACCTGGCGGGCGACGCGTTACGCCGCAGCAGTTGACCCTCGAGGAATATGCGGCCGGCCTGACCGACGAAGCCGTAGACTTCCGTGAACAGGCTCTGCTCGTTGTATGAAATCGTATAGCCGTCGCGGGCAAAAGGTTCGCGCAGTACTTCCAGCACTCTTTCAACCTGATATTGCCATGTTCAGCGGGTCGGGAAGCGGTTGAGCGCAAGGCGCGCCGTGCGGGGAATGGCGAGTCCTTGCCAAGCGGCGCCCCGCTAAGCGGTTTTCGTATCGGCCTTGCGTGCGTTCCACTTGTCCATTTCCACTGCCGCGTCCTGTGCCAGTTGCGCCCACATCGCCTTGCTGTCGGTGCGAACGGAAACTTCGAGGCGATGGCCGTTAGGATCGTAGAAGTACCAACTGTCGCACATGCCATGTTCCACCGGCCCCAGCACGTCGGTACCCATGTCACGCAAGCGCTCTGCCAGGGACGCCGCTTCCTCGTGGGAGCCGATTTCCAGGGCCAGGTGCTGCGCCCAATCCGGTTCGTCCCGCGCCGCCGGACCGGCGTCTTCGAGGATGTCAAAGAAGGCGATGAAACTGCCGTCTTCCATCTCGAAGAAAATGTGGTTGTGGGGCTCGTTGCGTTGCAGTGACGGCACGTCTTCCTGGACCAGCGCGGCGGCGAGCTTCAGGCCCACGCCATCGACATAAAACCGCCGCGTCTCTTCAGCGTCGAGACAGCGATAGGCAACGTGGTGAAGTTTCTTTAACATGCGCTTGCCTCGTTTCCAGGGTAGCTTGATAATAATACAAAAAGAGATAATACAAAAAAAATATAGCCAAAACTAAGGATTAGACCTTACATGACCACGACACAAACCAAAAGCCCGCCAACGGCGCGCTTTGCGCGCGACCTCGGCGAGGTACGCAAGGAAGTTCTGGCCAGGGTAGAAGCGATACTGCCGGCGCTGGCCGACGCGGCCGCAGACGCGGAAGCACAACGTGACCTGACGCCGGAATCTTTCGCTGCCCTGGTCGAATCCGGCGCCCTGCGGCTGTTCGCGCCGCAACGGGCGGGCGGATACGAGGCCGGCTACCGGACTTACGTTGAATCGACCGTGTTATTGGCACGCGCGTGCGGTTCATCGGCGTGGTTGTCCTTCATCCTGAATCATGGCGACTGGCAGACCGGGCAGATGAGCGCTGCGGTTCAAGAGCGTGTGTGGGCCGGTAATTCGGCTTCGGCGAAGGTTGCGGTACCGCTCGCGCCGATGCCCGGCTGGCGCGCCGAGCGGCATGACGGCGGCACAACGATCTCCGGCGACTGGCCGTACTCGTCAGGCAGCTCGCACGCCAGTTGGGCATTGATCGGTTTTCCGCTGCTGGACGACGACGGCTCGCAGACAGACAACATGATTGGGCTGATCAACACCAGCGGGATCCCGGTCCGCGACACTTGGCATGTTGCCGGCATGGCCGGGACCGGCAGCAACACCTTTGAAATCCGGGATGTTTTTATTCCGGATGAGGAAACGATCACCTTGTCCGCGATCATGAGCCACCGGTTTGAAACGCCCCACACCGCTGAAGCGCAATACCATATGGATTCCGGCGTGATCTTCCACGTCGCGACATTGGTGCCCGTGGTCGGCCTCGCGAAAGCCGCGCTGGATTTGACCCTGGAACGCATCACGACGCGTCCTAAACCGGTGAGTTATACGTTTTATGCGGATACCACCAAGTCGCCGGCGACCCAATCTGCGATGGCGCGCGCCACCTGGCTGATCGAGACGGCACTGGAGCAGACGCGTGCCACCGCCGACGCCATCGATGCGCAAGCACTGACGGCGCGTCCGTTCCCGGCGATCGAGCGCGCGAGGTTTGCCATGCGTTCGGCACAGGCGCATCGCATGTGCCGCGAAGGCGTGGATTTATTACTTGACGTGCAGGGCGCAGGCGCTTTCGCGCTCAATAATCCGCTGCAACGGATCTGGCGCGACATGCATGTAGCCAGCCGGCATGGATTGTCGGTGCCGGGCATGAAGCAGGAACTGTACGGCCGCGCGTTGCTGGGCGCCGATGAACAGCAGATGACGCCGATTCGCTAGTACCTTTTCAATTTAATTCTGACCGGTTAAATTGTCATAGGCCCGGTGCAG
>JAPPLI010000020.1:1207-7740 GCA_028819495.1 Gammaproteobacteria bacterium | reverse complement strand
CACGGCGATAGCCGCCCGTAGGGTTGCATCCAGGGAAGGATGCAATGAGTGACGGATAGTGAACTCATTCTTCCGTTACTCTGCCGCGCAGGGACTTGAGCCGGCCGCGCCGGGTTTTGCTGTCCAGTCGTCTCTGCCGGGAGCTTTCGGTAGGAGCAGTCGGCCGCCTGATCTTCCTGGTTACGGTAACGCTTCTGATTAATTCCTGCAGGCGTTGCAGGGCATCGGCCCGGTTCTTTTCCTGGGTCCTGTATTTGCCGGCCTTGACGATAACAACGCCGTCCTTGCTGATGCGGCGGTCCCTGAGTTTCAACAGGCGCTGTTTATACAGTTCGGGCAGCGATGAGGCGCGGATATCGAAGCGGAGATGTATTGCCGTCGAGACCTTGTTGACGTTCTGTCCCCCCGCGCCGCGCGCGCGGACGGCTGAAATTTCAATTTCATCATCCGGAACGGATATTCTTCGCGAAGCTATCTTCAGGTCACGACCGTCAGGAAATTTTCGTTCAGTCTCCTGTCATGGTAGAAGATGGCCCTGCCCAGCTCTTCCGCCGTCCAGGTGATCGGCTCCCGGTCGGGATACCAGGTGTAATCGCCGCAGAATACCTCATTGCGATTGCCCGAAGGGTCGAAGAAGTAAATGGTGCGACCCCTGGTAATGCCGTGGCGGGTAGGGCCGATATCGATGGAGATGTCGTGCATGCTCATCAGGTCGGCAGCCCGCAGCACTTCTTCCCAGGTCATCAGCATGAACGAAACGTGGTGCAGCTTGTTCGGTTCGGGGTATTCGACAAAGGCCAGGTCATGGGCCTTGTTGGAACAGGAAACGAAGGATACGTTCATTTCGCCTTCCGGCGACAATACCCGCTCGGTCAGGTCGAACCCGAGCACGTCGGTGAAAATTTTCGTGGTTTCGATAATCTTCGGACCGTACAACAGCACATGGTCGAACCGGTAGACCTGCATGCCCTTCAGTCCTTCCGGCCAGGGGTTGGGGTTAACCCGGCCAAGTCCGTCGCCTATCTGTTTTTTCTCCGAATACAATTCAAAGAAGTGGCCGGACGGGGTCTGGAAGCGCGCCCGCTCGCCGCAGTTGTTTAACTCACCATCGGGGATCCATTCAATGTCAAGACCGTAGTCCTCCAGCTTTTTGACAAGGTTGTCCGTATCCGCCTTCGAATACGTCTTGTAACCGGTATAATCGATTCCCGGGCTGTCGGCTTCCCTGAGTACGATGGAAAAGCAATCCAGTTCATCCCATGCCTTGAGATAGACCCTGCCCTGGTCATCCTCGTCAGTTTTAATCAAACCCAGCCGCTCCGTGTAGTAAGTGACTGATTCATCCATATCCATTACACGGATTGCCGCATGGCCGGGGCGCATCACACCTGTAAATGACATTGTCTTCTCCTCCTGCTATCTGGTTACAAAGCGATTATCAGTATATTTCAGATCAGAGTAAAAAACATTCTCTATCTCTATCCGGCAATGATCAAGAACAGGTTTTTACTACGAGACTGTTTTTGTACTCTCTGATCCTACGTGTACCGTACCGGTTAAAAAGTGTTTTTGCCATTTCCCCAGAACTTTCAGGCGTAAGTTACCCTCGGGGAACAGCTTGCACGCCAGGCAGATGCCTTTCTCTTCGTCCCCCACGGGCACCTGTTCGCGACTCATTTTACCGGTCCGGTAATGACCGTCCCCAGTGACCTGTACGCGGCATACACCGCAACCGCCACCCCGGCATCCTACCGGAATACCCTTCCTGCCTAGCTGCTCCATGGCCTTTAGAACGTTACGCTCCGGCGTACAGGTGAATTCCTCACCCGTATCTTCTATGACAATTATAAACCTGTTCGTATCCATCCAACGTCAGAACTTCTTGAACAGGGCGCTGCGCCGCGCCGGTTTCTCACTGTCCGCCGCAGTAAAAAAGTTTTCCATGAAGATGTGTTCCTCGAACAGGCGTCCCCGCATCAGGCTGGTGATGCAACTGTCCACCATGGGCGGCGGACCGCAAAGGTAGGCCTTGTGACCCTCGAAGCGCTTGTCGAAATGCTGTTCGGCAAGTTCGTGCACAAAACAGCACGGCCCGTCCCAGTCATCTGTTTCTGCCGGTTCTGACAAGGCAGTCAGGTAATGAAAATTATCATGCTGCCCGGCAAGATCCCGGAACAGGTCGTAATAATACAGTTCAGCCTGGTTCCGGGCGCCGTAAACCAGTGTGATGTCGCGTTTATCCCCGGTCTCCAGCAGGTCCAGGACCATGGATTTCGGGCTGGACAGGCCGGACCCCCCGGCCAGGAAGAGCGCCGGTTCCGGCGCGGATTTGCGTACGAAAAAACGGCCCAGCGGCGCGGTGAAGCTGAGTTCGTCCCCCGGTTTGAGTTGTTCATGCAGGTACGTGGTAGCCTGCCCGCCGCTAACGTGACGCACGTTCAGTTCGATGATGTTCCGCTCCGAGGGCGGGTTGGCCAGTGAAAAGGCCCGGGGAATATCCACGCCGGGAACGTTGAGGTTAAGGTACTGGCCGGCCTGGAACTCGATACCGGCGCCCGCCACTTCCAGCCAGATGCCTTTTACCGTGGGAGTCAGGTCCTCCATCCGGACGACCGTTCCCGTGAAATCCTCCACCGGCAGGTGCTGCGCGTCCTCTTCTTCCTCGATATCCGCCTCTATGACGATATCCGACATCAAGGTTGCGCAACAGGCCAGGGTCTTGCCTTCGTCCCGTTCAATATCCATCAGGGCGAATGCCGACGCCTCGTTATGCTCGACTTCGCCTTCCAGCACCTCCACCTTGCAGGTGCCGCACACGCCGTGATTGCAGGCATAAGGCAACCAGATTCCGGCGCGCAACGCCGCATCGAGCAGTTTCTGATCGTCCTCGACCTCTATCGTTTCCCCAAGAGGTTCTATGGTCGCCTGGTAGGACACGAGCGAGTCTAAATGCAAATCCGGCGCTAGTTGCCTACTCCGTGCATACCTTCAAGCCCGGGGGTGGTCACCCGGATGAATGAATTGTGTGCTATGCCGTTTTCGGTAAAGGATTTATCCAGGTCGGGCTGCCAGGGTTCATTCTCCAGTTGCCAGACGCCCTTGTCCCAGTCAACCTTCTCAGTGTCAGGATGCTGGGGATAATCGGGGGCAAACACCTGTTCCAGGAAATCCCGGAATTTCATGTCCGGAGGCAAACGGTAGGTATTGGGCGCGCAGTAGATCAGGTGGTGGTCCCAGACCACGTACACGTTGATATCACCGCCGTAATTCTCCACCTGGTTGGCGCAGGGGAAATCGTACGAATCACCGACAAACTTCACCGGCATCTCATAATTCCTATTTGATTACAATTCTCTGGGGACGGATTTAAATCCGTCCCCTTTTCTTTTTTCATCAGGCGGGCACGTCGGCCGGTTTACCTGCCTGGGCTTTCCAGCCTTCCCACATTATGTGATCTTCAGACCCGTAATACTCCCCGGTTTCCTCGTCCTTGATGTGCAACCACTTTCTATAGGCTTCCAGGGTGGCGCCGCCGCAATTCCCCTGGTAAATCTGCTGAGGAGGGATATAGGCCTGGCAATATTTCTCCGGTTCCCGGTCGAATATATCCTTGCAGCCCTGGGAGCACATCTGGTGCTTGGTACCCTTGTATTCCGATACCAGGCAGCAGTTCATCAGCGGGTCATCGGGCATGGTGTGGAAAATCGGGATCTGGCAGACGTTGCACACGACCGGCAGGCGTTTCTGGAAGAAGCGTTCACCCTTATCGTCCAATTCTTTCCAGTATTCATAGCGCGGACGGTACACGGTGTCGAACAGTTCACCGTACTCGGCAGAAAACCAGTCCAGTTCCTCCTCGGTCGGTATCCAGGTATACAGGGCCGTGGCATGGGAAAACTGGTAAATGGTGCACCAGAACTCGTGGGTGATACGGTATTTCTCCTTGGTCGCCACCTCATGATACTTCGGCGGCCTTAAACCATAGCGGGCCAGGTCATTGAACAGCGCCATCCCGCTCTCTTCCCAGTAAATCTCCCAGGCCTGGCGCCAGGACATCACCTTCTTCGGCAGCATGTAATCCATCATGGTGCCCACCAGTCCGAGCAGGCGGTAACCGCGCCAGAACCATTTATCCAGCCATTGCTGGACGATGGGCAGGTTGCCTTCGTCCTGTTCCAACATGAACTTGATCACCTCGAGTCCCAGGGTCATGTGGCGCGACTCATCGGACTGGGCCGAGAAACCGAAAGTGGTCGTCGCCATATCGCCGTTATAGGCAGCGCCGGACACGAACGGCATGAACAGCAGGTTGGTCAATACGTATTCAAAGGAAAATGAAATGGCGGTGATCAGCTCAAACGGCCCGGCGGTGACCGCATCTTCAAAATAACTCTTGGGTATGGACAGGTACCAAGCCCGATCACGGATTCTTGCAAACTGCCGGAAGCCGTTGAAGTACTTGTTGTAATGGCTGAAGGCATGCATCTGCGTCTGGTAGTGGCGCATTTCATCGATGGACTGAAACTGGCAGGCTACGCGGGCGCCGGCGCCGCGAAAACCGCGGCCAAGCATGGCGAAGCCTCGGAAAGCGGCGTACTCCAGTGGCGTAACACCCTGCATCCAGATCTTCACGGCATTCATGTACCGTGCATCGGATATATTCAACTGGCTGTTGTTCTGGGCAAAACCGTCCAGTATGGCGTACAGCTTCCTTTCTTTCTCCGCCTGGTACTTCCAGTAGGCGTCCATGGTGAGACGGAACGGGTCCTGCCACTTGTCCCAGTCCTTGATCTTTATGCCTTCGTACTTGTCATAAGGAAACACGTCATCCATGGACTGGTAGGTGGTTTCCCAGTCCAGCCCGCGGGTCATGAGCTGGTATTTCCGGGTCAGGTTAAGGCGTCTGGGTTTGTCTGCCATCTCATATACCTCTGGTTATCCGGGGACGGATTTTAAATCCGTCCCCAATCGTAGATTAGATATTCCACTGTAAAACAAATTCATCCTCGTCTTCTTCAATATTCCCAGCCAGTGAAATCAGCGTCAGATGAATATCCTGCAGGTTGAATTCCCCACCGAGTTTCTCTTCCACGGTTTCGCGCCGGATCACCAGTCGTTTGGGGCAGTCAATTTTCACCATGCCCGGTGAATCATTCACCACCGCAGCCGGGTTGTCATCGACAATTGCCTCTATGATGGGCCGGGCATCCGGGTTGTTCTGTAACGCAATGAATACGTTTTCCGCCATGAGCTTACCCCAAACCGATTTTACCCGACCTGGCCTCAAGCCGGGTTGATATCTCGCCCATCACGTCCGTACTGCGCCCGGCAAAGATATATTCAGCCAGCGGCATCGCGGCGTTTTTGACTTCCGGCAGCCACTTGTCCTTCCATCCTGCCAGCAGGGCCTGGTTTTCTGGGGATTCGCCGGCTGCCGTTTTTATCGTGTGATCTGTCCATCTGACCGCTTCAGCAAACCATTCGACAAAAAACTCCGTGACCATGGCAAAAGACGCCCCGCCATGTGTAACGATGTCGTCATCAAAATACTGGAATACCAAAGGCTGCAATACTCCGTCCAGCAGGAAATTCTGCAACAAGTGCAGTTCAAACCAGTCCTTGAGCACAAAACTGTCTTCCACCAGTTTCCGCAGTGGTTGCCACATGGGGTCATCCAGCCATTCTGATTTGGCCCGGTCCAGTATCTCCGGGTCGTTGTTTGACAGTATCAAGCCGATGCGCGTAATGTACTGGGCATTTCCCAGCCGATCCATGCCCTGGAAATCCGCGGCGATGGGCATGGGGGTGCCGAAACCGTAAGCTGCAATAAACAGGTTGTTGTTGTTCGCTCCCCATTCCGCATGGCGGAACGGTATGATGACTTTTCTGATCTTTTCTGTCAGGTCCCCATCCAGGGCTTGTAATAATCCTCTTTTTTCAACGACCGAAAAGTTCTTTTCCATGGCCTCCTGCTGCTTTGACCGCTGGATAACATAAGTGCCGTAGTAATACTGGCGCGGGTCCGTCAGGTCATCGAAATCCTGCATCTTGATGGCCGTGCGGTCTGCGTCGAAGACTTCATGCTCCGGGTCCCAGGTGGGACGGTAATGAAACACTTCCTCCTGCTGCACGCCATACATCACTTCCTGGTAGCGGCTGGGAACCTTGCCTTCACCCAGTTTTTCCGCAACATTGTCAAACGTGATCCTTCTCTGCTCTATTTTCGTCGTTTTAATATCGATTGACATCTGACTGCTCTCAGTGGGCTTACGGTTCGCCCGTCACGTTTTCGTTACCGGTTTCACCGTAACGCCACTTTGCCTGTTGTTCCGCTACCGTTTCGGCCTCTTCATCGCTCAGGAACGTCACCTGGTTGGACCGGCAAAATTCCGTGAACGCATCAGTGGGTAAAATCATTTCCAGGTAGAGGGTCGGGTCGTCAAGGGAAAAGTGAAACTCGACGAATCCGGGCCTGTCCCTGCTGGTGATGCGCACATAACGTTTCTGTGCCATCATCATACCCGTTTTTTTCT
>JAPPLI010000020.1:0-1107 GCA_028819495.1 Gammaproteobacteria bacterium | reverse complement strand
TAGACCCGGTGCGGCTCAGGCTCCGTTTCACCCTCCAGGTTGATGCTGATATTGACTGAATCGAAGTAATCATACCAGAGGGATTGCTGGATATTACGGTCCAGTTCATGGATGGCCTGCGCCGATTCCATGGCGAACACGCCTACATAGCCCTCGGCCGGCGCCTTGTTCAGTGTACGGTCCACCCGGCTCCATCCCAGTGTCATGACACCGTGGCTGCGCGCCTCGTTGATGGCGCCGTCCAGCGAGCGCATGTAATCCGCCTGTTCCCGGTGTGACAGGGCATGCCATTTATCATTGGGTTCCCAGAGTATCAATAAAATCTGCATCGGCCTGACCTCTTATAACCTGACCAGGCAGTCAACCAGGTCTTCAGGACAGGAATAAAACGGCGAATGGTCCGTTTCCAGGGTGAGCAAGGCATCGAGCCGGGCATTGTGCAGCATCTTCTTCTGCATGGGCCAGGTCAATGCCTGGTCCCTGGTACACTCGATATAACAGCGGCGCACCTGCCCGTAGTTCTCTTCGGAGATACTGACCGGTTGCACCAGGGGAGCCAGCGGTTGCGGGCGCAGCCGCGCGATCGCATTGCGGGTGTCCTCCTCGCTGCACAGGCCATAGAAGCATGCAGGGAGCCTGTCTTCGGGCACGGTAAAATACCCCTCTTCCTCGTTCACCTCGTGAAAGCGCGTAACGTGGGACTCGGTGTCGGCCATGGCGTAATCAAACAGCGATTCCCCGTCCCTGGGCGAAAACGCCGCCAGGTAACCCAACGCCTGCACCCGGTCGGGCACCCGTTCCGCGGTCTGGGTGATGACCAGACCCCCCATGCTGTGGCCGACCAGCACGACAGGTTCGTTTACCGACACGATCACGTCCTTGACGGCATTCACGTAGGAATCCAGGGTAATTTCGGAAATCGGCGCCGGGTCATTGCCCAGACCAGGCAAATCAAGGGTATGCGCCTCATGGCCCATACCGGCAAGCAACGGCGTCACTTTCTCCCAGCACCAGGCGCCGTGCCAGGCGCCGTGCACCAGGACGAAATGTTTCGACTCGGGGCTATTCATGGATTTCGACCTCGCATCAGAATATCGTTATTCTATA
>JAPPLI010000062.1 GCA_028819495.1 Gammaproteobacteria bacterium | reverse complement strand
AAGATCACCATACAACAGGCCGCTTCACAATAAATCACAAAATTGTCGTACACCCTTTTTCTTGATGTCTTTTGCGTGCTTGCTGTTAATATCAATAATTTCGCTTATGCCTCCAGCCCAGTTTAGGGTAGGCAATTGACCATTCATTGCTCTGCGGGCGATCTCTGGCTTATTTCGGCGCCATTCTCGTCCGTTTTCCCAGCAGGTAATTAATCCGCCATCATTACAGTTCCAACGTTCATCGTAGGACAGTTCTCCCCGGTCCGGCTCTGAAAATTTTCTAGTGATTCGCTGTAATGCAGGAAGACTCATAAGACGATATTCTGTGCTTCGTTGATCTTTCGGGTTATTTCTGCTGCGCTTTCTCTGCTGCCAGAGTTTGCAGGGGAACAGGTGGTTGATGGTTGGCTATCAATGAGAGAAAATCTGTCTCGCTGATGATTTTTATATCGTATCCCCTTGAAATTAGCTCTTCCGCTTTAATATGTTTTTCACTTTTACCCGAGGGGGACTTAATATTGGGAGATGTCTGTATCCCGCTGACTAATATCGTTATCTTTTTACTAAAACCAGTCTTAACATCACAGCCCATAAATGCGGCATAGTCCGCTGCTTCAGGTCGTCGCATTTGTAGCTCTCCTGTAAAGAGGAGCGCCTCTCCAGCTAGTTCTCCATCAGGATTACCTTTTCGGGCAACAGATTTCTGTGATTGTGGTTGTCTTTCTCGCTTTTTCTTGAGGTAAATTTCTTCTTCGATTTTCCGTATCCAATACTCTATATCGACGTTGTGTTCACGACAGGCTGTAAGAGTGATCTCTGCTGCAGCCACTGCATCCTCCAATGCATCATGATGCTTGAATTCATATCCAATGTAATGTGCTACGTTTTTAAGCCCATATCCCCGTTGACAAAACTCCTCCGGCCATGCACGACGTACTACCTTGGCGCTGTCCAGCCAATAGACCTGCAATTGGTCCAGTCCGTATTTATCCATAGCTGTTTCGAAGGCGCTCCGGTCGAAG
Organism: Gammaproteobacteria bacterium; assembly: GCA_028819495.1. Classification (GTDB taxonomy): domain Bacteria; phylum Pseudomonadota; class Gammaproteobacteria; order Eutrophobiales; family Eutrophobiaceae; genus JAAXHV01. Next base: position 63,376 of record JAPPLI010000062.1, on the reverse strand, counting down.
CTGGTATGTGAGACCAGCACCTGACCCCGAAGGCGTTGTCGTAGCTCTTCCCTGACCTCCAGCAAGGCGGGAGCCCTTTGAACCTGCTTTGCTGTGATGCCGTGTATGCTGATATTGAAATCGTCAAATTCATCTTCGGGGTTTACCAATGTACTCCAGCGGTCACTGATCTGCCCATCAACAACATGAGCTATTCCAATCTGGCATATGGTTGAACGATCACTATTAGCAGTTTCAACATCAACGGCATTAAATGTCATCCCGCATCCAGCCACATCTTCCAGGGACAACCCCTGCTTGCCCCTGTTCTCACGCAGGTTTGTAATGGTGGTATCAGGGTCGTTGAGTTGGAATTTAATGCTAATCACCGTGAATATTTCTAATACATTTCGAAACGCGTCGTGACACTGAAAAATAACATAGCAAATGAATACATTTGTAAATTGCGAAGTTATATAAAATCACGTATCAGCATATTGTGTATATGTATCTGACTCTAATTTGTTTTTTTTAATTCCTAAGCGTGACCAGTGTTGCTCTATCGCCTGAACAAAGGAGGGGCGCACTAGTTTTGCCCTTTTTACCAGCCAGTCACCGCTGTCACATCTGATGTAAATACCTTCTGCAGGCTGGTCGCCAAGCCTTGATTCTGCAAGTAACGATTTTATTTCAAAAAGAGTGAAGCGACCACGGGCAAGAAAGGGAACCCTTTCAACTTGCATTTCGTGCAATAACCGATCGCGCCAGTGGTGAGCCAGAAAGTTACCGGTTTGTTTATCATAGACATCAAAACCCAGGAACCAATCAGGTAGCCGGTCGTAGCTGATGGAATGCCGGGCGTAACACCATTCCCCGAACAGGATATATCGGTCGCTTATTACATCGAAAAAAGTGTCCATTCTTGGCGCCAGCCAACCGGCCAGACTTTTCCATTGACCCGAAGCAGGAAGGTGCAGGTAGCTTCCTCTGTTCTGTGTGCGGATATTCCCTTCGGAATCAAACGAGATACCTAGGTTTGCTCCATCAACTTTTTCCTCTATTACAAGATCATGCTGCAGGAATTCATTACGTTCGGCGTCCGACATGACTTTATGGTCCCTCAGTGGCATTTCTCCGGGGGAAACCAGATGTGGGGTAGATGGATACTTAAAGAAATCGGATGATTTCACTGATTCATGTTTTTGGTTTCGATTTCTTTTTTGGGTATTTTTCTTTGACATAGTCTGGACAGAGAAAGCGAACCTTTATCCCGACATCACACAAAGGCTCCTTCCAACCCCACCATTTGACGTCCGTTGCTTGAAAGATGGGTGGCTTGTGGGTACCTGGATACGCGTTAGCTACTGCTACGAATTTTCGATCACTGTTATCAAAGTCAAAGTCTTTTTCCAGTTCATCGTGTTCTGGAAATTCCTTATATGTGTCATTGAGACGGTGAATTTTAACACGTGTGACTTGATTAGGTTGCCATTGCCATTGCCATTTCATTACCCACTTGATAAACTCACTAGCCGGCCCCGGTTGTCCTTTATCAAGATGGGACTTCTTGTATTGATCCCGATATTCTTTAAATATTTCGCCGTTTTCATCAATTACCAAACCCCCATTTTCCATCACATGTCTAATGACTTTATAGCAAGCTTCAATGCAGCACTTTGAAATCTCATTATTTTTCTCAGAGTTACTAAAAAGATCAGCGACCACTAGAACATTGGTATCAATCACACACTTGTCAGGAAACCCCCTCATTCGTTTCCGCCCGGAGCAGGGCCTTCCTGTTCCATCTGCCTTTGCAAAGCTGCTTCTGCCTGTTCCATAATATCTCCCATCTCATCCCCAAAAAAGTGTTCCGGCCAATTTCGGATGTTGCCGAAACTGTCAATATCCAAAGGTTCCAAAACAAGCTGTTTACCGGTAGCTTTGGCGAAGTAAGCTGATACTTTTTCCTGTGGTAACAGGTCCTCGGCAATGCGACGCTGTAGTCGTCTGAGGAAATGTTCGGAATGAGTCTCAATTATCAGTTGAATTTTTCTGTCCGAGTAATTTTCACGTGACTTTATTACATCAATCATTACATCTGCCAAAACCGATTGTGCGCTAGGATGGAGATGAATCTCCGGTTGTTCCATGATGACGATCGAACCGGGTGGAGCGTAGAAACATTGCACGAGTACAGGAAGCACCTGGGAAATACCAAAACCTACATCTGGGAGATCTACCCAGTCTGCCGAAAGCTTGGTTTTGAGCTTTACCTCATATTCTTGCCGTTGTTCTGATATGGGTTTAATCTCAAAATCATCAATTAATCCCATTTCTACGAGTTTTAGAGCGATTATCTCCTCAAGAAGCATGTTCCATTTTCTAGGCCCGAGACTGATCCAACGATCCTTGGCAGCTAGTATTGCAGCGACTGTATTTTCACCAGAGAATCCCACACTGTCGGGTTCAACGCCGGACCATGAATAAAGCCTCTCAGCTTTGGTGCGTAGAGGGCCGAGATAGTAAATTGACCGGTATAACTTTTCATGTTGGAAATTCAAGTCCTTGACGAAGTCAGCATTTTGGTAATACGCGACCACTTCATCGGGAAAACCATAAAAACGAACCGGTGCACCCGGAGACCATGGTCGACCTATTTTACGCACCAAGTGATAGTTGGCAGCTGCAACCTGATATCTAGTTTTAGCTCCAGGCGTGCGCTTCATTTCAGTGGATAGTGTGCTTTCGCCTTGTTCGAATAATCTATATATGAGACTGTCTACGATCGGTGTCGGGGCGCGTTGATTTTTCTCAAGCTCAACTTTGGACTGAAAAGCCAATTCATCTCCGGAATATATCTCGCCTAAAATTAGATCTTTAAATCTCAAAGTACCAAATGATGACCATGTGTATTCGAACTCTATTATGTTCTTAGGGTTACGCCCAAATACCATTTCTTTGTAAGAACCAAGTTGAACCGCTGAGTTTGGTCCTCCTGGATAAAACACTGCTTTTCGGTCAGGGGATTCAACTGTCTGTTTTAGCATCATCAAGAACTGGCCGATACTCGACTTGCCGGAACTATTAGCGCCGAAAAATAAGGTAATTGGGGCCATTCGAATTTCGCCTGTATCCTTCCAAGCCTTGAAATTTTGTATTCTTAAACTTTTTAGCATGGTAATCGTCTGTCTCTTATATTTTCGGTAGCTGAAACTTTGGCGGAGCAATCCAGCAGAACCTTACCAGATCAATTGTACCATCCGTAGCGAACTCAACGCCCTCCGCTTCCAGCAGAATACGTTGCAGCCGATGCCCCTCTGAGCCGGTGCGCAGGCTTATGCTGCCTTGGCTGTTGATAATCCTGTGCCAGGGTACCCCACTCCCGTCGGGTAAGGCCGCCATCGCATAGCCCACCTGCCTGGCCGAACATTTTCCTGCCAGTCCGGCTATCTGACCGTAAGTAGCAACCTTTCCCTCCGGTACCCGGCGCACCCAATCATAGATTGTAGCGTAACTGGTCACTGTTTAATGTCTGCGGTCGGAGTGATTATATTTTGTTTATGGCTGATTCTTCTTTCAAAGATTGAACGAAATAGTTATGTCGCTTTTGCGCTTCCGTTGTCCATGGTACTTCATTATTCTTTATCTTGGCGGAGATGGCTTCCATTTTCTGTCGTGTTAGGGGAGCGTTTGGTGAATTGGCAACCGAGAGTGAAATGTAGTCGTGGAGGTCTTCTAAATTCATGCATACGACGCCTCGTATTCGCCACTTCTGATTTTGATTTGCTATTTTTTCATGTTCCTCATATGACAAGAATTTGTCATTGGTCTTCAGTTCTGCGTCTCCTGTGAATACGACAATTGGCCGAAGCCATCGATAATTCAGGATGTCGAGTTTCAGGAAATTCTTTGTGTGGCCCTCGTTTTGCAGTAATGGATTGTAGAACTTGAATTTGATTGACTTGGCATCATTAAGGACAGTGCCCTGAATTAAATTGCCCTCTTGGTGTTTTCGTGTTTTACTTTGCAACAAGTTCCATAGCGACTGGAACTATGAATTGCACCCTCTGAAGTTGGAAACTTAAATTCGATCAAGCTCCTAAGGTAAGACTGACGTGTGGTTGCAAAGGATTGTGTCCATTGTTTTTGGCCTGGGCTCCCGAATATCCATCCGTCCATATTTTTTGTTTCAATCAGAAATACAGCCCAAGGGGATATCAGAATATGATCTATCTGTGTAGTGTTTTTTCCGGACGGTAACAGGATATTGCTGAGCGATACCCATTCAGGATACTGTTTTTTTAACCATTCATTGACTAATTGTTCACCATGATCTCCCTTTGAATGTGAAACAGAAACAGGTCGGACAGAATAATCTTCTACCGGCTGTTCGTTGGTGATAGGGATTTCTGTTAAAGCGTCTGGAAGGTTATGCCAGGGGAAGGTATTTTCTCGAACGAAATTATGTGGTGTTATTGTGCTAGATTTTCGTTTTCTTAAAAACCAAAATGCCAGGATGAGAACGACTATACCTATGATCCAAATATCTGGGAGCGTCTCAGGCGACGTGTGAATAATGACCTTTTGGTCAGCTTGTATAAAATCAGGATTTTCAATCTGGTTCCAATGTTGTAATTCTTCTATGCTGACATTGTACTGGTTTGCAATTTCTGAAAGTGTTTCTCCGTGTTCAACTCGTATTGTTATGGTTTCGTTGGTTTGTTTTTGATCCAATCTACTTCTCCAGTTTCCTCTGAATGGTGAAGAGTGCTTACTACCCAACAGAAGTTGATTTTACTTAAGTTTTACTCTGATCCCAATTACCCTCCTCGGATTGATAAAAACTGCGTAGTAGCGATCTCCTTTATCTTCCATCAGACCGTAGACGCCTCGCTGTCGTGGTAATCAGTTTCCACGCCTTCTCGACATGCTCCAGTTCGGTACGGGACTGGCCGATACAGATGCGGAGCACGAAGCGGTCGTTGAGCTTCGTGTGGGTAAGGAAAATTTCGCCGCTCTCATTCAGTTCATCCATGATCCGCTTGTTCAGTTCGTCGCTGCCCCGGTGGAGGAAACACACCAGATTGAACGGCGCCGGCGCGACGATCTCGAAATGATCGTCGGCTTCGATCCATCCAACCAGTTGCCGGGCCAGTTCGATATGCCGGCGGATATGGTATTGCAACCCCTCTACGCCGTAGTAACGCAGTACGAACCAGAGCTTGAGCGCTCGGAAGCGGCGCCCCAGCGGCACCTGCCAGTCCCGGTAATCGAACACCGCGCCGCTGGCTGTCGCCTCGTTAAGCAGGTACTCGGGCAGGATGGACAGGGCATTGATCAGGGCAGCCCGGTCAGCCACCCAGAAACAACTGCAATCGAAGTTGGTGAACATCCATTTATGGGGATTGAAGCTGTAACTGTCGGTATATTCGATACCGTCATGCAGGTAATGGTATTCAGGGCAGATGACCGCGGTGCCGGACATGGCCGCGTCCACGTGGAACCACAGGCCTTCTGCCGCGCAGATCCTCCCGATATCCGCAATCGGGTCCAGCGCATTGGATGAGGTAGTGCCCAGGGTGGCGCAGGCGAATATGGGCCGCAGCCCGGCGGCCTTGTCGGCCTTGATCTGTGCCTCCAGTTTGCGCGCGTCCAGGGCAAAGTGCTCATCCGTTTTAATCTGCCGCAGGTTGGCGCGCCCCAGGCCGGCGATACCCATGGCCTTCTCCAGGGAGGAATGGGTCTGGGTCGAGCAGTAAGCCACCTGGCTGCCGTCGCAGCCTTCCCGGTTGGTGCGCAGGCCGGAGTCCCGTTCCCGCGCCGCGAGCAGGGCGCACAGGATGGCGCTGGAAGCGGTGTCCTGGATCACGCCGCCGCCGCTGGCCGTTGAACGGTACCTGTCCGGCAACCCCAGCAGGTCCGCCAGCCAGTCCAGCACCCGGGTTTCAACCTCGGTGCAGGCGGGGCTGGTTGACCATAACATCCCCTGCACACCCAGGCCCGAGGACAGCAGGTCGCCCAGTATGGCCGGACCCGAGGTATTGGCCGGGAAATAGGCATGGAAGTGGGGGGACTGCCAGTGGGTGACGCCGGGCAGTATCTTCTCGTCGATATCGCGCAGTATTGCCTCGAAGTCTTCGCCCCGCACAGGCGCGGCTTCGGGAAGTGAGGCTTCGATCTCGCCGGGCTTCACCTGTGACTGGACCGGATACCGGTCCACTTTTTCATAGTAGTCGGCTATCCAGTCAATCATCTCCTTGCCGTGACGCCGGAAATCCTCCACCGACATGTGATAATTTTGATTACTCATCTGTCACGCAGCCGAGCGAGGCGGACTTCACGCTGCGGATATATTTGTACAAGGTGCCGCGGGTTGCCTTGTATCGAGGCATTACCCAGTCCGCCTTGCGTTGCGCCAGTTCTTCATTGGTGAGGTCCACGTTTATCTGGTTGGTTCTGGCATTGATGGTTATCGTATCGCCGTTCCTGACCAGGGCGACAGGGCCGCCTTCCTGGGCTTCAGGCACCACGTGTCCGATGATAAAGCCATGGGAACCACCGGAAAAGCGGCCGTCGGTGATCATGGCGACATCGTTCCCCAGGCCGGCGCCCATGAGGGCGGAGGTCGGTGTCAGCATTTCCGGCATGCCGGGCCCCCCCTTGGGGCCCTCGTAACGGATCACCACCACGTCGCCTTTCCTGATTTGGTCCTGTTCCAGCGCCGCAAGCATGTTTTCTTCCGAGTCGAATACCCTGGCGGGACCGCTGAAGACCTCGCCTTCCTTGCCGGTGATCTTTGCCACCGCTCCGCCCGGCGCCAGGTTGCCCTTCAGGATGCGGATGTGCCCGTTGCTTTTAAAGGGCTTGTCCAACGGGCGCAGCACATCCTGCCCCTCACTCAGCCCCGGCAGGTCGGCCAGGTTTTCGGCAATCGTCTTTCCCGTGACCGTCATGCAATCGCCTTCGATCATGCCGTTTTCCAGCAGGAACTTCATGACTGCAGGCACGCCGCCGACCTTGTGCAGGTCCTCCATCACGTAACGGCCGCTGGGTTTCAGGTCCGCCAGGTACGGGGTGCGGTCGCTGACGGCCTGGAAGTCGTCGATGTCCAGCGCCACGTCCACGGACCGGGCCATGGCGATCAGGTGCAGCACTGCGTTAGTAGAGCCGCCGAGCGCGGTGACGACAACCATGGCATTCTCAAACGCGGGGCGCGTCATGATGTCCCTGGGTTTCAGGTCCAGTTCCAGCAGGTTCTTTATTGCCGCGCCGGCCTGCCGGCATTCCTCCAGCTTCTGCGGGTCGACCGCGGGCGTCGAGGAACTGTGGGGTAACGACATGCCCAGCGCCTCTATCGCGGAAGCCATGGTGTTGGCCGTGTACATGCCGCCACAGGCGCCCGGCCCGGGACAGGCGGAACGTACAATGGCGCTGCGGCTCGTGTCGTCAATCCGCCCGGAGATGAATTCACCGTAGCTCTGGAACGCGGAGATGATATCCACCTTGTCGCCGTTGTGGTATCCGGGCTTGATGGTGCCGCCGTAGATCATGAGGGAAGGGCGGTTAAGGCGGCCCATGGCCATGACGCACCCGGGCATGTTCTTGTCGCAACCCGGGATCGAGATATTGGCGTCGTACCACTGGGCGCTCATGATGGTTTCGATGGAATCCGCGATCAGGTCCCGGGACTGCAACGAAAAACTCATGCCTTCCGTGCCCATGGAGATGGCGTCGCTGACGCCGACCGTATTGAAGCGCATCCCCACCAGGTCCTGGGCATCCACGCCCTCCTTGACCCCGGCCGCGAGGTCCAGCAGGTGCATATTGCAGGTATTGCCCTCAAACCAGACACTGGCAATCCCCACCTGGGGTTTGGCCATGTCCTTTTCCGTCATGCCGGTGCCGTACAACATGGCCTGCGAAGCGCCCTGCGATTTTTCCTGTGTTATCCTCGCGCTGTAGCGGTTTAACTGTTCAGACATTGATGTTATTCCTGGATGTGTATTGATTGTGAATTTGTGCTGTGTCCCTGAACGACGACAGACCTGTTGCAAAAGTACCCGTACTCCCTTGACAATGGGGAGGGCGAACGGAAAAAGTCTATTAAATCATTTTCATCTGCGTTAATCTGCGTCATCTGCGGATTTATTATGATAACACTACCTTCATTCAAAGAGTCCTTCGCCGCGCTGGTCGCGGCGCCGACGGTAAGCAGCATCGACCCGCGCCATGACCAGGGCAATCTTCCCGCGGTGGAACTGCTTGCGAACTGGTTTGCAGACCTGGGTTTCAGTATCGAGACCATGCCCGTCGGCGGCAGGCCGGACAAGGTCAACCTGGTGGCCTGCCTGGGCAGCGGCGGCGGCGGCCTGGTGTTGTCCGGGCATACCGATACGGTACCGTATAACGAGTCCGCCTGGCATCAGGACCCCTTCAGGCTGACCGAGAAAGACGGCCGTTATTACGGTCTTGGCACATCGGACATGAAGTGCTTTTTCCCCATCGTGATGCAGGTATTGCAGTCCCTCGACCTGAAAAAGATAAAACGTCCCGTCACCCTGCTCGCAACCTGCGACGAAGAATGCACCATGGCCGGCGCCAAGGCCCTGGTCGATGCGAACAGGGGCCTGGGACGCCATGCGCTCATCGGCGAACCGACGGGCCTGCAACCCGTCATCATGCACAAGGGGGTCATGATCGAGACCATCACCCTCAGGGGGCGGGCCGGACACGCCAGCAACCCGGCCCTGGGCAATAACGCCATGGAAGGCATGCATGAGGTCATGAAATCCCTGCTGCAATGGCGCGGGCAACTTCAGGAGAGCTTCTCCAACAGCAAGTTCGATGTGCCGGTCCCCACCCTGAATTTCGGTTCCATCCAGGGGGGCGACAGTCCGAACCGGATCTGCGCCGAATGTGAACTGAAGATCGACCTCAGGTTGCTGCCGGGCATGGAGATAAGCGATGTGCGCAGCCGTTTGCGCCGGACTGTGGAACAGGCGCTGGCCGGACGCGGGCTCGACGTGGAGTTTGACGAAATCTTCCCCGGCACGCCGCCCATGGAAACCGATCCCCAGAGCGAGATCGTCAGGGTGGCGGAGAATCTCAGCGGCCACGACGCCGGGACGGTCAATTTCGGGACGGAAGGGCCTTACCTGAATTCCCTCGGGATGGACACGGTGGTGCTGGGGCCGGGCGACATCGACCAGGCGCACCAGGCCAATGAATACATCGAGCAGGACCGCATCCAACCCATGCACAACCTGCTGGAAAAAATGATCGCGCACTTTTGCATCTCATAATACGCACTCAGACAGGTTGGCATAGCATTTTCAAGACCCTCTGGAGGCCATGGATGGCCGGAAGGGAGCGTACATGGACGTATTTACAGCGTGTCTTGAAAATGCTATGCCAACCTGCCACCGCTTCATGTCTGTCAAAAAATTTGCTATACCAACCTTTCGTAGTTACGTGTTATTTTTAGTCCTATGGATAAATCGCAATTCGTAAACTGGTTCCGGTCGGCCTCGCCCTATATCCGTATCCACCGCGGCCGGACCTTTGTCATCCAGGTCAGCGACCGGGTGTTGCGCAGCGATGGTTTTACTGCGCTGGTGCATGACCTGGCCCTGCTTGCCAGCCTGGGAATCAGGCTGGTGCTGGTGTTCGGCGCGCGCGCTGCCATTGAGGCCTGCCTCGAAGAAAGAAAGCTGGACTCCAGGCGTCACAACGGGGTCCGGATCACCGATCCTGTGGTCATGGGCGTCGTCAAGGAGGTCGCCGGCAGATTGCTGCTGGAAATTCAGGCCGGGTTGTCCATGGGCCTGGGCAATACGCCCATGTCCAATTCTGCGATCAGGGTGAACACAGGGAATTATATTTCGGCAAGACCCCTGGGGGTTATCGACGGGGTGGACTTTGAACTGACCGGGGTGCCTCGTTATATCGACGCTGACGCCATGACCGGCAAGCTCGACGACGGTGAAATCATCGTTCTGCCCCCGCTGGGTTATTCGGTTACCGGGGAAGCGTATAATTTGTCCGCCGTAGCGATGGCCGCGGACGTGGCTGTTGCCCTGCAGGCGGACAAGCTGGTTTACCTGGTGGAAGCAGATGAACTGGCCACAATGACGGATGGCCGTAAGGCCAGCCAGTTGAACCGGGATGATGCCCGCGAACTGCTGGGCCGGACAGATGAACACACGGACAGTTATCTTTACCTGAAACACGGACTTGAAGTCTGCATCAACGGCGTGGAACGGGTACATCTGCTGAACCGTGAAGAAGACGGCGCTTTACTCAATGAACTGTTCACGCGTGACGGTTCGGGCTTGATGATTACCACGTCTCCCTATGACGTGACGCGCAAGGCCGGCGCCGGCGACATCGGCGGCATACTGGACCTCATCGAGCCCCACGAGCAACAGGGGTCACTGGTAAAGCGTTCCAGGGAGAAACTGGAACTGGAGGCCGATCATTTCACCATTCTCCTCCGGGACGGTGTCATCATAGGCTGCGCCGGCCTGTATCCCTATCCCGAAGACGGCATGGGAGAAGTGGCCGGCCTGGTGGTACATCCGGATTACCAGGATACCGGCCACGGCAACCGTTTGCTGGATGAAGTGGAGAAGGAGGCGAGGGAACAGAGCCTGGACAATGTGTTCGTGCTGACCACCCAGGCGCAGCACTGGTTCCAGGAACGGGGATTCCTCGAAGCCTCACTTGATGACCTGCCCATGGCGAAGCAGGACCTGTACAACTATCAACGTAACTCCAAGATCCTGGTAAAGAGCTTGAAACGGTAATCAGGGTTATTCTGCAACAATTCCGGCTTCAAACCCCGGCGTGAACTTCTCCCTGAAAACTTTATCGTGATGCACGATGAAATACGCGTCCAGCCCGTTTTCCAGGGCCGTCGCATAGCCTTGTTCCGGACCCAGCACCAGCAGGCCGGTGGCCCAGGCATCGGCCAGCATGGCCGAGGGGTGCAGCACCGTTACCGAGGCGAGATCAAGGGTGACCGGACGGCCTGTGCGCGGGTCAATCGTATGTGAATAGCGGATTCCGTCCTGCTCGAAGAAATTCCGGTAATCGCCGGAAGTCGCCATGGCCATGTTGTCCAGCTTGATGATGCGCTGCACGCCGCGTTGCCCGGCAACGGGTTGTTCAATCCCGATCTGCCATGGCGCCTGTTTCCGGTTAACGCCCCGGGCGCGTATCTCCCCGCCTATTTCCACCAGGTAGTTGTTCAGTTGCAGGCTGTCCAGGTAGTCTGCGACCCGGTCCACGCCGTAGCCTTTGGCGATGGCGGAAAGGTCGATCTGAATTCCGCCATGCGCCTTTTTCAGGGCGGGAGCCGCCGGGTCCAGGCGCAGGTATTCATAACCGGCCAGGCGCAAAGCCGCATCGATCTGTTCTTCCCCCGGAACGGTAAAATCCTGTTCAGGCCCGAACCCCCACAGGTTGACCAGGGGACCCACAGTTACGTCAAACCCGCCCCGCGTCAACCGGCTGATCTCGCGGGCCGCCTCTAACACCTGCATCAGTGACCGGCTCACAGGTATCGGACCGGTGCTGTGCGCGGCATTTATTATTGACAGTTCCGACTCAGGCAGGTACGTGGACATCTCCCCGTTGACCCGGTCCAGGATGGCGTCGAATTGCGATTTGAGTTGTTGTCTCGGCAAAGGCAGCGTTTCGGCGTTGATCTTCACGGACCAACTGGTACCCATGCTGAGCCCGGTGAATTCATGCAACGCCGGCGGCCGCTCAGACTGGCACGAGGCCAGTGGGAGGAAACAGATGACGGACAGCAGAAAGTAACGCAACGGGACGGTCCCGTTACATTGCGGCTGATTTCCGCTCCCTGTTCTCCATCTGCTGGTCTGCCGGCACTGAATGCCGGAAGTAGGGAATGACCAGTTCAATATCACCCTTGAGGTGCTTGCTCTTCACGCGGTTCCAGTAGCCGGCGGTAAGCAGGTCGCCGTGTACCTTCAGGAACAATTCCCGCAAACCCGCATCCATGGACAGGAATTTGATGAATTCTTCAGGGAAAATATCGTTCTTGTTGACATGAAACCACACGTCCGAACGCATCAGGTCTTCATCATCGTCACTGTCGGGGATATCGCGGAAGTCGCATTCCGTTACCAGCGCCACTTCATCGTAATCATAGAACACGACCCGCCGGTGCCGGGTCACGCCGAAATTTTTCAGCAACAGGTCGCCGGGGAAGATATTGGTATTGGCAAGGTCCTTGATGGTCTGCCCATAGTCCAGTATCACCTCGCCGGCGTCCGCGCGTTCGACTTCCCTCAGGTACAGGTTCAACGGCCGCACCCGGCGTTCGATATAGACATGGTCGATGATTAACTGATCCTCGTCGACATGGACGGTCCCTGACGCTTCGCTGAGCAATTCATCCAGCAAGGCCTTGTCGAAGCGGTTTACCGGGAACTCCAGGTTGCGAAATTCCTGGGTGTCGATCAAGCGGCCGGCCCGGTCATGCCGGGACACCAGCCGGTACTTGCTTTGCACCTCCTCCCTGTTGATGGTCTTGGGATAGCCGAAATTGTCCCGGATAATCTTGAAAACAAGGTCGTAGGAGGGCAGGGTGAACACCAGCATCACCAGTCCCTTGTCCCCGTCCGCATGCACGAACCTGTCATCCGTGTGCTGCAGGTGATGTGAGAAAATCCGGTAGCGCTCGGTCTTGCCCTGGCGCAGCCGGCCCAGCACCGTGTACAGTTCGTCGATGGGCTTGTTCGGCAGGATGGAATGCAGGAAGTGTACCGCGCCCATGACGGAGTGCGGGTTGGCGAAGTAATAGGAGCGGGTGTAACTGAACACCACGCTGACTTCTTCCTCGGACAGCAGCACCGCGTCCACCTCAATGCCGCCGGCAGAATTTTTCAGGGCGATAATGATGGGGTTGACGTGGTCCAGCTGGATGGTGCGGCCTATCAGGTAGGCGCGGGCAGATTGAAAAAACGCTGAATCGATGAATTCAAACCTGAGAAAGTCGCCGTATTGCTTCAGGTGCGCCTGAAAATAGTGCTGGACTTCATGGCTGATGGTCCTGGAATCGGTGTTGATATTCCTGTACGGAACCTTGAAGGCGAAGTCGTCGAGAATGGTTTTGAATGTCTTGTCCAGTGAACCCCAGTAGGGGTAGCGGTTCAGGGTCAGGGTCTCCAGGGGGTTGAACCCTTCATCCGGCGCTGAGGACACGAACTCGATCTCCGCGTCTATGCCCACCGTATCGAATATGCGCCGGGTTATGGAATTGAAGAACGTCTTCATGAACCCGGCGTCCGGCACGTTATACAGGCGCTCCCCGAAATACCTGCGCGTGCTGTGCCAGAGCTTGGGGTCGGTTACCCTGGGCCCCAGGTTCTTGCGCAGCGAGACGACGATGCGGCGCACGGATTTTTCATACAGTTCGACCCGCTCGATTATGTCCTGTTGATGCCCGCCCCAGTCCCGCTGTTCAAAACGGCGTCTCGCCCGCTCCGTAACACGGAAAAAATTCTCGTTATATTTCTGGAAACCTTCGTAGATAAATTCCGAGATGCGTGCAATGGTCTGTTTGCGTTGCTCGGCCATGGGTATCCGGGTTACATGTTGGCAATCATTGCCTGGCCGAACTCGCTGCAGCTCACCTTGTTCGCTCCCTCCATCAAGCGGGCGAAATCATAAGTAACGGTCTTGGCAGAGATCGTATTATCCATGCCGGAAATGACGAGGTCCGCTGCCTCCGTCCAGCCCAGGTAGCGCAGCATCATCTCGCCGGAGAGGACCAGGGAACCCGGGTTGACCTTGTCCTGGTTGGCGTACTTCGGCGCGGTGCCGTGGGTTGCCTCGAATACCGCGTGCCCCGTGTCATAATTGATATTACCCCCGGGCGCGATGCCGATGCCGCCGACCTGCGCCGCCAGCGCGTCGGACAGGTAATCGCCGTTCAGGTTCATGGTGGCAATCACGTCAAACTCCCGGGGCCGGGTCAGCACCTGTTGCAGGGTGATGTCGGCAATGGCGTCCTTGATCAGAATTTTACCCCCTGCCAGCGCCTCTTCCTGTTCCCTGTTGGCAGCCTCCGAGCCGTTTGCCGCGCGTGTGCGCTCCCATTGGTCCCAGGTATAGGTCTGTTCCGGGAAGGAGTTTTCCGCCAGTTCATAACCCCAGTTGCGGAATGCTCCCTCGGTGTATTTCATGATGTTGCCCTTGTGAACGAACGTCACGCTTTTACGGTTGTTGTCCAGCGCATAGCGGATTGCGGCCTGGACCAGGCGTCCCGTGCCCTCCTGCGAAATCGGTTTAATGCCGATGCCGGTGGTATCCGGAAAGCGGATTTTCCGGTAATAGTTGGGAAACGCTTCCTGGAGCAGTTCCAGGAACTTCCGGTTGTCTTCAGTACCCTGTTCAAACTCAATGCCGGCGTAGATGTCTTCGGTGTTTTCCCTGAAGATCACCATGTCCACGTCCTGCGGGTTCCTGGTCGGCGAAGGCACGCCCTTGAACCAGCGCACCGGGCGCAGGCAGACATAAAGGTCCAGGATCTGGCGCAGGGCGACGTTGAGGGAACGGATGCCGCCGCCGATGGGCGTTGTCAACGGGCCCTTGATGGCGACCAGGTATTCCCGGCAACGGTCCAGGGTATCCTCCGGCAGCCAGGAACCGGTCAGTTCGTTGGCCTTCTCACCGGCGTACACTTCCAGCCAGTGGATTTCCCGCGCGCCGTTATAAGCCTTGGCAACCGCGGCGTCCAGCACCTGCCTGGTTGCGCGCCAGACATCGGGACCGATACCGTCTCCTTCGATAAACGGAATAACCGGATTATCGGGGACCTGCAATCGTCCGTTCTCGATGGTGATCTTTTGCCCTTCGGGGTGTAGCGATCTCGCTGCGGTAGCCACTTTTTATATCTCCTTGGAAGTCATCTTCTAACAAATCTTTGCAATAGCTTACCACATCATGCCAAGTTTCCGACTATGGAAAACCCGCCCGCGATTCATCCTCCAGCATCGGGCCGATGACTTCCATGGGCCAGCGGGCTTCACCGAACACGTCGGCGGCGTTCATACGCAATGTAGGGTCATCCGGGCCGGCGTCGTATAACTCGTAAGTCCCTTCCATGCTTAACCCGAAGACGACACGGCGGATGTTGGCCCAGACAATGGCGGCGGCGCACATGGGGCAGGGTTCGGCGCTGGCATACAGTGTGGACGATTTAAGCTGCCCAGGTTCGAATTTCCTGGATGCGGCCCGAATCAAGTTCATTTCCGCATGCGCGGTCACGTCCCTGTCGGTAACTACCGAGTTCTGCGCCGCCAGTACCGGTTCGCCGTCCGCATTCACCAGCAACGCCCCGAAACCGTGATTGCCCCGTTCAAGGGCCCTGGCAGCCTCCCTGAAGGCTACGCGCAGGTAGTGTTCATCTACGTTTTTCATCAGCATAATCTCCCGATTTAACACAGCGTTCTATGAACTCCTGCCCGGTCATCACGTCGCCGAACTGCTGGATGATGGTCTCCAGCGTGGCCTGGTGTTCGCGGTCGGACAGGGTCGAGCAGCAGTCCTCGATCAGGACCACGTTGAAATCCAGGTCGAAGGCAGTGCGCGCCGCGGTCTCGCAACAGATATTGGTTTTTGTCCCGGCTATCAGCAGGGTTTCGATGGCGCGGCTGCGCAACACCCGTTCCAGTTTCGATGCGCCCGGAGACAGGCAGCCGTAACGGTTCTTGACCAGGTGGATGTCGTCTTCATCCGTTTCCAGTTCGTGCCAGAGCTTGCCGCCTTCCTGTCCCGGCGCCATGTACTGCATGGTGCGCTCGCGCACCTCGCCGGAAACCATGTTATTGAAGAAATTCTCCCACTCGGATTTACCGCCGTTGCAGTGGAATTCACTGACGATCCAGATCACGTCGCCACCCCGGTTACGCAATTCCCCGGCCAACCGGTTGATGTTGTCGATGGTCCCGCGGCTGAGCGGCACCTCGGCCGGCGCCCCGGGCTTGCAGAAGGCGTTCTGCATATCGATCACCACCAGCGCGCACGTTGCCGGATCGAAGCTGTCATAAAGATGGAACCGCCCGCGCCGCTTCATCACCCGCTCGACGATCTCATTACTTATTCCTATGTTGTGCATATCACTTTACCTGTTTTATCCGCAGATGACGCAGATTAGCGCAGATAAAATGAATCAAAAAATAATCTGCGTAAATCTGCGTCATCTGCGGATTAATAATCTGTCATTCAGGTACGGGTCGCCTTGCATGGCAGTCTCCGTATCCACCAGGATGCCGCAGCCCGGGCATGAGAACGAGCGCAGCAATACGTCGCCGCCGCTGGAATAGGGCCCTCCCAGGTTTTGCATGGGCGTTTCCTGCACACTCGCGCTTTCCTTCCAGTTGCCGTCCGTGCCCCCCAGGCTCTGACCGCAGTGTTTGCAGGTGACGGGCGCGCCTGCAACAGGCGCGGATTGCCCGCCGTTCTTTCGTTGCGCTACCAGTTCGGTTCTCTTTTTCTCTGTAAGGGATGGCTCTGCTTCCCCTGTACCGGTATCGATAATTACGCCGTATACTGATTCTGCAAATTCCGGGGAAGTCAGGCCGTCCCGTATGTCGCGGGCCACGTCCTGCGGCGGGCGCGACAGGGGATCGCCGTAGCCGCCGCCGCCATTCCACCTGACATAAAGCGCGTCCTTGCCCATCAGCGGGAATACACCCCAGTCTACCTCCTGCTGTTCGCCAGGTATTGCGTCCTCTTTTGCTCTATTGTTCTTGACCCATATGTAGGCATTGGGCGATCCCGGATAGCCGCCGGCCAGGCCTTCGCTCATGGGGAACTTCGAACCTTTGCCGGAGACCACGTAATGCATCCCGCCGTCCGGCGCATCGTGCGGCACGAAGGACAATTCCATGCCGACGCCGCCGCGGTAACGCCCCGGGCCGCCGGAATCCTTGAGACGCCGGCGATACAGGTAGCGGATCGGGAAGGTGTATTCGACGGTCTCCACGTTGGCCATGCGCGAGATGGGGTTCGGGATCTCCCCGCCCACCTCGATGCCGTCCGCCCAGGCCCGGGCGCCGCCGGCCCCGGCGAAGGTCTCGGTGAGGATGCCGATCGCCAGTTTGTTATGCTGGTTCTGACCGAACAGGAACACCGCGAAATGGTTGGCGTGCCACACGGCCGAGGCTTCCGGGGCGTATTTTTCACTGGCGCTGAGCAGCTTGCCGATGGTAGTGCAGGCCGCGTTGTTGACGGATTGTATGGCTCCCACGGTGGCGACGGAAACCGGCGCCGGGCGCGTGCAGTTCACGATGGTCCCCTCCGGCGCAATCATGGTGATGGGACTGATCACGCCTTCATTCCAGGTGATGTCGTAGCACAGCAACGGGAACAGGGGCGCGAACAGCCCGCCCAGGGAGGCCCACCTGGTGCAATTGATGGCATAGCGGCTCTGCTCGCTGGACCCGCTGAAATCGAAAATAAGCGAATCGTCCCGCTTGGTCATGGTCAGTTCGACCCGGTAGATCTCGTCCTTCACACTCAGGTACTGGCGTGATTGCCATTGGCCGTCGGGCAGTTCCCGCAGCCGGGCGCGCAGTTTCTCTTCAGACCTGGCGATCAGTGTTTTGCAGGTCTCATCGACGGTCTCGAATCCGTATTTTTCGATGAGGGCCAGCATCCGTTCCCGGGCGACGTTGTTGCAGGCGATCATGGAATTCAGGTCCAGCGCCACCATGTCGGGGGAACGCACCATGTTGAGGAAGGTGTCCATGACGGCCCGGTTGATCTCGCCCTTCCCCACCAGCCGTATCCCCGGAGAACTGAAGCCTTCCGTATAGATGTTTTCCGCATCGGGGCAGAAGCCGCCGGGGTTGGTGGCGCCGATATCGTACACGTGTACGAAACAGGCGCTCCAGGCCACCAGTTCTCCCCGGTAATGGATGGGCGCCACCAGGTAGACGTCCGAGGTATGCAGGGCCGCGGTGTAGGGATCGTTCAGCAGGAACACGTCGCCGGCGTGGATGTCTCCCCGGAAGCGCCGGATGATGGACTTGCACGCCTCCGCGGCGCTGGTCAGGTGGTGCAGGAACCCGACGCCGCCCATCAGCAGGGTGCCGTCCGCCCGGTACAGGGACACCATCAGGTCGTGGCCTTCGTTGGTGATGGCGCTGCCCGATACGTTCTTCAGGGTAATCACTGCCTCGTCCACGACCCGGAACAGGCGGTGACGGATGATCGAAAATGTGATCGGATCAATCATGTCATGCTAACTTCAGCCTTCAGGGTTTTAGTGACTGTTTTTCCGCTCCAGTGGGCCCTCCCTGGCCCGGTCCCGCACTCATCCCTGGCGCTAGTCGCGTAAAAACAGTCACTAAAACCCTTAATCAACATAGTTAAGAGGAATACTTGCGTCAATGATAATATTTCTGTGCCCGTCCATGAAGCCTTGTTGGCTATCCTGGATCACGATAGTCGTGATCGGCGTATGGATCACCGCCGGTCCGTCAATGATATTGCCGGGAGTCATTTTCTCAAAATCAAGGATGTCGGCTTCGGTCAGACTGTCATGGCCGCTGACAAATATCCTGCGCCGCCCGGTACGGGCCGCGTCAGGAGAGGAACCGGTCAACGCCTGCGCGGCAACCTCGGGGCGTTCTATCCTGCCGGCCGCGCTCAGGCGGAACCCGGTCATTTCAATACCCGCGTCCCGGTAGGCGGAACCTTTACCGTAGCGGTTTTCATATAATGTTTCAAAATCGCTGACCAGTTGTTGCAGTCCTTCCTCATCCAGCGGTGTCGCTGCGCGTACCGGTGTGACTACTTCATGGACCTGCATCGCGTAACGGAACCCGACGGACCACCTGAGGCTCATTTTATTCTCCGGGAACCCCCCCTGTTCCAGCGCCTGTTTCGCCGCGCCGATCATGGGTTCGTAAATGGCATTGATCTCCCCTGCAGGACAGGGGACGGATTTGGTCAGGGTCACGCTGTAATCGTGCATGACGTCAGTGCTGGCCAGGCCGAAGGCGCAGTTCACCGATGCGGTATACGGCACGATGATCCGCTGCACGCCCAGTTCCCGGGCGAACGCGCCGGCCAGGATGGGGCAGGTGCCGCCGAACGCATGCAGCACGAAATCCCGGGGGTCCAGGCCCTGTTCAACGGTGATCTTGTGGATCAGGTCGGTGGCCTGTGCGTTCGCCACCCGGAATATGCCGATCGCTGCCTGTTCCACGGACAGGCCCAGCGGGTCCGCGATCTGTTCCCGGAACAGCCGGGCCGTGTTGTCCACATCCAGGGTCATGGCGCCGCTCAGGAAATGCTCCGGATCGATATAACCCAGCAACAACAACACATCGGTCACGGTGGGCCGGGTGCCGCCGAGGCCGTAGCAGACAGGACCGGGGTTTGCCCCCGCGCTTTGCGGCCCCACCAAGGGCGCTCCGGTGTCCTGTTCCAGGGTGATCAGGCTGCCGCCGCCGGCGCCGATGGACGCTACGTCGATCTTCGGCACCGAGTAATGGAACCGGTCAATCAGGGGCTCCCTGGCATACTCGATTTCGCCGTCCTGGATAACGCCCACCTTGAACGTGGTGCCGCCCATGTCCGCGGCGATGATGTTGCCGTCGCCCATGAGATCGCCGAGAAACTTGCTGCCGATGACTCCGGCAACCGGGCCGCATTCCACCATGTTCACCGCCCGTCCGGCTGCCTGTTCGGCAGGCAGCAGGCCGCCGTAGCCCTGCATGACCAGCACCGGCCCCCGGTAATTGAATTCGCCCAGCAGTTTTTGCAGGTTATTGATGTAGTTGCTGACCACCTGCCCGGCATAGGCGTTGATCACGGTGGTCGAGGTGCGTTCGTACTCGCCCGGGACCGGCGCCACCTCGCTGCTGACGGACACATGAACATCCGGGTTGCGCGCCCTGATGATGGAACGGATACGCTGTTCATGTACGGGGTTGGCGAACGACCATAACAGCGCTATAGCGACAGACTCAACCTGATGCTCGTCAATAAGGTAACCGACGGCCTGCTCAACCTCGCTGTCGTCCAGTTGCTGGATAATTGCGCCTTTATAGTCCACCCGTTCCGTCACCCCGCGGATCAGGCCGAACGGCACCAGCGGCGCGGGCCGGTCCGTTGCGACCGGGTGTTTGAGACCTTCTTCCGAGAGGCCGGACCAGCGCCCGTAGGCGCCCCGGGTGACCAGCAGGGTGTCCTCGAAACCTGCCGTGGTGATCAGGCCGGTGCGGGCGCCCTTGCGCTCCAGCAAGGTGTTGTCCACCACGGTGGAGCCGTGGATGAACAGGGACGTCTGCCGGAAAATATCATCCAGGTCCGTCTGCATCACGGCGGCGGCGGAGCGGATGGAAGCGATCACCCCGCCGGCAAAATCCGGCGGGGTGGACAAGGCCTTGCCGATAAAGACGGAGCGACCGTCCTCGACGATCACCGTATCGGTACAGGTGCCGCCTACGTCAGTTGCAACGACGAAAGCCATAGCTGGCTTGCTTTATTCCATCCCGATGGAAAATATCTGTTCCAGATCGTGGCGCGAATAGGTCTTGAAGGCGATCATGGTCTCGGTGTTTTCAATGCCTTCGATGTTTACCATGCGGCTGGTTACCATGTCGGCAATGGCCTCGTTGGTCTCGACCCGCAGGATGCCGACAATGTCGTAACTGCCGCCCACGGAGTAGACTTCGGAAAATTCCGGTATATCGGCCAGGGCTTCGGCGACCTCGTTGATCCTGCCGTGATGGGTATTGATTAGCACGATTGCTGTAACCATTTGTATCACCTTCAGGTTGATGCTGTTTCAGTGGGGCATTGCCCGCAGTTTATGTCTCTGGATCTTGCCGGTCTGGGTCTTCGGCAGCTCCGAAATGAATTCTATCATCCTCGGGTACTTGTACGGCGCAATGGTCCGTTTTGCGAACTCCTGCAGTTCGCCGGCCAGTTGCCCCGATGCCCGGACACCTTCGGCCGGCACGACAAAGGCCTTGATGATCATACCCCGGGCTTCATCCGGGATGCCGACGACACCGCATTCACTGACGGCAGGATGCGGCAGCAGCGCCGCTTCCACTTCCGCCCCCGAGATGTTGTAACCGGATGAGATGATCATGTCGTCGGTGCGCCCCTGGTACCACACGTAACCGTCTTCGTCCATGGTGCAGACATCCCCGGTCAGGTTCCAGCCGTTGACCACGTAGTTTTTCTGCCGTTCGTCGGCCAGGTACTTGCAACCGGTCGGGCCTTTCAGCGCCAGGCGGCCCGGCGTGCCCGGCGCCGCGGGCCGGTTGTGGTCATCCAGGATGCAGGCCCGGTAACCGGTTATCGCCTTGCCCGACGCCCCGGGACGAATCTCGTCACCGACCGCAGAAATGAACACATGGATCATTTCGGTCGAACCGAAGATATCGATCATCCTGAGCCCGGTTGCCGCCAGCCATTCCTCGTACGTGGGCAGGGGCAGCTTTTCGCCGGCGCAGGTCGATTTTCTCAGGCTGCTCAGGTCGAACTCGCCGATGTGGTTCAGGATGGCGCGGTAAGCAGTCGGCGCGGACGAGCAGATGGTCGCACTGAAGCGGCCAATCGCCCTGGCGAGTTCCAGCGGCGGGGCCGCTTCCAGGAGCGCCACGCTGGCGCCTGCATACAGGGGCATGCCGACCAGCATCCCGAGACCGAAGGTGAATGCGACCGGCGGGCTGCCGATAATGATGTCGGAAGGATCCGGCTTGACCACATATTCGTTGCAGCAGATGCACATGGTCATGATGTCGCGCTGGAAATGCACCGTGCCTTTGGGCTGGCCCGTGGTGCCGCTGGTGAAGGCGATGATTGCAGGGTCGTCACTGGCAGTTGGGACCGGATCGAAAGAGGTTTCCCTCGCGGCCATGAGCTGCTCCAGTTCCGCCCCCGCGCCGGCCTCTCCGGAACCGTTGAACTGCACGGCCCGCTGCACGAACCCGGTGGTTTCCAGCGCGCCGGACAACTCGTCCATAAGACGTTCATCGCACAATGCGAACTGGACCTGCGCCTTGTTGATAATCGGTTCCAGGTCCCGCTTGCGCAGTAACGGCATGGTGGCAACGGCCACACCGCCGGCTTTTATCACGCCGAACCAGCAGGCGACCAGCATCGGGTTGTTGGGGGACCGCAGCAGGACGCGGTTACCGGGCACGAGGCCCAGGTCTTCGACCAGCACATGGGCGATGCGGTTGGACTTCTCGTACAGGTCCCGGTAGCTCCAGGTCTCGTTGGGCGTCAGGAGGGCGTTTTTGGCGCCGTAGCCCTGGGCGATCTTTTTATCGAGCACCTCTGCGGCGCTGTTCAGGCGCCCGGGATACTGCAACTCGTCGGTGGTGAACAGAAAATCGGGCATCTGCTCCGGCGGCGGCAGATTATCCCGGACGAAGGTATCGAGGTGGCTGGTATAGTTATTCACATTATTTCTCAAGCGGGCGCTTGCATAATTCCCTAATACATATTATTAACCTGTAAAGGTTAACTCGTAAAGTAATTACTGTAATGAAACGCCTGCAGAATGGAGGAACTGATCTGTGACTTTCAAACTACCCGACAGCGCGGAATTGAAACGGCTGGCCGCCGAACTCAACCTGGCCGTGGACGATAACAAGGCGGAAAAACTGCTTGAATACATGCAGCCCATAGCGGAAGGTTATGAATTTATCGACCGCTGTGATGACGAACTGCCGGTCTCGGCTTACTCCGGCCGGGATTACTACTATCCCGAGGGGGGTGAAAATCCTTACGGCGCCTGGCTGCTGAAATGCAATATCAAAGGCGCCGCAACCGGCCCCTTGCTCGGCACGAAGGTTGCGGTCAAGGACAATATCTTTGTCGCGGACCTGCCTCTCACGAACGGCTCGGACGTATTGGCCGGCCTCGTTGCCGATTTCGACGCAACAGTGGTGGACCGGCTGCTCAACGCCGGCGCCGAGATAGTGGGGAAGACCGCCTGTGAATACCTGTGCCTGTCCGGCGGCAGCGCTACCTCGACCAACGGCATCGTGCAGAATCCCCGGAAACCGGGTTATTCCACCGGTGGTTCGTCCTCCGGCAGCGCTGCCCTGGTTGCCACCGGCGAAGTGGATATGGCCCTGGGCACCGACCAGGGCGGGTCGGTGCGCATCCCGGCAAGCTGGACCGGCGTGGTCGGGATGAAAGCGACCCGGGGCGTGGTGCCCTTCAGCGGTGGCGTACCCATAGAGGCGTCCATAGAACATATCGGTCCCCTGACCGATACGGTTGCCGACAATGCCCGGTACCTGGAAGTCATGGCCGGCAGCGGAGAAGGCGACAGGCCGGACTACACCGGCCGCCTGGAACAGGGGGCGGCAGGGCTGAAGATCGCCGTGGTAAAGGAAGGTTTCGGCTGGCCGTCTTCCGCGCCCGCAGTGGATCGATGCGTCAGCGCCGCGGCTTCACACTTCGCCTCGCTGGGGGCCACGGTGGAGGAAATATCCATCCCCGACCACCTGACCGGCCCGGCTGTCTGGGGAGGCGTGGTCACCGATGGTTTATGGCAGACCCTGAAGCTGAACGGTGTAGGGTTCAACCATGATGACGTTTATTCGCCCGCAATGTCTGCGGCAATGCGCAACTGGACCCTCCGAAAAAGCGATATGCCGATCAACGCAGCCTTGATCCTGCTGCTGGGCCGCTACCTTGAGAAGTATGAAGGCCGCTATTACGCCAGGTCGAAGAACCTGGTGCGGAAACTCCGGGCGAGCTACGACAGACCCCTGCAGGGGTATGACCTGCTGCTGCTGCCGACCACGGTTGCTACGGCCGCGCAAAACCCGCAGTCGCTGGATAACGCCAGTGACGACCAGGTCATGGAAACGGCATTCGGCAATACCCTGAACACCTGCCAGTTCAACGCCACCGGGCATCCCGCCATCTCCATCCCCTGCGCACAGGTCGACGGCCTGCCGGTGGGCCTGATGCTGGTGGGCCGGTATCATGCTGAACAGACCATCTACCGGGCCGCCCATGCCTTCGAGCAATCGACAGACTGGCGAACCTCGTGATTTTTATGATAAAGCAGACTATGCGGGAATGTCGCCATGTCTGAGCCTTACCAAATCTTAGGGGTATGGGATGAATGGGTTCGTGATCCTGAGGATATGGGAAGCAAGAAGAAGTTCTGGTTCCGTTTTCCAGGCGAACCCCAAGGCTACTGGCTTTTCAAATTTCCAAAAGATAACACGGGCGAACATTGGGCCGAGAAGATTGCAGCCGAACTTGCAGTACTTCTGAATATTGAATGCGCCAAAGTGGAATTGGCCACATTCGGAAATGAGCAAGGGTCTATTTGCAGGGCATTTACAGGCGTCGGACAGGAATTGGTCCATGGCAACCAGATGTTAGCCAGATTCATCCAGGGCTATGATCCTGATAAAACATTTGGTCACTCCTATCATACTCTGACGAATATCTGGACAGTAATGGAAAATGTTTTTATGGAGAACGTAGCTGTAATGGAGGCCAAGCGCCGTTTGGCAGAGTATATCGTTCTGGATGCGTTAATTGGGAACACGGATCGCCACCACGAGAATTGGGGCATACTTAGAAGATACGTCGACGGCAGTTGGAAAGGATTTGTGGCACCATCGTTTGATCATGCGTCCTCTTTGGGCAGGGAACTTCAGGATGTTAGACGCGACATGTATCTGACAGAGAATCGTGTCGGCAACTATGCAAATAAAGGACGCGGTGCGATCTACTGGTCGGAGGATAGTAAACGTGGGCCGAGCCCACTGGGACTGGTACGTCAGGCAATTGGGACTTATCCGGATGTTATCCTTCCGGTTAAGCAAAAGCTCGAAAAACTGGATATTGGAGCTATCAAAGATATCGTAAACCGCATGCCTCATGGCTGGATGTCATCTACTGCAAAAGAGTTCGCAGCCGCCTTGTTGTGTTATAATTTTCAACAGTTACAAGAGCTTTTTTCAAGACAATGAAGACCTTATATCTTGCCTGGCAGGACAACGATCCCAGCAGGGCGTGGTTCCCTGTAGGACAATTGGATGCTGATATTGAACGACCTCTATACCGTTTCCGCTACATCGGGGGGGCAAGGCGCGCGCAAGAGAAAGCGGGATTTCCTCTCCTAGTCGAATTTCCCTCACTGGAGGAAGATTATCAATCCTCGGAATTGTTCCCACTATTCAGGAACAGGGTGATGAACCGCAAAAGACCCGACTTCGCCGATTATCTGAACAGCCTTGACCTTTCCGGGGAAAGCGATCCGATTGAGATCCTCGCGGTAAACGGAGGCCGACGGGTAACTGACTCCTATGAAGTTTTTCCAAAAATCGAGAAGGACGACACCGGACTCTTTACTTGCCGGTTCTTTTTGCATGGTTGGCGGCGTATCAATCAAGCTGCGCAGGATCGAATTAATCTTTTGAAACCGGGGGAAGAGCTTTACCTGACACTTGAATTGACCAATCCCGCAACCGGATTGGCATTGCAAATCCAGACGAAAGACTACCATATGATTGGGTGGGCGCCGCGTTATCTTGTGAAAGATTTATCTGCAGAAATCGCAGAAACACCTGATTATTCTGCTCGTGTAGTACGAGTTAATCCCCCGACTGCATCATCTATGCAAAGCATCCTGATTGAGATGAGAGGACGCTGGAGCAAACATAGACCGATGCAAAGCGAAGATTTCCGACCTTTGGTTGATTGAGTCAGTATTGCATTTCGGGCACTGGCTAGACTGCCTGTGAGTCATCGCTGTAGCCAGTCATTATAGTCTTGTCTAAACAACTTTTTCCGTTCCTCACCATCACTGATTTCCGGGTACCATCCAGGATGCTTTTTTGGTGATGCAACATGTGTATCCCAGCCGCTATGTGAACCATGAAACTCTTTCTCACATCCGGGGATTGGACATGGGTATATGCTCTTTTCATGGGTCTGTAAGGGTATTTTGATTGCAGAGCGGAACTCACTAATATGTGCCTTTTGATCATCCATCCACTCCTTAAGTTTTTTGGTACTCGAACATGGGTTCACAGGCCCGGCAAGTAGCATTGATCCTTCTATTTCCGAATCAACCCAGTCTGGAGCAACGATATCTATATCTTCAAGACTACAACGCAGTACTGCTGCAGCTGTAAATAGAGCGTCAAAATCATCTTCACTTTGCTTTGCCGAATTAAGGTCATCAAGTTTTATTTCTTTGTCTGCTACCCACTTTGTGCGCTCCAAAAGACAACACGCCAGATTCATGTTTTCCAAATTTCTTTGTTTATTTTTCGTCTTATGACTAATGTCGATTTTGCTGGTAATCAAAATATCCGACAAGGCAGCGGCATAAGCAAGTCTTGGATAAGTTTCGGCAACAACTATCCCAGAATCGGAGAGAAGAGTTGGCAGAGTGCCCTCAAAGGGCCAAATTGTGAAATCCCGTCTGTTTGCGGCCAGACATTCAGCGAGTTCCCGCCAGAAAATCCGAGTAGCTCCGCCCACCACTCCGGGCATCCCGCTGACCGCAAAGACCGGCTTTGCGTTCGTTTTAAGGTCAAGCCGACGTTTCATGCCACCAGTAACTTTCGTTGTAAAAGATTTGAGGCCACCGGTGCCTGTCTGTACTTCAAACCAGGGACAACTCACACTCCATTTCTCCGGGGATTTACAAATACTGACAAAAAAATCGCTATTTGGGTCAAATCCTCTCAACCATTGCACAAATGAATTTGGTTTAGCTGCAGGAACGTCTTGCATAAACAGTTCCCAGTACTCCCGCGGCACACCCAATACTACATCGACCCCAATCAATACCGGGCCAGATCGTGAAAGTTCTCTGGCCAATTCCAGTAAGGATTTCAAATTCCAACCTTCAGAATTGGGATACTCTCTTTTTCGGAGATGCTTGTTCGTAATGTCAGCAGTATAGACAGCTCTTTTATTTGGACATTTACTCCAGTCGGCAGAAATGAACATTTTTAACACATGAGAACCTCTAAATTCACCGGATTACATATTTACAGAAATATATTCTTCCCGGTTTCGAGGAATGAAGGCTTCTGGAAGGGGTATACCGTCCTGTACGGCAGTAGGCTTACAGTATCTTGCCACGTGGTCGGCATCGGGTAATGGCGTGCCCATCTATAAGGTTCCCCAGTTGTCCATGCCTTTTGCACGCAGGGTTTGCAAAATGTCCGGGAGCGAACCGCGCCCGTTCAGCCGAAATAAACGACTGCTTACGTCCCTTGGACTGACTGATGAAAATATCGCCTCGTTGGCGTTAAGGAATTGGATATATAAATGTTTATCGTCGGCGATACGCCAGGTAGAACCCAAAAATCCCTGCGGCGACAGGCCCAGTAACGGTTCCCCCAGGTCTGCAAAGCGGCGCATGAAGGCAACAAAGCCTTTAACGGATTCCAGGGACAAGGGTTCATCCCCTTCTTCCAGGTCGTCAGCCGCGCACAGGTAAGCAATACGCTGTGCGCTATCGGTAAGCTCATGAAGTTTCAGGTACTCAATCACTTCCTCAAAAGAGGATAATTGAGGATTAGTAATTGAAGTTGTCAATCTCAATGTTCATCCCTAAAACAACGCGTCATCCTAGATGGTTTCGGGAGAGGGAAACGCCCGTTTCGAGTGGGTCAGCCCCATCTCCAGCAGGGCTTCGCACAGTTTGTAGGCCACCACGCCGGGGTTGATGACGGGTGCCGGCAGGTTATCGCGCAGGAAACGGTGGGACTGGTGCATGGTGGTGGAACCCAGGATGATGACGTCGGCGCCGTCCTCTTCGATTGCCCGCAGACCCTGTTCCTTCAGCTTCTCGAATACCACTTCTTCCTTCCCGGTCAGCAACTCCTGCACGTCCGGGCGGGTATCGATATGCCTGATGGAGGCCAGCTTGTGTTCCAGGCCGTATTCCTTCAGGGTCTTGCGGTACAGGGCCAGCCAGGGTTGCCACATGGTCAGGATCGAGAACCTGTGTCCCAGGGTGGCGGCGATGTGGAACGACGCCTGCCCCGGACCGATGACCGGGATGCTCAGGCGGGAGCGCAGGGCATACAGGCCCGAATCGCTGACCGTATTGATGCAGACCGCGGCGCAGCCCTCTTCCTCGGCTTTGAGCCCGGCCTCGATCACGATGGTGTCCATGATATAGGTATCGTAATAGCTGTCCGCCAGCGACATCAGCCTTTTCGAACCGACGAATTCCACATCGAATTCCGGACGGATATACTCCGCCGGTATCTGGTTTTCAATCAACTCCCTGGTGTGTTCGTTCAGGGGCACCGGGAAGATGACCTTGATTTTTTTACCCATATTGCAACTCCGTCAGGCTCTGGCGTGATCAGTGGGATATTATACGATAGATGCCGGATGCCGGTTGTTCCGATAAGGCAATCGGGTAAAATTACGTCCCATAATGGAAACCTGCATACCTCACGGTGGTTACTGGACCACCCCGTTTGCCAAGTGGCAGGGCAGTCTTGCGCACCTGCACAGCATGGAATTCGCCGCCCATGTGACCCGGCTCGCACTGGCTGATCGAGGCATGGACGGCAGCCAGTTCGATTACGGCGTGCTGGGCATGACCATCCCGCAGAAGAGTTGTTTTTACGGCCTGCCCTGGCTGGCGGCCATGGCCGGCATGGAGCATGTCGCCGGGCCGACCGTGAGCCAGGCCTGCGCCACCAGCGCCCGGGTCATGGCGACCGCCTCCCGGGAAATCCAGGCAGGCCTGGCCGAATGCGCGCTGGCCGTGACCGCGGACCGGATATCCAACGGCCCGCACCTTTACTATCCGGACCCCCTGGGACCCGGGGGCACGGGGCAGACTGAGGACTGGGTGATGAGCAATTTCAACCAGGACCCGTATGTGAAGTGTGACATGACCCGCACCGCGGAGAATTGCGCGGAGAAGTGGAACATATCCACTGCCGAGCAGCACGAGGTTGTTCTGCGGCGCTATGAACAGTATCAACAGGCCCTGGAACTACAGGACGACATATCTTTCCAGCAGAGATATATGCTGTTGCCCCTGCAGGTGCCGGACAAGAAATACAGGAAGACGCGCTCCACCCTGACGGGTGACGAAGGCATCACCGCAACCAGCGAAAGAAAAATGGCACGCCTGGAACCGGTGCAGGAGGGCGGCACCATTACCTACGCCGGCCAGACCCACCCCGCCGACGGCAATGCCGGCATGATCATCACCACGGCGGACAAGGCCCGCCCCTTGAGCAGCGACCCGGCGATCAGGATCGCCATCGTCGCCTACGGCCAGGCCCGAGAAGAGCCGGCCTTTATGCCGGCGGCGCCCATCCCGGCGAGCCGGCGCGCCCTGGCCCAGGCGGGAATAACGATACATGATGTCAAGGCAGTCAAGTCGCACAATCCCTTCGCGGTCAATGACATCATTTTCGCGAGGGAAATGGGTATTGACGTCATGACCATGAATAATTACGGCTGTTCCCTGATCTGGGGACACCCGCAGGGGCCGACCGGCATGCGCGCGGTGATAGAACTTATTGAGGAACTGATACTGCTGGGCGGCGGTTACGGCCTGTTCCACGGCTGCGCTGCCGGGGACAGCGCCATGGCAGTAGTAGTACGCGTAGACTAATAATGGATCAGACGTCTGAACCGCTACCCGTGACCTTCCCCACGGTAGTCCACGCGCTGGTTGACGCGGCGGCGAAGAGTCCCGAACGGGAAGCCCTGGCGCTGGGCGAAGAACGGCTCAATTACCGGGAATACCTGCGTTGCGTGGCCGGCTTCAGCCGGGACCTTCGGGATCTCGGCCTGGGCGGTTGCCGGGTTGCCCTGTTGATGGGCAATTCCATCGACGTGTGTATCGCGATGTACGCCGTCCACGCCGCGCGCGCTGAAGCGGTCCCGTTGAACCCGGTTTACACGGTGCGTGAACTGTTGCCCATGCTGGATGACGCCGGGGTATCCGCCATCGTCTATGACCGGGCGCTTGAGGAAACGGTCCTGAACCTCGCCGGCGCATTGCAGATCGAACACCTGCTTGCCATCGGCAGCGGCAACCGTTTGACGGCATGGCGCAACCGCGCCGGTCTCGACACGCTGGAGGACCTGCCGGAACCCGGCGACCCGGCCACCCTGCAATTCACCGGCGGCACCACCGGCAGGGCCAAGGGCGCCCGTATCAGTCATCATTCACTGTCCGTCAACCTGAGCCAGCGCGAGGCAATATCTCCCACCAGGGATGACGTGGAAAGAACCTTGTGCGTCATGCCGCTATTCCATTGTTACGCGGTGTCCATGTGCCTGCATGCCATGGTTTACCGGCGCGGCGCCCTGGTGATCCTGCCGCGTTACCATCCCCGGGATGTGATTGACGCGCTGGTCCGGGAGAAGATCACCCTGTTTGCCGGCAGTCCTACCATGTTTACCGGGCTGCTGAATTATCCGGGCTTTGCCGGCGCCGATTTTTCCAGCCTGTATATATCCTCTTCCGGGTCTGCGCCCCTGGCGGAAAACGTCCTCAGGGAATGGGAACGGATCACCGGCACACCGATACTCGAGGGTTACGGCCAATCGGAGGCGGGCCCGGTCATATCCTTCAACCCGCTGCACGGGGCAAGGAAACCGACCTCGGTCGGCATCCCCCTGCCGCAAACGGAGATCCAGGTAGTCGACCTTGAGACCGGCGCCGAGGTACTGGACCCCGGGCAAAAGGGCGAAATCCGGATAACCGGTCCCCAGGTGATGAGCGGTTACCGCAACCGTCCGGAAGAAACGGCCCTGGCGTTGCGCGACGGCTGGCTGTACACGGGCGATATCGGCGAACTGGACGAGGACGGTTACCTGTACATCCGCGGCAGGAAAAAGGAGATGCTGCTGGTGTCGGGCTATAACGTTTTTCCCCGGGAGATCGAGGAAATCCTGCATCAAAACCCGGGCGTGAAGGAAGCGGCCGTGGTCGGCAGGACGGATGCCTACCGCGGCGAGTTGCCGATAGCGTTCGTCGTGCCCGTTGCGGAGAACGGCGCGGATGCGGAAACACTGCAGGATTATTGCAGCGAAAACCTGGCGCCCTACAAGATCCCGGCGGAGTTCCGTATTATCGACAGTCTGCCCAAAACTGCGGTAGGCAAAGTGGACAAAGTTCAGTTGACCGAACTATGCAACAGTACAACAACCCAGCCCTGATCCGGCCGGACCGGGAACTGCCGCGCCGGATCGGCATCATCGGCGCCGGCACCATCGGCCCGGATATCGGTTATTACCTGAAAAGCGCCATCCCCGGATTGAACCTGGTACTGATCGATATCAGCCGGGACGCGCTGGACCGGGCCGTGGACAGACTCCACGCTTACGCCGATAAAGGCGTGGCCAGGGGGAAGCTGACTCCGGAACAAGCGGAAGGCGTCCGGCAAAACCTGACAACTTCCGTTGATTACGGCGACTTGGATGGATGCGACTGGGTCATCGAGGCCGCCACGGAAAATATCGAACTGAAGAAACAGATCTTCTCCAGGGCGGAAGACATCGCCGGCCGGGATTGCATGATTACCTCGAATACCAGTTCCATTCCCGCACACTCGTTATTCTCACACCTGAAGTATCCCGGCAGGACTACTGTCACCCATTTCTTTGCGCCGGCCTTCCGCAACCCGGTCGTCGAAGTGATCGACTGGCAACAGGCCGATGCGGAATTTATCCGGCGCCTGCGCCGGCTGTTCTACGTGACGGGAAAAGTGCCGATGGTCACCCGCGACGTAGTCTGCTTCATGCTCGACCGGATCTTCGACAACTGGTGCAACGAAGCCGGATTCCTGCTCGCCGGCGCCACCCCGGCGCAGGTGGACCACGTGGCGGGCAGTTACGTCCATGCCGGCCCGTTTTTCGTATTGAACATGTCCAACGGCAACCCGATCATCATCGAGACCAACTCGTTGCAGGCCGAACTGGAAGGCAACCACTACCTGCCCGCCGATATATTCCACGAAGCACTCGACAGGGATAATCCAGGACACCCGCAATTTGAAAAGGATAATTCAGGACACCCACAATTTGAAGATGCGGGACAAAAATGGGACGAGTCGGGAAAGTGGTTGACCATAAAACCCGGGGAAAGCACAGACGTGCCGCAGGCTGTAGCTGCGGAAATCCGCGATCGCCTGCTGGGAGTGCTGTTCTCACAGACCGTGGACATCCTGGACCGTGATATCGGCGCCGCCGCGGACCTGGAGCTGGGTTGCCGGCTGGCCTTTGCCTTCAGGCAGGGACCGCTGGAATTGATGCGGGAACTGGGCGAGAAGGAGAGTGAACGTATCCTGACCAAATTCTGCGCGCAAAGACCCGGCATGCCGGACGCGCAACGACCGCTGCGCGCATACCAGGACTTCCACCGGTTTATCCTGGTCGATGAACTCGACGGGGTGAAAATCATCACCCTGCGCCACCCCGAGGCCCTGAATGCGATACACGATGAAATGACCGATGAAATCCTCGCCTTGCTGAAACAGTATGAGAACGACCCGCACACCACCGGGTTCGTCATTACCGGCTACGGCGTCTCGGCGTTTTCCGCCGGCGCCGACATCGGCAGGTTCCCCTCGATGCTGGGGGACAGGAAACAATGCATCGA
Source organism: Gammaproteobacteria bacterium (assembly GCA_028819495.1). Lineage (GTDB taxonomy): Bacteria > Pseudomonadota > Gammaproteobacteria > Eutrophobiales > Eutrophobiaceae > JAAXHV01. The sequence goes on along the minus strand of JAPPLI010000062.1, from coordinate 30,747 downwards.
GTATGCCCGGGTGTGCTCCAGGTTGCTGGTTTACCTGGACAACTGCAGCAAACCGGTTGTGGCGGCCTTGAACGGCATGGCCCTGGGCGGCGGCCTGGAACTGGCCATCCGCTGTCATGGGATCGTTGCCGTGAAAGACGCGTGGTTGCAGTTCCCGGAGATTACCCTGGGGATTGCGCCGGGTATCGGCGGCATGGTGATTCCCTACCGGCGCTGGCCGGACGCCGCGGCCGCGTTTCATGGTATGCTGCTCAAAGCTGAAAAAATGACTGCAACGGCAGCGCTGGAGTTGAAGGTCATCGACAGGCTGGCGCATACCCATGAGGCGCTGCTTCCCGATGCGATCAGACGGGTCGGTGAACTGGCAGGTAAACGGCGCGAATCGGCTGATGCGCCCGTCAGCATTGCTCCGCCGCCTGCAATAGAGAATGAGCCGCGCAGCTTCAGTGGACAGAGATTGAGCGCCGCGGTATCCGCTGTTATCCGTCAGGCTGTCAGCGACTCGGCAGCCGCTGCGTCCCTGGATGAAGCGCTGGAGCTCGGTTATGCCGCCTTTGCCGAGAGCGCTGCAACCGCAGCCGCGCGCGAAGGCATCGCCGCGTTCATGGAAAAAAGAAAACCGGAATTTACGGATTAGAATTATGCAAAACAAACCGGATAACGACCTCGAGGTCTACCACCACCAGGCTGACAACCTGCCGGCGCATGGTTCCCATGATGAAGAAGTGTTGTCCGAGGACCGCGTCAAGGCCTACTGGCGCGCCAACGTCCGTCTGCTGCTGATACTGCTGGCGGTCTGGTTCACCGTCTCCTATGGTTTCGGCATCCTGCTGGTTGACTGGCTGAACCGGTTCAGCATGTTCGGGTTCAAGCTGGGGTTCTGGTGGGCGCAACAGGGGTCCATCTACGTGTTCGTGATCCTGATTTTCGTATACGTGGCGCTGATCGGCAGGATCGACCGCCGGTTCGGCGTGGATGATTCCGATACGGACACCGATCAGGAAGGAAAGCAGCCGTGACAACACAGATGCTGACATACATCGTGGTCGGCATGACCTTTGCCCTCTACATAGGGATTGCCATCTGGTCCAAGGCGGCATCGACCAAGGATTTCTACGTGGCCGGCGCCGGCGTGCGCCCGCTGACCAACGGCATGGCCACCGCGGCGGACTGGATGAGCGCCGGGTCATTCATTTCCATCGCCGGCATGATCGCCTTTGCCGGTTATGACGGATCGGTCTACCTGATGGGCTGGACCGGCGGCTACGTGCTGCTGGCGCTGCTGCTGGCGCCGTACCTGCGCAAGTTCGGCCAGTACACCGTGCCGGACTTCATCGGCGAGCGCTATTATTCCCATTCCGCCCGCGTGGTGGCCGTGATCTGCCTGGTGTTCATCTGCTTTACCTATGTGGCGGGGCAGATGCGCGGCGTAGGGGTGGTGTTCTCCCGTTTCCTGGAGGTTGAGATCACGACCGGCGTGTTTATCGGCATGGCGGTGGTGTTCTTCTATGCCGTGCTGGGCGGCATGAAAGGCATTACCTACACCCAGGTGGCGCAGTATTGCGTCATGATTTTTGCCTATATAACGCCGGCGATCTTCGTCTCGTTGCTGGTCACGGGCAACCCGGTTCCGCAACTGGGCCTGTCCTCCGAGGTGCTGGACGGGTCGGGATTGAGAGTACTGGAAAAACTGGACCGGGTGCTGGTGGACCTGGGTTTTGTTCCCTACACGGATGGGAGCAAGAGCATGATCGACGTATTTACCATCACCCTGGTGCTGATGGCCGGCACCGCCGGCCTGCCCCACGTCATCGTGCGTTTCTTTACCGTCCCCAAGGTGTCCGATGCGCGCAAGTCCGCGGGGTATGCCCTGGTATTCATTGCCTTGCTGTACACGACTGCGCCGGCGCTCGCCGCCTTCGCACGGCTGACTTTCATCGACACGGTGAACAACACCGCCTACACGGAAGCGCCGTCCTGGGTGAAGACCTGGGAGGATATCGGCCTGATCGCCTGGCTGGACAAGAACGGGGACGGCGTCATCCAGTATGGCGCCGGTGATGCCTTCGAGGGCGTACCGGCGTTCACCGAGGGGCGGGGTGAACACGGCCAGAAACTGGTCGGGAATGTGCCGCAGGACAACACGAACGAGGTCTATGTCGACCGCGACATCATGATGCTGGCCAGCCCCGAAATCGCAAACCTGCCGCCCTGGGTGCTGGCGCTGGTGGCGGCCGGCGGGCTGGCTGCGGCATTATCCACCGCTGCCGGCTTATTGCTGGTGGTATCGAGTTCCATCTCCCACGACCTGCTCAAGAAGACCCTGATGCCCGCCATCAATGAAAAGCAGGAGCTGTTCTACGCCCGCATCGCGGCCGCGGTGGCCGTCTGCTTTGCCGGCTACCTGGGGATCAACCCGCCCGGGTTCGTCGCCCAGGTGATCGCGTTCGCCTTCGGACTGGCCGCCGCATCCCTGTTCCCGGCCATTTTCCTTGGAATCTTCGTGCGCAACATGAACCGTGAGGGCGCCATCGCCGGCATGTTGAGCGGCCTCCTGTTCACCGCCGCGTACATCGTCTGGTTCAAGTTCATCAACCCCGCCGCCAGCAACCCGGATAACTGGTGGCTGGGGATATCCCCGGAAGGTATCGGCGTTGTGGGCATGCTGATCAATTTCGCCGTCGCCTTCACGGTCAGCCGTTTTACTGCGCGCACTCCCGAACATGTAAAGGCCCTGGTCGACGACGTCCGCATCCCCAGCGGCGCAGGAGTAGCCCACAGGCATTGAAGTTCTATCCGCAGATGACGCAGATTAGCGCAGATTAAGAATATAATATTCAATATTCGTACAAACCATACTATTTTAAAAACCTGTTTTACATCCGCGTAAATCTGCGTCATCTGCGGATAAAATATGAACATATCAAGTAATGAAATTGTTATTGCAGCCTTGTACAAGTTCGTCCGGCTGCCGGATTTCCGCGAATTGAGACAGCCCCTGCTGGAACGCTGCCGCGAACTGCGGCTCAAGGGGACCTTGCTGCTGGCGCCCGAAGGCATTAATGGTACTGTCGCCGGCAGCAGGGAAGGGATTGACGGTATCCTGGACTACCTGCGCTCGGAACCCCGCTTTGCCGGCCTGGCGCACAAGGAGTCACTCGCCGCGGGGGTTCCTTTTCACCGTATGAAGGTCAAGCTCAAACAGGAAATCGTCTCCCTGGGCATAGCGGGTGTCGACCCGGAACATCTCACGGGCGAGTACGTGAAACCGGAAGACTGGAATGCGGAGATCTCCCGTCCCGATACATTGGTGCTGGACGTTCGAAACGAGTATGAAACCGGTATCGGCGGTTTCAAAAACGCCGTGGCGCCGGATACCGGGACATTTCGCGAGTTTCCGGATTATGTTGAAAAAAACCTTAACCCGGAGCAACACACCAGGATCGCCATGTACTGTACCGGGGGTATCCGCTGCGAAAAAGCCTCCTCGTACCTGCTGTCCCGGGGGTTCAGGGAAGTCGTGCAGTTACAGGGTGGCATCCTGAACTACCTGGAAAAAGTTGACCGCGATCACAGCCGCTGGGAGGGGGAGTGTTTTGTCTTCGACAGCCGGGTCGCCGTCGACCACGAGCTTGCGGAGGGGGAACACGAACAATGTTACGCCTGCCGCCGGCCCCTGAACCAGGATGACATGGCCTCCGAAAAATACCTGCCGGGCGTGTATTGCCCGCGCTGCCATGATGATTTGACTCCGGAACAACGGCGGCGCTTCAGCGAGCGCCAGCGCCAGGTCGAACTGGCGGAGAGCCGTGGTGAACAGCATATCGGTACCGCCTGACGGGAACCGGCAGATATTTCCCGCGCGCCTGGCGCGCTGCTACGACAACGTAAGCCATGGCGATTTTCCCGGCTGGGCTGACGCCGTCAACGGCTTGCCTGAAATCAGCCCGTTGGCAGTCAACCTTGATGCAGATACAATCAGCATAGGCGCAGCTTCGGATTGCAGCCCATCGCAACGTGAAACCATGCGCCGGCAACTGCAGCGATTGCTGCCCTGGCGCAAGGGTCCGTTCAACCTGTTCGGCCTGGAGATCGACGCGGAATGGCGCTCCGACATGAAATGGCGCCGCCTGCAGGACAGCATTGCCCCGCTGTCCGGACGCACCGTGCTGGACGTCGGTTGCGGCAACGGCTATTACGGCTGGCGCATGCTGGGCGCCGGCGCACACAGGGTAGTCGGCACCGATCCGACCCTGCGTTACGTCATGCAGCAGCGCGCAGTGGCGAAATACCTGCCCGATGCCCCATTCGATATCCTGCCGTTCACGCTGGAGACCCTGGTTGCCGGCGGGGCCGAGTCCGTATTGCCCGCCGACGGGTTCGATACCGTCTTTTCCATGGGCGTCATTTACCACCGCCGCGATCCGGAAAACCATATACGAGATCTGTTGAAGTTGCTGCGCCCCGGCGGCGAACTGGTGCTGGAGTCGTTAGTCATCGACGGGAAACAGGGTGCTGTCCTGCAACCCCGGGACCGCTACGCCAGGATGCGAAACATCTGGGCCATCCCCTCCATCGCCACCCTGAAAAACTGGCTGTCCGATGCGGGTCTGACTTCAATCGAAGTTGCCGATGTCTCCGTCACAACCCCCGCCGAACAACGGGTCACGGAATGGACCTTCGAACAATCCCTGTCAGACTTCCTGGACCCGCAAAACCCCCGGCTTACCATCGAAGGCTACCCGGCCCCGAAACGGGCAATCATGATTTGCAGCAAGCGTTAGCTGATGTGCCGATACTTTCGGGAAACCGATGGATAGCACTTTCAGGACTTTGCTATAATTGCCCTGAAAACATAAAACATGCACCCGCAGGAGGAATGACATGCCTTTACGTATTGGTGATGAAGCACCGAATTTCACCGTTGAAACCACGGACGGGACGATCAACTTCCATGACTGGATAGGCGACGGCTATGCCATCCTGTTTTCCCATCCCAAGGACTTTACCCCGGTCTGCACGACGGAACTGGGTTATATGGCCGGACTCAAGCCGGAGTTTGATAAACGCAACACCAAGGTTATCGGCCTGAGTATCGATTCGGTCGATGATCATAATGCCTGGTTGAACGACATAGAGGAGACCCAGGGCCATGCGGTCAACTACCCGCTGATTGGCGACAGCAACCTGGAAGTGGCCAAGCTCTATGACATGATCCACCCGAATGCCAGCGGCACCGCGAAAGAGAGAACCCCGGCGGACAATGCCACGATCCGTTCCGTTTTCGTAATAGGGCCGGATAAACTGATCAAGCTGATGATTACCTATCCGATGAGCACCGGCAGGAACTTCGATGAAGTGCTTCGCGTGCTGGATTCCATCCAGTTGACGGCACAACACAAGGTGGCCACACCCGTCAACTGGCGCAACGGCGAAGACGTCATCATCGTGCCCGCAGTCTCGGATGATGCCGCCCGGGAGAAATTTCCGGACGGCTGGAAAGCCCCGAAGCCCTACCTGAGGATAGTGCCCCAGCCCGAATAGGGCTGAATCCTGTCTTGCGCGTGATATGTCTGCAAGGACGATACTGACGCTGGCATTGGCGTTGCTGGCAACGCCGGCCTGGGCAAATGACCCGGCAAACGGCGGCGCGCGTGGCGGGCCGCCTGCAGAGTCTTCCGGTGAAGCGCCCGACGCGCATGTCGCGGACTGGGAGTTGCAGGACTGGGAACTGGACATCCAGCGCTGTTTGTTCACCCGGGCCCGCTGTTCCGGCTCACTCACCATTATTTATGAGAGTCTGCAAAACGCCAGGAAGGATCCCGAGATCGAGGAGTGGCGCGTGGAATACTGGGAGAAAAAGCTGCGCGACTACTTCGATTACAACATGGACAGGCATGACTGATTGATACTTGTACTCTTTCCAGGTGATATTGTCATGTTCAGAGCCAAGCAGCGGCTTCAAGACAAGGCGCAGTCCGCAGAGAATGGCGCGCCCTTGTCAAGGACTGCAACGCCGGATTGAAGCCGCTGCTTGGCTCCCTGCGGGCGGGCCGGGAAGCGGTCGCCCGCGGCGTTGCACCGCTTGGCAAGGACTCGCCATTCCCTGCACGGCGCGCCTTGCGCTCAACCGCTTCCCAACCCGCTGAACATGACAATATCACCTGGAAAGAGTACCCGATCAACAGAGCGTACCCGGAGGATCACTTCCGAGCCGATAGGCCCGTTGCTGACGCGCCTCACCGGCACCATGATCATGGGCGTCATCGCCATGATGACGCTGGGGATTGTCGATACCTGGTTCATCAGCCTGCTGGGGACAAACCAGTTGGCGGCCATCGGCTTCATCATTCCCGTTTACATGATCTTCGTCAGTATTGCCTTGGGAATAGGCATGGGCATCAGTTCAATCACTTCGCGCCTGGTCGGCGAGGCAAGGCATGATGCGGCCGCCCGCTACGTGACCGACGCACAGATACTGGCGCTGCTGTTGTCGGTGATTATCGCCGTCCTGGTCGCTCTTTCCTTCAAAAGCATTTTTTCGGCCATGGGCGCGACGGACCAGGTGTTGCCATACATCAGTGAGTATATGTATGTCCTGATCCTCGGCCTGCCCGTGATCATGATCGCGGTGATATGCGGGAACACGTTCCGCGCCATCGGCGCAATGAAGACTTCCGCTTCGATGTCCACACTCATGGCGTTGATGAACCTCGCCCTGGACCCGTTATTGATATTCGGTCCGGGTCCATTCCCGGAAATGGGGATGAAGGGGGCGGCGCTCGCCAGCGTCATCGCCGCCACAACCGTGGCCGCCGTCGCGGTCTATATCCTGGCAGTAAGAGAAAAGCTGCTGTTGTTTACCCTGCCGCGCCTGCGCCATATCCGGGAAAACTGGGAGGAGTTGCTGCAAATCGGCGTCCCGGCCATGCTTGCCAACATGATGACTCCGTTTGCCGCGGCCATCATGACCGCGATGATAGCCGGTTTCGGGGCCGAAGCCGTTGCCGGTTTCGGGGTAGGCGCGCGTATAGAGACAATATGCCTGATGGTTGTTTTTGCCCTGTCCGCCACCCTGCCCATGTTTATCGGCCAGAACCTGGGAGCCGGCAAGGGGGAACGCGCCCGCCAGGCATTGTTCGGTTGTCTGAAGTTCGGTATCGTCTTTCAGGTCGCAGTCTATTTGCTGCTGTTGGCGTTCTCTCCCTGGATCGCCCCCGCGTTCAGCGCGGACGCCGAAGTGATCCGGGTGATCAATACCTTCATCTACATATTGCCGCTGACCTACGGCGCCCATTCCGTGGTGATCCTGGTCATGGTTTCGCTCAACGTAATGAGACGCCCCAGGCTCGGCCTGTTCCTGATAATCATCAGGTTGATTGCCTTATACCTGCCGCTGGCGTATATTGGCGGCCTGATCTGGGGAATAACAGGCATGTTCGCAGGCGCGGCAACCGGCAACATCATCGCCGGCATCATCGCGTACCGGGTCATCAAGAAAGTATGCGCCGGCGAGGACAGCCTGTTGCCGGTGACGGCATAACAACGAATCTGAAACAACGAGGAAATAAATTATGAGTCGATTATATGGTGACAACCACCGGGCATTGCAGGAACAGTTTGATTCCCTGCGCCTGGCCGACGCGATCGAGAAAGTTGCGATGGAGACGGAAGTGGCCGGTCCGCACAAGGATTTCATCGAAAGCCGCGACATGTTTTTCCTGAGCTCGGTGGACCACAAGGGCAGGCCCACCGTGTCCTATAAGGGCGGTGATCCGGGCTTCGTCAAGGTGGTGGATGACACGACTGTCGTGTTTCCCAGCTACGACGGTAACGGCATGTTCCTGTCCATGGGGAATATCAGGGGCAACCCGAATATCGGCATGCTGTTCATCAGTTTCGAAGTGCCGCACCGGTTGCGGTTGCAGGGCGAGGCCACGCTGCACGACGATGACCCCGCCATGGACCTGTACAAGGAGGCGGACCTGATCGTCAGGGTCAAGGTATCGGAGATCTTCGTCAACTGCCCGCGTTATGTGCACAAGTATCAGAAGGTCGATCCCTCCAAGTATGTGCCGCGTACCGAGTGCGCCACGCCGCTGGCCGGGTGGAAGCACATCGATATGATCCAGGGGGTGTTGCCGGCCAGGGATCAGGGCCGGGCCGAGAAAGAGGGTGGGATCATAACCCAGGAAGAGTGGCAGGGGAGAGTCGCGCAGGGGGACGGCTGATTTATAAGGAGTCGGATGAAAGATGGCGGGACAGTATTTTCCAGACACGCTGTGAATACATCCCTGTACGCTTTATCGCCAGCCATCCTGGCTGGCGACATTCTTACAAATACTGTCCCGCCATCTTTCATCCGACGATAGTGTTTTATCAAGACACGCTGTGAATACGTCCCTGTACGCTTTATCGCCGGCCATCCTGGCTGGCGACATTCTTACAAATACTGTCCCGCCATCTTTCATCCGACATTGTTTAATGATTTAGAAACCTTCTGCAGATAAAGTAAGGGCCTGGCGCATCGCTGCGCTTTTCGCCAGGACTTCGTCGTATTCAGTGGCCGGATCGCTGTCGGCCACGATGCCGGCGCCGGCGTGGTAGCTGTAGCTGCCGTTCTCGAAGATGATGGTGCGTATCGCAATGGCCTGGTCCATGTTGCCGTAATGGTCGAAATAGCCCACGGTGCCGCCGTATAACCCGCGACGCGCCGGTTCAAAGCCGTTCAGCAGTTCTATGGCGCGGATCTTGGGTGCGCCTACCAGGGTGCCGGCGGGGAAGGACGCGGCGAATAGATCAAACGCGTCCCTGCCCGGACGCGGCGTGCCGCTGACGCCGCTGACGATGTGCATGACGTGGCTGTAGCGTTCGATGGACAGGTAGGGGTCGACCTGGATGGAACCCGTGGCCGCGATGCGTCCCAGGTCGTTCCGGGCCAGGTCCACCAGCATGACGTGTTCGGCAATCTCCTTGGAATCATTGAGCAGGTCCCGTTCCAGTTCCCGGTCCTCGCCGGTGTTCTGTCCGCGCGGACGGGTGCCGGCAATGGGCCGCAGCGCCGCCATGCCGTCCTGCAATTTCACCATGGCCTCGGGTGAGGAACCGGCTATGGTACGGTCGCCTGTCTCGATGTAGTACATATACGGAGACGGGTTAATCAGGCGCAAGGCCCGGTAAACGGTGAATGGATCGATGTCGCATTCGCCGGAAAAGCGGTTTGCCAGCACGACCTGAAAAATATCGCCGTCTCGTATTTTTTGCTTTGCGTCATAAACCAGTTGCATATAGTCGTTCCGGGACAGGCTTGCCTTCGCTATTGAACAGGTGTCCCTGGAGGTGTGCGCCGGGACCGGGCCGCGCAATGCCGCGCTGATCTCTTTCTGCAAGGCCAGCCGTTCCGATTCCGGTCCGGCATGGAGCAGCGCCACGCGCCGGGTCAGGTGGTCAAACACCAGCAGGGAGCGCGGGGCCGTGTAACCGGCGCGGGGATGATAATCCCTGGCAATCGTGTCGTTGGGAAACTGTTCCAGTTCATGGATCATGTCAAAATCGGCGTAGCCCACCAAGCCGCCCTGGAACGGGATCTCATCCACCTGGGGGGATAATTCCGGCGCAGCGCGTAATCCCTCCCGCAATGCGGCCAGCACTTCGGCGCGGCCCGACGGCCGGGAACGTGTCCTGCCGTTCACGGTCAGGCCCTGCGGGTCAAGGTGCAGGTCCAGTACGCTGCCCAGACCCAGGAAGGAAAAACGCGCAACCTGTTCGCCGCGCTCCACGCTTTCCAGCAGGAAGCGCGCGCCAAGCGGTTTCAGTTTCAGGAATGCCGATACCGGCGTATCGAGATCGGCTGCAATGTCAAAAGGCGGTTTCATGAGTTCCCCTTGTTAGTTCCTCATCAGTTACCAGGGGAACAGGCATAAAAAAACCCACCCCTGGCTCAGAGGTGGGTTATGACTTTATACAATCGCGGTTAAGCCGGCATCCACCTCAGGATGGTCGGCCACCACCATTGTTTCCGGTTTGCTTGCATAATGGTTGCAGCATAACGGTATTTCCGGCAAGGATCAAGCATGTCCCCGTGCGCCCGCCCGGGTCAGCGCGTCAGCAGCCTGATCAGTTCAGCCCTGTCAGGGAATCGTTCGAGCAGGGTATCCCTGTCGCCGGGGACGTAATCCGTATCGGCAAAACCGGGCGCCATGGTGGTGCCCATAAGCGCGAATTCGCCTCCCGGCGCGAGACGGGACCCCTGCCAGACACCGGCAGGGACGGCAAACTGGACATGCTGTCCGTTCAGGATGTCATGGCCCACGGTGACGACCTCGCTTTCTCCGTCCTGCCTGAGCAAGAGCAGTTCAACCGGGTCGCCGAGGTAGAAATGATAGATCTCGTCCGTGGGTAACCTGTGTATCGCCGAGAAGGAGTCCGGATCGTCCGAGAGCAGGTAAAGGATCGCGGTAGAACGCGGTTTCAGCAGCGGTTGTTCCGGGTCCGCCGCGGGCACGGCCACGGTCTCGTCCGCCTGGTAGGTTTGCCTGAAGTGCCCGCCCTCGAGCGGCAGGACTTCAAGGCCTAACTCCCGGATCAGCGCTTCGGCGGTTAATTTTTTCACAATCATCAGAAATTATTGAACATGTCAATATTAACTGGAAAGGGTACCAGAAACAGTATACTTGTGACGGGAGCAGGGCGACAGTGCCTTTCCGACAGATTATGTCACCATGTAACATAAACCCTTATATACCGGAGTAATCAGAAACATGCCGGAATCACAGAATGATTTATTGAACCTGAGCGGCAGGACGGCCGTGGTCACGGGCGGGGCGGGCGGCATCGGCACGGCGATATGCCGGGTACTGGCGCGGGCGGGCGCTCGCGTCTGCATTCATTACCGCTCCAGTGAGGCCGGCGCACTTGCGTTGCAGGAGCAGATTGAACAGTCGGGAGGAAGCGCCGTTGCAGTGCATGCCGATGTTACCAGCAAGGCAGATATAGAACGCTTGTTCGACGCCGTCAGCAGTGAGGCTGGCCAGGTGGATATACTGATCAACAATGCCGGGGTCTACCCGCTCTCGCCATTTCTGGATATCAGTGAAGCGGAATATGAGCTGATGATGGACGCCAATGTGCGCTCCGTCATGTTGTGCACCCAGGCCTTCGCCAGGCGTGTCATCAAGCAGGGCGGCGGCGGCGCGGTCGTCAATATCGCGTCGATTGCCGCCAGCGGTGTGCTGGATATGCACAGCCATTATTGCGCCGCCAAGAGCGCGGTGGTGATGTTCACCCGCGCTGCTGCCAGGGAACTGGGCGCCCATGATATCCGCGTCAACGCGGTATCACCCGGTCTTATCTGGCGGGAAGGGCTGGACGAGGGCTGGCCGGAAGGGGTGGCCAGCTACAAACAGGCCGCCGCGCTGCACAGCGTAGGCCAGGCGGAGGACGTCGCTAACGCCTGCCTGTTCCTGGTGTCCCGCGCCAGCAAATGGATAACGGGAACAGACCTGGTCGTCGACGGCGGCGTCCTGACGGACAAAATCTTCTGAGTTCGCGAACCCAAGGGGTCACAATCCAGGGGTCAGAGTAAAGAAACCAGGGGTCAGAGTAAGAATTTCGCCAGAAATTTCGCAATCCAGGGGTCAGAGTAAGAAATTCGAAGAATTTTTACTCTGACCCCATACATCCCGATGAAAATACACGCAACAGACATCGCCCGAATCATCGACCACACCCTGCTCGCGCCTGAAGCCACGCCGGAAATGGTAACGCGACTGTGCCGGGAAGCGCATGAGCACGGATTTTATTCCGTCTGCATCTCGCCGGTTTTCGTCCCCCTGGCCCGGGAGGAATTGGCAGGTTCGTCAGTCAGGGTCTGCACCGTAGCCGGTTTCCCCGCCGGCATGAACGAACCGGACGTGAAAGCCTTCGAGACGGACCTGGCAGTCCGGCGCGGCGCCGATGAGGTGGACATGGTGATGAACATCGGCGCGGCAAAGGCGGGAAGCTGGGGACAGGTCGCGGATGACGTGGAAAGCGTAGTCGGGAGCGCCGCGGGACGTCCGGTCAAGTTGATCCTGGAGACCTGCCTGTTGACCGACGAGGAAAAACTGCGGGCCTGCGAGGCCTGTGTCGCTGCAGGCGCCGGTTTCGTCAAGACCTCCACCGGCTTCAGCCATGGCGGGGCCACCGAAGCGGACGTGAGGCTGCTGCGCGCCGCCGTGGGACCGGACGTCGGCGTAAAGGCCAGCGGCGGGATCAGGGATTACGATACCGCCTGCAGGATGATCGAGGCAGGCGCCACCCGCCTGGGCGCCAGTTCAAGCCTGAAAATTATTGGCTGAGGAGACTGTTTGAGGCTGGCATAGCATTTTCAAGACACGCTGTAAATACATCCATGTACGTTCATTGTGCCCATCCCTGGGCACAACCCTTCGGGCGGCTTACGCCGTGCAAATCGTCCGTCCTGACGATTTGTCCCTTCCAGCCATCCATGGCTTCCAGAGGGTCTTGACAAATCTGTCTGGAACAGATTTGGACATCCGAAGGATGCTCGCAGGGGGCGCACCAGGGAAGGTGCGCATCAAAAAGCTATCCGGGCCTCATCACAACCAATCACGGCACCAGCGGTTATTCACCAACGACAGCAGTCTCCAGCGCAAGTTCGATCATCTCCGCAAAGCCGCTTTGCCGCTCTTCAGCAGTCAACCTCTCATTGTTGGTAATATGGTCGCTGACCGTACAGATCGCCAGGGCCCGGGCGCCGAATTCCGCGGCGAGTCCGTAGATGCCGGCGGCCTCCATTTCCACGCCCAGCACGTTATATTTTTCCATCAGCCCGAAGATCTCCGTTTCCGGCGTATAGAACAGGTCGCTGGAAAAGATGTTGCCCACGTGGAAGGAAAGCCCCCGCTGCCCGGCGGCGGCCACCGCCGACTGCAATAACCGGAAATCCGCGATCGCGGCAAAATCATGGTTCCTGAAGCGGATCCGGTTCACCTTTGAATCGGTGCAGGCGCCCATGGCAATGATGATGTCCCGCAACCCGACCGCTTTGCTGACCGCGCCGCAACTGCCGGTCCGGATCAGGCGCTTCACGCCGAACTCGTTGATCAGTTCGGTGCAATAAATAGAGCAGGAGGGGATACCTACGCCGTGCCCCATGACCGACAGGGTCTGCCCCTTGTAGCTGCCGGTAAAGCCCAGCATGCCCCGCACGTCATTCACCAGGCGCGGTTTGTCCAGGAAATTTTCCGCAATGAATTTTGCCCTTAAAGGGTCTCCCGGCATCAGCACGGTTTCGGCAAAATCCCCCGGTTCGGCATTGATGTGCGGCGTGGCCATTTTCAATACGCCTGCAGGGACATGAACAGGCTTGCCAGCACCGCGCTCATGAGGTTGGACAGGGTGCCGGCGAGCACGGCCATGAAGCCCAGTGAGGCGATGTCCTGGCGCCGTTCCGGAACCAGGCTGCCCATGCCGCCCAGCAGGATGGCGATGGATGTCAGGTTGGCGAAACCACACAGGGCAAAGGTGACGATAACCTGGGTGTGCCGGCTCAGGGAATGCATTATCTCGCTGAAACTAAGGTAGGCGATGAATTCGGTCATGATGAATTTCTGCCCGATCAGGCTGCCGGCCGCGGCCGCCTCATGCCACGGCACGCCGATCAGCCAGGCCAGCGGCGCCAGCAGTTTGCCCAGGATCCCCTGCAGCGTCAGGTCCTCCATACCGAACCAGCCGCCGATGCCGCCCAGCAGGCCGTTGACCAGGGCGATCATGGCCACGAAGGCAATCAGCATGGCGCCGACGTTGGCCGCGAGCTTCAGCCCGTCAATGGTGCCGTTGCCGATGGCTTCAAAGATGTTTACCACTTTTTTCGGGCCGCTGAACTGTACGTTCTCTATCTCCTGTTCCGTACGCCCGGTTTCTGGCTTGATGATTTTCGCCATGAGCAGGCCGCCGGGCGCGGCCATGAAGCTGGCCGCGATGAGATAACCCAGGTTAATGCCCATCGCTGCGTATGCCGCCATGATGGCGCCCGAGATGGCCGCCATGCCGCCCGTCATTACCGCAAACAATTCCGACCGGGTCAGGTCCTTGAGGTAGGGCCGGATGACCAGCGGCGATTCGCTGTGGCCAATGAATATGTTGGCGACTGCGCACATGGATTCGGTCTTGCTGGTGCCGAGCAGCCGGTGTATGCCCCCGCCCAGGATGGTTATCAATTTCTGCATGATGCCCAGGTAATACAGCGTGGACATCAGCGCGGAGAAGAAGATGATCACCGGCAACAGGTGGAATGCGATGGAGAACCCGCCGTTGTCCCTGGCCAGGTCGCCGAACACAAACTCAGCGCCGACGCGGCCGTAATCGATCACGTTCTGCACCCCCGCCACCATGGTGTTGAGGAATGCCTGTCCCGGCGGGAAGTAGAGTATGAGGCCGGCAATGGCTGCCTGTGTCAGGAACGCGGGAACAACGGTTTTAAGCCTGATGGCCCGCCTGTTTTCGGACAGCAGCAGGGCCAGGCAGATAAGCACCGCCATCCCGACAAAACTCATCAGAAACTGCATTTTTTATTATTGTCCCCTCGGGTAGTTGTTATAAGATTACGGGAAAACGGGTTTAAGGCAAAATGAAATCAGCGCGATCCTTCAATTTCGCATTCCTGGCATTGTTCATCATTGCCAGATACGGCGGCGTCTCGGCCGCGGAACTGGACGCCCGGTTGTATTTTCAATCGGTGCGGCGCGACCCGGCATTGCTGAGGAATTTCCTGTATGCGTTTCCCAAGGGGGGCGAACTGCACAACCACCTGGACGGCGCCATCTATGCGGAGAGCTACATTCGCTGGGGCGCCGAGGACGGCAAGTGTATAGACCTGGAAAGCTACATGGTTTCGTTCCCGCCCTGTGATGCGACTGCCGGCCGCCCTGCGCTGAGCGAGGTCCGTTTTGACGCAGACGTGGTAAACCGTATCATCGACGCCTTCTCGATACGCAACTATGAACGCCGCGAGGTATCCGGCCACGACCAGTTTTTCTCGACGTTCCGGCGTTTCGTCCCCGCGGGCGTCGGCCGCGAAGGCCACATGCTGGCGGAATCGAGCGCCCGGTCCGCGCGCCAGAACGTCATCTACCTGGAACTGTTGCAGTCCTGGGGCATGGAACAGGCCCGGCAACTGGCGTCGGCCGGCGCGGAATTCAACCCCGGCCGGCCCCTGTCCGAATTAATCCGCCACCCCGGGATTGAGGCGCTGGCGGCTGCGACGAGCCTCAAGCTGGACGCCATCGAGGAGCAGTGGCGCGCAGTCCTGGCCTGCGGGCAGGAACGCGCGGACGCCGGTTGCGGCGTGACCGTGCGCTACCTGGCCCAGGTGATCCGTACGTTCCCGCGGTCGCAGGTGCTGGCGCAGACCCTGCTGGCTTACCATCTCATCGAGAAAGACCCGCGCTACGTGGGCCTGAACTTCGTGGCGCCGGAAGACAACCCCATCACCTTGAGGGACTACCGCTGGCAGATGGAAATGATCGGGGAACTGGGAGCTCATTTCCCTTCGGCAAAGGACGGCATCACGCTGCATGCCGGGGAGGTTGACCTGGGCCTGGTGCCGCCCGAACACCTGGGCTGGCATATCCGGGCAGCGCTGGACCTCGCCGGCGCCCGGCGTATCGGCCACGGCACCGATATATTCTACGACCCGCAGGCAACGCAACTCATGCAACGCATGGCCGAACAGGGCATCCTGGTCGAGATTAACCTGACCAGCAGCGACGCCATCCTGGGCATAACCGGCGACCGCCATCCCATCCGGGCGTATCTCAAATATAATGTGCCCGTCGCCCTGTCCACGGACGACGAGGGCGTCGCCCGCATCGACCTGACCCACGAATACCAGCGCGCGGTGGAAACCTACAAACTCACCTATAACGATCTCAAGTACCTGTCCCGCAACGCCCTGGCCTACAGCTTCCTCCCCGGTGAAAGCCTGCTCGAGTCGACTTACACGGGTAAAATCGTGGACCAATGCGATTATGGCTCCGCCGGCGATGAAGGCCTGGAGGAAGACAAGGTCGAGGCCTGCCTGGAATTCATGTTCCGGAACGATAAAGCCAAATTACAGGCGGAACTGGAACGCCGCTTCGAGGAATTCGAAGAAAACTATCCGCAGATGAAATTATCCGCAGATGACGCAGATTAACGCAGATGATTTTTGTATTTTTTTCAGGAGATATTGTCAAACGACAGACATAAGAATTCTTTTTCGAGTTTTATGCTGCATAATTCATGGGTGATGAATCTTGTTCCAACGTGCAACAGTCTTGGGGCTGACGTATAACAAAATAAAATTAATCTGCGTTCATCTGCGTCATCTGCGGATTATATTCTTTCTGTTGCCAGTAACCCTGGCTGCGCAGGAAAGTGTTCAGCGGTTTCCGTTCTTCGGCGACCTGCATGTGCATTCATCCTGGTCGCTGGACAGTTATGTCAATTTCAATCGTGTCGGTCCCCGTGAAGCCTACCGTTTTGCCCTGGGGGAAGAGGTTGTCCTGTCCGGCGGCAGGGAGGTGCGCATAGACCGGCCCCTGGATTTTGCGGCAGTGACGGACCATGGGGAGTACCTGGGTGAACTGCCGCTCTGTACCGATGCATCCAGCGCCGCGTACCCATTGGAGATCTGCCGTGACATCCGCAATGAGGCAGGGCAGGAGCGCCTGATAGAGAAGATATACCGGAACCTGATAATTCGCGATGTGGTGTCTCCGGACCCGCAACGCGAGCCCGAACTGTGCGGCGCGGACGATGCCCGTTGCCTGGCGCGGGCAAAATTGACCTGGCGGGAATTACAGGATATAGCCCATGAATTCAACCGTCCGGGTGTGTTCACCACCTTTGTGGGGTACGAGTGGACCGGGAATACGCACGGCAATAACATGCACAGGAACGTCATTTACGGGAATGATAAGGTCCCTGTCTTGCCGGCCAGTCATTTTGAGGCGAACACGCCGGAACAATTATGGAAGCAGTTGCATGAAACCTGCGCCGTCCCCTGCGAAGTCCTGGCGATACCGCATAATTCCAACCAGAGCAAGGGCCGGCAGTTCCCCGCCTTGAAAGAGGACGGCAGCCCGCTCAGCCCGCAGTGGGCGAAGCTGCGAAGCAGGACCGAACCCCTGGTGGAGATCGTCCAGGCCAAGGGTGAATCGGAATGCCACACCGGGGTGGGCACGGTGGACGAATTATGTGATTTCGAGAAGTTCGAACGCCGTCCGCTGTGCACGGCGGGAAACACGGATGAAGACTGTGTGCAGGTCTGTACCGGCAATGACGCGTCCCAGGGTTGCCTGGCGCCCGGCATGTATGTGCGCAACGCCCTGAAACTGGGCCTGGAACTGGAGCGGCAACTGGACGTGAACCCCTACAAGCTTGGTTTTATCGGCAGCACCGATACCCATAACGGCACGCCCGGCGGCACCGACGAATCCAATTACCAGGGCCATCACGGGTTTGAAGACGGCACCCCGGCGCGGCGCGCGGGCAGGCCTGTAATAAAGGAATTCGCGGCGAGCCGGGTGCTGGGGTCCGGCGGACTGGCCGGTGTGTGGGCGGAGCAGAATAGCCGCGCCGCCATATTTGCCGCGCTGCAACGCCGGGAAACCTTTGCCACCAGCGGCACGCGCATCAGCGTGCGTTTTTTTGCCGGGTGGGACTTCCCGGCCGCGCTCGATACGGATACCGACCCGGCCGCCCTGGGCTACGGCAAGGGAGTAGCCATGGGAAGCGACCTGCCGGCGCCCGGCGCGGGTGCGGCGCCGGGTTTCATCATCTGGGCCATGAAAGACCCGCAGGGAGTCAACCTGCAGCGCGTCCAGGTCGTCAAGGGCTGGCTGGAACAGGGCGGGACCAGGGAGCAGGTATACGATGCGGTTTGCGCCGACGGCCTGGACCCCGACCCGGCCACCCGCCGTTGCCCGGACAACGGCGCCACCGTTGATCTGAGCGATTGCAGCGTCAGCGCGGACAAGGGCGCGGTTGAGTTGAAAGCCCTGTGGCGCGACCCGGATTTCGACCCGCGCCAACCCGCGTTCTATTACCTGAGGGTACTGGAAAACCCGAGCTGCCGCTGGACCACCTGGGAAGCCCTGCGGGAAGGGAACCAACTGTTCGAAGACATAGCCCCCACCATACAGGAACGCGCCTGGAGCTCCCCGATCTGGTACAATCCCCGATCTTGAAATCCTTCGTATCACAACTGCCCGCCCTGGCCGCGACCCTGGTCCTGGCCGGGTGCGCTGTTTCCGCCATCTCGCCTGAGGTCAGGGAACGGGACCTGCCCGATAGCTGGAGCGAAGCGGCAGAGTATGGGGCCGTCAGTGACGGCTGGCTGGCGGAACTGGGGGACACGGCACTCAGCGGCCTGGTGGACGCCGCCATGGAACGGAATTACCGGCTGGCGCAACTGGCCGCGGACGTCGAGGCCGCGCAGCAGGGCGTCATCATCAGCGGCGCGGCGCGGCTCCCGGACCTGTCCCTGGCTTTCAGCCCTTCGCGCAGGCGGGTGATCAGCAACCAGTTCGGGATCACGCGCACCTCCAGCAACTTCGAAATCGGCGTGGACCTGGCCTGGGAAATCGATGCCTGGGGCAAACTCAGGGACGTTGAGAAGCAGGCGGGCCTGAAACTGATGGCGGCGCAGGCGCGCTATGCGGACAGCCGCAACAGGCTGGCGGCCGGGGTGGCGCGCGCCTGGTTCAACGTGGCCGGCGCAGGTGAGTTACTGGCGTTATTTCGCGAGCGGCTGGCCAACCTCGAAGAGGACCTGGATATCATCGACAGCGCCTATAACCAGGGCCTGACGGGCGCGCTGGATGTTTACCTGGCGCGTACCAGCGCGGACCAGGAACGCGTCCGCATCGCCTCACAGGAACAGGCGCTGGCGGAAAACCGGGTTGCCCTGCAGGTGCTGCTGGGGAATTACCCGGACGGCAAACTGGACGCCGCGGGGACGCTGCCGCTGTTCGAAACGCCCATCCCGGCGGGCCTGCCCTCGGAACTCGTCAGCCGCAGGCCGGATCTGCAGCAAGCCTGGATGAACCTGCTGGCCGCCGACGCCGCGGTTGCCATCGCCCACAAGCAGCGCTTCCCGCGCATCACCATGGTGGCGTCCGGCAACGATGTTTCGAAAGAACTCGACAGCCTGCTGGACGGCAGCGCGCTGGCCTGGTCGGTGCTGGGCAACCTGACCCAGCCGCTGTTCAACCGGGGCCGGCTCAAGGCGCAGGAACAACAGGCCAGGGCGCGCCTGGTGCAGGCGGAGAACCAGTACCTGGAGCTGTTATACCAGGCCTTTTCGGAAGTGGAAAACGCGCTGAGCCGTAACGGATCCTTGCAGACCCGCTACCGGGTCACCCTGGATGCGGAGAAAAATGCCGTGGCGGGGCTAACGCTGGCCTTTGAACAATACCAGCGCGGCCTGGTCCCCTATACCACGGTGCTGGAGGCACAACGCCGGGCTTTTGATATACAATCAGCAGTTATCGATTTGCGTAATCAACTGATACAGAACAGAATCACGTTATATCTGGCTCTTGGAGGCGACTTCGGGTGAAAACGGGGTTCAGGCCTGACCTGTGAAAAAACTGACGCCAATCATCATTCTTGCCGTGCTGGTCGGTCTGGCCTTGCTGGTCCTGCGCAACCCGCCCCAGGCGGACCGGCAGGAAGCGCCCTCAGGACCGCAACTCACGGTTGACGTGTTAAAGCTGGAGCGGCAGCCCTACCAGGTAAGACTGCAAAGCTACGGCACGGTGCAGCCGCGCACGCAAAGCACGCTGATCGCGCAGGTTTTCGGTGAGATCACCGCCATCAACGACAGCCTGAGAGACGGCGGATTCTTCGAGAAAGGCGAAGTTCTGCTCAACATCGATCAAAGGGATTATCTCGCCAACGTAAAGATTGCCGAAGCGACCTTGCTGGATGCAAAGCAGGCGCTGGCCCAGGAGAAGGCGCGTGCCGCCCAGGCCCTGGAGGATTGGAACCGTCTCGGCAACCAGGGCGAAGCGCCGCCCCTGGTGCTGCGCCAGCCGCAACTGCTGGCGGCCGAAGCCCGGGTCATCTCAGCAGAATCGGCGCTGGACAAGGCGCGCCTGGAACTGGAGCGGACCAATATCGTCGCGCCCTATGCCGGCCGCGTACTGACCAAGCTGGTCGACCAGGGACAGGTGGTCAACAGGAACTCGCCGCTGGCGGAAATCTATGCTGTCGACCTGGTCGAAATACGCCTGCCGCTGCGCAACCGCGACCTGTCGTTTATCGACCTGCCCGAAGACTACCGGTTCGGCGACGCCGAACTCGTCGACGGCCCGCAGGTCACGATCCGTTCCGAACTGGCGAGTGGCGCCGAGTGGCAGGGCAGGGTGGTGCGCACGGAAGGCACCATCGACGACCGCGCCAGGCAGTTGCACGTGGTTGCGCAGGTCGATGATCCCTTCGGGGTTCATGCGCGGGGCAAGACCCCGTTGAAGATCGGGCAGTATGTGACCGCCGAACTGGCCGGCAGACAGTTGCAGGATGCCCTGGTCATCCCGGGTTTCGCCATTTACCAGGGTGGTTACGTCTATGTTGTCACGGACCGCGTCTTGCAGCGCCGCGAAATCGACGTTGCCTGGCAGAACGAGGAGGAGGCATTGATCGCCGGCGGCCTGGGCGAGGGTGATCTGCTGGTCCTGACTCCGCTCGGACAGGTCACTTCAGGGGTGCGCGTGGCGATATCGGAGCAACTGCTGCGGGAAGATCACGCCATGGCATCGGAAAAACCCTCCGCCAAAGCCATGGACAATATGTAAGCATGATCGACTGGTTCGCAAGAAACCACGTTGCCGCCAACCTGCTGCTGTTCAGCATCATTGTCGGCGGGCTTTATTCGCTTTATGCCAGGCTGAAACTGGACACGTTTCCGGAAATCGAACCGGACATCATCAACGTGTTCGTACCCCTGCGCGGCGCCACGCCCGAGGACATCGAACTGGGTGTCGCAATCCGCATCGAGGAAGCGGTTCAGGACCTCGAAGGAATCGATCAGATCACCAGCCGTTCCGTCGAAGGCAGCACCACGGTCAACATCGAAGTGGATTCCGATTATGAACCGCGGGACCTGCTCAACGATATAAAGAACCGGGTCGATTCCATCAACACCTTTCCCGCCGATACGGAGAAACCCGTGGTCAGCCTGGTGCAACGCATGCACCCGGTCATCTCGGTGGTCGTTGCCGGTGATTACAGCGAGGGGGAGATCCGCAGTCTTGCCGAGCAGGTACGCGAAGACCTGTTGCGCATCGACGGGGTTACGCAGGTAAGGCTGGATGCCGTCAGGAAATATGAAATCAGCATCGAGGCGTCCCAGGACAGGTTGCGCGAGTTCCGCCTGACCCTGGCGGATATAGCCTATGCCGTACAGCGCAGTTCGCTGGACGTCTCCGCCGGCAATGTACGCACCGAGGGCGGCGACGTGCTCATCCGCTCCAAAGGCCAGGCCTACCGGCGCGCGCAGTTCGAGGATATCATCGTCAAGACCAACCCCGACGGCAGCATCATACGCATAGCCGATATCGCCAGGGTCAACGATGGTTTCGAAGAAGTCCTGTTAAAGACCGGCTACAACGGCGGATTTGCCAGCCTGATCCGGGTTTACCGGACGACGGACCAGGACGCCATAGACATCGCCGGCAAGGTAAAAGACTATATTGCGGGAAGGCAGGCCGCGCTGCCGGTGGGTATCAACCTGAGCTACTGGGATGATAATTCCTCATTTTTGAAAGCGCGTCTTGGCACCCTGGTCAATAACGGCATACAGGGCAGTATCCTGGTGATCATTCTGCTGGCCATGTTTCTCAGGCCGGCCGTGGCGCTCTGGGTGTTTATCGGCATACCGGCCAGTTTCCTGGGCGCGCTGATACTGATGCCGTTCAGCGGCGTCACCATCAACATGATCAGCCTGTTCGGTTTCATTATCGTGCTGGGCATCGTCGTCGATGACGCGATTGTCACCGGGGAGAATATCTACACCCGCCTGCGCGCGGGGGAAGACCCCCTCGCAGCCTCCGTGCTGGGCACCAGGCAGGTCGCCGTCCCGGTGACCTTCGGTATCCTGACCACCATCGCCGCGTTCAGCCCGCTGGCGTTTGTCGAAGGCCGCATGGGTGATTTCATGGGCGCGATTCCGGCCGTGGTAATCCCCTGCCTGGTGTTCTCCCTGGTCGAGTCGAAACTGGTGCTGCCGGCGCACATGAAAACCGTCAGGGTGCGCAACGACCCTGCGGCGCTCACGGGCTTCAGCGGCTTTCAACAGCGCTTTGCCGATGGTTTTGAGCAGTTCATAATCGATTATTACCGGCCTTTGCTGCGCTTTTCCCTGGCCAACCGTTACTCGGTCATCGCCGCGTTCCTGGGGGTCCTGGCGCTGACGCTGGCGCTGGTCCTGAGCGGCTGGGCCAAATTCATATTTTTCCCGCGCATCGAGTCGGATGTGGCCACCGTTTCCCTGTCGATGCCTGTGGGCACGCCGTTTGAGGTCACCGACAGGCACATGCAGCGCATCACCGATGCCGCGTTTGCGTTGCAGCGGAAATATAAGGACGGAGAAGGCGGGGAACCGGTCATCCGCAATATTTTATCCACAACCGGCTCCGCGCGCGTTGCGCGGGGCGGCGGGCCCGGCCATGGCACGAGTCTGGGCAATCATTACGGCCAGGTCATCATTGAAGCGGTGCCATCCGATGAACGCCGCACCGATATCAGCGTGCTGGATCTCATGAATGAATGGCGCCGGGATATCGGCACCATACCCGGCGCTGAATCGCTTACCTTTCGCGCGGAACTCATCCACGCTGGCGATCCGGTCCATATTCAACTGAACGCGCAATCCCTGGAGACATTGGAAGCAGTTGGCGAACTGATTAAACAGCGCCTGGCTACCTACCCTACGGTCTTTGATATCGCGGACAGCCTGTCTGACGGCAAGGAAGAGCTGCAGATCGAGTTGACCCGGCAGGGCCACGTACTGGGCCTGACGCGCGCCGCGGTGGCGAACCAGGTCAGCCAGGCATTCCGCGGCTTTGAGGCCCAGCGCATCCAGCGCGGGCGCGACGACATACGCGTGATCGTGCGCCTGCCGAAGGACGAAAGGAGCACCACGGCCACGCTGGATGAATACCTGATTACAGCGCCGGACGGCCGCCGGGTGCCGCTGTCCCACGTGGCGACGCTGACACCAGGCAAGGGACCGTCGACGATCCTGCGTATTGACCGTGAACGCACCATGAACATCACTGCCGACGTCGACAAGGGCAAGACGAACATGACGGTATTGCAGGCGGACCTGGATGAGTACCTGCAGGCGCTGTTAATCAATTACCCGGGCGTTACCTGGTCATTTGAGGGCGAGGCAAAGGAACAGCGCGAGTCGTTTGCCAGCCTGCAATGGGGCATGGTCGTGATACTGTTCGTCATCTACGTATTGCTGGCATTGCCGCTCAAGTCCTACGTCCAGCCGCTGATCGTCATGTCGGTGATCCCCTTCGGCATCATCGGCGCGGTATGGGGGCACTGGCTGCTGGGCCGCGAGCTGACCTTCCCCAGCATGCTGGGCGTAATGGCCCTGGTCGGGGTGGTCGTCAACGACAGCCTGGTGCTGGTGGATTTCATCAACCAGAAGAGGGCAGAAGGCATGAGCGTGCCCGATGCGGTACTGAATTCAGGCGTGGTCCGCTTCAGGCCGGTGATGCTGACCTCGCTCACCACCTTCTTCGGCCTGCTGCCGCTGCTGTTCGAGAAATCGATACAGGCGCAGTTCCTGATCCCCATGGGCATCTCACTCGGCTTCGGCATCCTGTTCGCGACGACCATCACCCTGATCATGATCCCGGTCAACGTCATCATCGTCGAGGATATCCGGAAACTGTTTCAATCGTCATTCCAGTCCAATACCGAGTCGCCTCCGGCGACGGTTGTGTGACTGGATTCCTGCATTCGCAGGAATGACGGGTAAAAAGGACTCGTCATTCCGGGCTTGACCCGGAATCCAGTGAAATACATCGTCACCCAGCGGGTGACTCCCTAATCTCCCGCGGCCACACCCGCTGCCTCTCCTCCTGCGGCAAAAAACTGCTCGCGGCCGCATCATCATTAATGCGCTCGAAATCCTCCACGGTCAACCCCAGTTCACTGTGAACCACGTCATACTCATGGCACAGGTCGATGCCGAACAGGTGCGGATCATCCGAATTGATCGATACCATCACCCCTGCCTCCATGAGCCGGCGCAACGGATGTTCACTGATGGAGGGAACCGAATTGGTCAACAGGTTGCTGGTGGGACAGAGTTCGAGTAATACGTTATTCCGTTTGACAACATCCATCACCTCGGGATCGCGATGAATATAAATGCCGTGACCGATCCGTTCCGCGCCCAGTTCCTCAACGGCCACCCGCACATGTTGGGGCGCCTCCGGCACGTTTTCTTCCCCGGAATGCAAAGTGACGTGCAGCCCTGCCTGTTTCGCCTTTTCCATCAGCGGTGCAAAGCGCCGGATCCCGAAGCCGATATCCATATCCGCCATGTCGATACCGGCGAATGACTCCCTGTTGCCGATGATGAAACCGGTGGTGCGGGCCGCGTCCTCCGGCGACAGGATCTTCTGCACGATGCCGATGAGGCCGACCGCGATGTCCAGGTCTTTTGCACGCGTGATCCCCCGGACAACAGCCTCATGGATCTTCTCGAAACTCAACCGGGGATTGGCGCCGCGGATGAAGTCCGGCGAATAGCGCAGTTCCAGGATCCTGATGTTCTGCTCTACGCCGTATTCACAGGCCTCGTAAGTCAACCGTTCGATCGTTTCCTCCGAACCCCACAGCTTCTGGATATTGGCGAATTTTTTCAGCGCCTGTTCCAGGTTGTCCACCGGTTCGGTGATCAGCCACTCGCGCCTGAACCGTTCCGGGTCTTCCGGGACATCCAGGCCGAGCGAGCGCCCGATCTCCCTGGCAGTCCGGACGCGGAAACAGGCCTCCAGGTGGCAGTGGAGCTCCACTTTCGGGATGGATTTGCTGCCGGTCATCAAGCCATTCTGTTCCTGTCGTAAAGATTATTCAATATCCTGATTGCCGCAACAGCGGGTTTTGTTACACTACTTCCATGCAAGAGATCATTGCCATAATTTTTGATTTTGACGACACCCTGGCGCCGGACAGCACCTCCGGCTACCTGGAGGAGCATTGCGGTCTCGACGTGCGCCGTTTCTGGAAGCAGGAGGTAGGCCCCATGATGGAGACCGCCAGCGCGGCGGAGGAGTGGGACCCGGTGCCGGCCTACCTGTACAGGATGATAGAGAAATCCACCGGCGGTGAGATAGAACCGATCACCCGGGACAGCCTCGCCCGCTGGGGCCGTGAACTGCCCCTGTACCAGGGGGTGGAATCGATATTCGGCCGGTTACGGGAAGTCGCCGCCGCAGTGAACTCCCGGGTTACGCTGGAGTTCTACCTGATCAGTTCCGGCATCGGCGAAGTACTCAGGAACACGGCCATCGCCCACGAGTTCAAGGAGATCTGGGCCTCGGACTTCGCCTATGACAACGCGGGACGGATTAAGTTTCCCCGCAAGATCATCAGTTTTACCGACAAGACCCGCTACATCTTCCACGTCCAGAAAGGCATATTCGGTCCCGAGTACGTCGGCAAGCCGTTCGAGGTCAACCGCAAGGTGGACAGCGCCAGGCTCAGGGTGCCGATCAAGCAGATGATCATGGTGGGAGACGGTTTTACCGATGTCCCCTGTTTCTCGCTGGTGAAGCAGGGGGAGGGTATCGCCATCGGGGTGTACGGGGACCCCGACGACCGGGAAAAACGCAGCAAGGCCTGGGGCTTCATTGAGGACGGGCGCGTATCGAACCTGGTGCCGGCGGACTATTCGGAGAAGTCCGCGCTGACCCACTCCCTGGTCATGGCAGTCGAGAGCCTGGCCACGCGCATCTCCCTCGCCGCCCACATCTACCAGGGATAAAGAAATTACAGGGGTCAGAGTAAGAAATTCTGGAAGAATTTTTACTCTGACCCCATATATCTATTTGATAATCCGCTTCAATTCTGTGAGATCGGAAACCGGTTCCAGGCAGGTAAAGCCCGTACAGATGAACGCCGTGGCCGCCTGGTCGGTCTTTTTCTCACTGAGCAGGTCCGGCAGGCCCTTTTCCGCCGCCGGGATGGCGAACGCCATGGAGCGCACGTCCAGCAGCGGGTCGAGCTGTTGCTGCCATTCGGTGATGGTTTCCTCCTCGCCGCGCAGTATGATCACCCGCCCGGGATTGTCGTATTCCATCAACGCTCCCAGCAGCGCCGCGCAGGCATGCGGCGCCCGTTGCAGCAGCCCCCAGGCGCACTTCAGGGTCTGCTCCGCCGCGTCCAGGTAATCCCGGCGCCCGGTCAGGTGTCCCAGTACGAGCAGGGACAGGGCCGCCGCGCCGTTGCCGGAAGGCAGCGAGTCGTCCGTGAAGTCCTTGCGCCGTTGCAGCAGGGTCTCATGGTCGTGTGAGGTGAAGAAGAAACCGCCTTCCTCCCCGTCGAAAAACTGCTCCAGCAAGGTATCGGCCAGTTGCACGGCAAACGCCAGCCACTTGCCTGACCACTTGCAGGCAAGCAGGTGGATAACGGCGTCGATGAGAAAGGCATAGTCGTCCAGGTAGGCATTCAGCCGCGCCCTGCCGTCCTTGTACGTGGCCGCCAGCCGTTTCCCGTCCCAGAGGTTTGCATGGATGAACTCAAGGCAGCGCAACGCAGACTGGTAATAACCGGGTTCCTGCAGGCGCACGGCCGCAACGCTCATGCCTTTCAGCATCAGCGCGTTCCAGGACGTCAGGATCTTGTCGTCGCGGCCGGGCCGCACCCGCTTTTCCCTTTCCGCGAACAGTTTTTCCCTGGCGCTTTGCAGGTTCCGGGTTATCTCTTCCGGTTCCCGGCCGGTACGGCGCGCGATCTCCTCCGGGCGTTGCGCCACGTAGAGATGCCAGCGCCCTTCGAAGTTGTCGGGCCGGTCCAGGCCGGACCAGACCGCAAAGTCATCGAATTCGGCCTCGGTCAGCAGCCGGTGCGCCTCGCCCGGTTCCCAGGTGTAGAATTTCCCTTCCTCCCCCTCCGAATCTGCGTCTAGTGAAGAATAGAAGCCGCCTTCCCCGGACTGCATCTCGCGCATTACCCATGCCGCCGTGCCCCGTGCGACCTGCCGGAACAGCTCGCGCCGGTTGCTGCGCCAGGCATTCGCGTACAACCCCAGCAGCGGCCCGTTGTCGTACAGCATCTTTTCAAAGTGCGGGATGCGCCAGCGCGCATCGACGGAATAGCGGCAGAAACCGCCGCCGACCTGGTCGTAAATGCCGCCCTCGGCCATCTTCTCCAGCGTGAAATACGCCATGTCCAAGGTTCCGCCCTCGCCGTTCAGGGCATGCCGGCTGAGCAGCAGTTCCACATTGCCCGGGTGCGGGAATTTCGGCGCCCCGCCGAACCCGCCGTCCTGCGGGTCGAAGGCGCGCGCCAGCATATCCACGCAACTCGCCACCGGGCTGCTGTCGAGGCCGGCTCCCGTTGCGGACGGCTCATTTGCCTGGGTCTGCTCCAGGGCCTTCATGAATGCGCTGTTCTGCTCCACCAGTGCCGGCCGGTCTTCCTGCCAGACCTGGTTGACCCTGGCCAGCAGGGCCTTGAAGCCGGGCAGCCCGTGGCGCGGTTCCGGCGGGAAGTAGGTGCCGCCGAAGAACGGCGTGCGGTCATCAGGCATCAGGAACATGGTCAGCGGCCAGCCCCCGGTGCGCCCGGAAAGCAGTTGTTGCGCGGTCTGGTAAATCTTGTCGATATCGGGCCGTTCCTCCCGGTCCACCTTGATATTGATGAAATAACGGTTCATCAGCGCCGCGGTCTCTTCATCCTCGAACGACTCATGCGCCATCACGTGACACCAGTGGCAGGCGGAATAACCGATCGACAGCAATATGGGCTTCCCCTCCTTCCCGGCAAGTTCCAGCGTCTCTTCGTTCCAGGGATACCATTGAACCGGGTTGCGCGCATGCTGCAGCAGGTAAGGACTGGTCTCGCCGGCCAGCGCATTAGGCGGAAGGGATTGATCGCTCATAAAACCATTATCCGCCAATTAAAAAAAAGGGACAGATTTATTTTTAATTCGGGACACCCATAAATTTCCACCGTTCTAATTCAGGACACCCATGATCTAATTCAGGATGATCTAATTCAGGACACCCATAAATCTCGAAAGGATTTACCATCTAATTCAGGACACCCACAAATCTCGAAAGGATTTACTGTTATAATTCGAAAGCTGATAAGCGCCTGTAGCTCAGTTGGATAGAGTGCTGCCCTCCGAAGGCAGAAGTCACAGGTTCGAATCCTGTCAGGCGCGCCAAAATGCTGACATTTCCGAACATCGACCCCGTTGCCGTCGACCTGGGGTTCCTGCAGATCCGCTGGTACGGGCTCAGCTACATCGCCGGCATTGTGGGCGCCTGGGCGCTGCTGCATTACCGGGCAAAGTCGGGACGTTTCGGCTGGACCGTCGAACAGGTCGCGGACCTCATGTTCTACGGCATCCTGGGAATCATCATCGGCGGCCGGCTCGGTTCGGTGCTGTTCTACAACCTGCCTTACTACCTCGGAAACCCTCTGGATGTGCTCAAGGTCTGGCAGGGAGGCATGTCCTTCCACGGCGGCCTGCTGGGAGTCATCGCCGCCTGCTGGCTGTACGGCCGGAAAATCAACAAGGCATTCTTCGAGGTCACCGATTTCCTGGCGCCGGTCGTGCCCGTGGGCCTGTTCACCGGCCGCCTGGGCAATTTCATCAATGCGGAACTGTGGGGCAAAACCACGGACCTGCCCTGGGCAATGGTATTCCCCGGCGCCGGCCCGTTGCCGCGCCACCCGTCACAACTCTACGAGGCGTTCCTGGAAGGCCTGTGCCTGTTCGTCATCCTCTGGTGGTTCTCCACCCGCCCGCGCCCGGTAATGGCCGCTTCCGGGCTGTTCCTGCTGTTCTACGGCCTGTTCCGTTTTGCCGTGGAATTCATGCGCGAACCGGACGCTCACCTGGGTTACCTGGGCTTCGGCTGGCTGACCATGGGACAGGTATTGTCCTTTCCCATGATCCTTGTTGGTGTAGTATTATATTGTGCAGCTTCTGGCAGGTTCAGGTAAGTGTTTTTGATGTGTACCATCCATGGCACACACCCTGCGGGCGACCTTCGGTCGTCCAAATCTGCTCCTGGCAGATTTGTAAGAATGTCATCCGCCAGGACGGCGGATGATAAAGCGTACAGGGACGTATTCACAGCGTGTCTTAAAAACACTTACCTGGACCTGCTACGCCCCGTACAGGTGACAATCTTTTGACAACACTTACCTGAACCTGCCTCACAAACTATCAAGACACTATGTGACATGAAACAATACCTGGACCTGTTACGCCACGTGCGCCATGAGGGCACACGGAAATCCGACCGCACCGGCACCGGCACTCTCAGCGTCTTCGGCTACCAGATGCGTTTCGACCTGGGCCGGAACTTCCCGGCGCTGACCACCAAGAAGCTGCACTTGAAATCCATCATTCACGAGTTGTTATGGTTCCTCCGGGGTGAGTCGAATATTCAGTACCTGCGCGACCACGGCGTCACCATCTGGGACGAGTGGGCCGATGAAAACGGTGAACTGGGCCCGGTCTACGGCGTACAATGGCGTTCCTGGCCCGCGGCGGACGGTACGACCATAGACCAGATTACCGCCGTCATTGAACAGATCCGGGCCAACCCCGACTCGCGCCGCCTGATCGTCAGCGCCTGGAACCCGGGCGAGATCGACAAGATGGCTCTGGCGCCCTGCCATGCGTTCTTCCAGTTCTACGTGAACGGCGGCGCCCTGTCCTGCCAGCTATACCAGCGCAGCGCGGACATCTTCCTGGGCGT
This sequence comes from Gammaproteobacteria bacterium, assembly GCA_028819495.1. Lineage (GTDB taxonomy): Bacteria > Pseudomonadota > Gammaproteobacteria > Eutrophobiales > Eutrophobiaceae > JAAXHV01. The sequence continues at coordinate 733 of JAPPLI010000062.1, read as the reverse complement.
CCCGTTCAACATCGCCTCCTACTCCCTGCTCACCCTGATGATGGCCCAGGTCACCGGCTTCGCGCCTGGTGAATTTGTCCACACCCTGGGCGATGCCCACCTGTACCTGAACCACCTGGAGCAGGCCGACGAGCAGTTGAAACGGGAACCCCTGCCGCCACCACAGATGCGGCTCAATCCCGACGTTAAAGATATCTTCGGCTTCCGCTACGAGGATTTTGAACTGGTGGGATACCAGGCGCACCCATCCATACCGGCGCCTATTGCGGTATGAGCCTGGAAGACAGATAGTCTATTGCCGGCGCGCAGTGCTGATTTGACTGGCCAGGGCGCGTATAAAATCAGCGTCTTTCAGCAACTCCAGCTTTACGGTTTCCATCTCACCGTGATGGTTATTTTCAATAGCCCTGCGCAACATCTGGTTTATCTGGGTTTGATAAGGTAAGGAGCCAACCCCGCCGGCAGACTGCTTGAAGTAATCCACAATATCACGGTCCAGGGATATAGTTATCCTGACTTTTGCCTGCTTCCCTTTTTCATCCTTGAGTTCCGGCAACAGGCCGCGACGCTTCACTTTCAGTTTTTTCAGATCATATTGTTCGCGCATAATCTTCTATCTCGCGGTGGGTTGCTTTACGTGCCGAAATGATGCGGATGGCATCATTCCGAAGTGTATAGCTTAGGAGCTTGATCGAATTTAAATTTCCAACTTCATCGGGGACGCAATTCATAA
>JAPPLI010000116.1 GCA_028819495.1 Gammaproteobacteria bacterium | reverse complement strand
GCCGCGCCGGGTTCGTGGGGGTGGGTGCCGGCCATGCCGGGTTCATGGGAATGTGTGCCTGCCGCGCCGGGTTCATGGTGGTGTGCGCCTGCCGCGCCGGGTTCATGGGGGTGGGTGCCGGCCATGCCGGGTTCATGGGAATGTGTGCCTGCCGCGCCGGGTTCGTGGCGGTGCGCGCCTGTCGCGCCGGGTTCATGGGGATGCGCGCCTGTCGCGCCGTGCTCGTGGTGGTGTACGGCTGCCCCGTGGCGTTCGTGGCGCCGCGCGCCCGCCGCGCCGGGTTGATAACGGGCTTCGGCGCCGTGTTCCGGACCGGCGCGCCGCGCCCCGGGCTGGTTTTCGGCAGCCGCCTGGTTCTCATCCAGGGATTGCCTGAACAGGGCCGCGTCTTCCTCCAGGTCCGGGTCATCCTGCCGCGGCAGCGCCTCAGCCGGTTTTTCCGCCGGGGCCGAAGGAAGCTGGGGTATGGAGATTTTCATACAGTACAGAGTATAAAACAACTCACAAGCGTTTACCAATGTTAGTGTTTTCCAATATGAAATGAGCCTGAAGGGCGGACTTCTTTATACCATTCCCAACCCTGGCCTGCTATACTCACCGGGATGGGACGTCATACCGGACATATCGATCAGGCCTTGCGCCAGGCAGGAGTCCTGTTAACGGCCACCGGGGTACTGACCTGTGCGTTGGAGCCGTCGCAAATCACGGCGGGCGGCCTGGTCGGCCTGGTTGGTTTATTGTTGACCTGAACCGCCAGTAATCGTACCGACCGGTGGCAAAAATATGCTTTGTTATTCCCACCTATAACGAGGCGCTGAATATTACTGCGCTGCTCAGGCAGCTGACGGAGCTCTACCCGGACGGGGGCTGCGCGTTCCTGGTGGTTGACGACCGCAGCCCTGACGGCACGGCGCAACGGGTGCGGGAGTTCATGGCCGGCGCGGGCGGGCGGGTGCGCCTGCTTGAAGCGGAAAAACGCGGCCTGGGCGATGCGTATATCCGGGGCATGCGTTACGCTCTGTCCACCCTGCGCCCGGAGGTGATCGTGCAGATGGATGCCGATTTCTCCCACGACCCTGCCGTTGCCGCCCGCCTGCTGGCCCGGGTCGCGCACGGCGCCGACGTGGCCGTAGGCAGCCGCTACGTTCCCGGCGCGTCCCTGGATACGCAATGGCCGCTGTTGCGGCGCTGGCAGTCCCGTTGCGCAAACCTGCTGGCCCGCCGGGTGGGCGGTTTGCGGGGGGTCGCCGACTGTACCGCGGGGTTCAAGGCCATCCGGGCGAGCGTGTTGCGCAAGGCGGGCCTGGAAAGCATCCGCGTCAAGGGCTACCTGTTCCAGCCGGTATTGTTGGGCCGGCTCCTGCGCGCCGGCGCGCGGGTGGTGGAAGAGCCGATCCATTTTCGCGAACGCAGGCGCGGACAAACGAAACTGGACCTGTCGGACGTCTTGCGCGACATCTGGACGCTGCGTCACGGCAGCCCCCAGTGGACCGTCGCCAAGTTTGCCCTGACCGGCCTGTCCGGTGTTTTCGTCAACCTCGGTTCGTTTCACTTGCTGCTCGGCCTGGGCCTGCACAAATTTCTGGCCTCGCCGTCGGCCATACTGCTCTCCATTTTATCGAACTTCCTGGTGAACAATTTCTGGACGTTCAACGAACGGATGGTAACGGGCCGCCTGTCGGTCAGGGGCGTAAAGTACCTGGGCGCTTCATTGACGGCGCTGCTGCTGAGTTACACGGTCTTTGTCACCGGCTCCATGGTATTTCCGGAAGTACCGCCATTACTGTTGCAGGCAGCCGGCATTCCCGCGGGCGCCGCGCTGAACTACCTGCTCAATTCCCGGTGGATATTCCGCGCTGAAAAGCGCCATACACAATGACGTAAATCATGCCGTATCATGGTTTGTCATAATGTGTCGCGGGCGCCAGGATAGATGGGGTCAGAGTAAGAATTTCGCCAGAAATTTTACTCTGACCGCTGCAATTCAACGCCCCCGCGGAGCCGGGGACGGATTTCAAATCCGTCCCCACCCACGACGGGTGAATCGACCGGATTCCGGGTCAGGCCCGGAATGACGAAAGGAGAGCGTTCCATGGCGGGAATGTACTCTGCGCTGTCGTCGAAGGACGGGCGCACCGCGCTGGCGCTCGGCCTGCTGACGGCGCTCAGTTACTGGCCCGCCACGAAGGCCGGGTTCGTCTGGGATGACGTGATTATTACCACCCTGCCCGCGGTGCGGGACTGGGGCGGCCTCTGGCGGCTGTGGTTTGACCCCGGCGGGGCCTACCTGCATGGCGACGTGGGCGAAGGCCATTACTGGCCGCTGACCTACAGCAGCTTCTGGCTGGAACACAAGCTGTGGGGATTCTCCCCGGTGGGCTACCACGTCGTCAACCTGCTGCTGCACTTTGTCAATACCCTGTTGCTGTGGCGCCTGCTGGCGCGCCTGGGCGCCCCGGCGCCCTGGCTGGCGGCGGCGATATTTGCCGTGCATCCCTTGCGCGTGGAATCCGTGGTCTGGGTGATCGGCCGTAAAGACCTGCTCTCCTCCCTGTTTTATTTTACGGCAATCATGGCCTGGTTGCGTTTTGTCGAAACCGGGCGGGCGGGGCGCTACGTCCTGTCCCTGTTCCTGTTTGCGGCCGGCCTGCTGTGCAAGTCGTCCGTGGTCTCCCTGCCGGCCGCGCTGCTGGTGCTGCACTGGTGGAAAGACGGACGCCTGGAGCGGCGCACGGTACTGCGCACGGCGCCGTTTTTCGCGGCCGGGCTGGCGATCAGCCTTGCCGATTTGTCGTTCTACCAGGGGCGGGAAGCGCTTTCCCTGGACTATTCGATGCCGGAGCGCGTGCTGGTCGCCGCCCAGGCCCTGTGGTTTTACGCGGGGAAACTGGTATGGCCGGCCGGGCTGGCCGTGGTTTACCCGCACTGGGACGTGAATGCCGCCGACCCGCGCGCCTGGGCGTACGTCATCGGCGCGCTGGCCGTGGCTGCGCTGTGCTGGCGCCTGCGCCGCCGGGTGGGCCGGGGACCCCTGGCCTGCGTTGCATTTTTTGCCATCACCCTGGCGCCGGTGCTGGGCTTTATCAATTACGGCTACATGCAGTTTTCGTTTGTGGCCGACCGCTACCAGTACCTCGCCGGCATCGGCCTCATCGCGTTGTTTGCGGGGGCCTGCGCGGCAGCCGTGCAGCGTCTTGTCACGGCGCCGGGCCGGGCGCAAACGGCGCTGGCCGCGGGCGCGTTGCCGCTGTTGCTGCTGCTGGGCGCGCTGACCTGGAAACAGTCCGGCATCTACCGGGATGAGCTGACGTTCTTCAGGCATATCATCGCCATGAACCCGGACGCGCGCCGGGTGTACCTGAACCTTGCCGCGGAGCTGAACAGGCAGGGGCGCGCGCAGGAGGCCCTGGCCGCGGCAAGGTCCGCGGTGGAAAAGGAACCCGGCGCCACGGAGACGCAAACCACCCTGGGCTTGGCGTTACTGAAGCTGGAGCGCTATGAAGAAGCGGAACAACACCTGGCGCGCGCGCTGGAAATCAACCCGCGCAACGCGAATGCCATGCAGAACATGGCTGACCTGCTGCGCCGGCAGGAACGCTACGAAGATGCGCTGGAGACGTTCCGTAAGGTCCTGGAAATCAACCCCGACTCAGCCCTGGCGCACGCCGGCATGGGCTACTGCCTGTTCCGGCTGGGCCGCTACGAGGAAACGGTTGCCAGCATCAAGCAGGCGCTTGCCATGCAGCCCGGCCTGGCGGAGAGCCACTTCGACCTGCACCTGTTCCTGGGGTGGGCGCTGAACAAGACCGGGCGCAAGGAGGAAGCCGGCCGCTACCTGGCCCGCATCCACGGGCAGGCGGCGCTGAGCGCCAATGATTTCCTGGTGCTGGCCGATTCCTTCCGCGTGCAGGAGGACCACGAGCAGGCGGTGGAAGCCTATCGCCGCGCCCTGGAACTCGAGCCCGGGCACGCCGCGGGCCACGCCGGCCTGGGCGATGCGCTGTACCGCCTGCAACGCTACGAGGAGGCCGTTGAGATCATGCAGCGCGCCCTGGCCCTGCAACCCGACCAGCCGTCGGCGGCGGCGCTGCATTACCTCTCCGGCGAGTCATTACGCGCCCTGGGGCGGCCGGAGCAGGCGCCGGAACATTATGAAAAAGCGTTACGGGCCGACCCGCAAATGGATGAAGCCGCCAACCGCCTGGCGGAATTGCTGTTTGCGCAAGAACGTTACCGGGAGGCGCTGGACCTCTATGAGCCGGTGGCCGGCAGGAACCCCGGGGATGCCGGCGCGCATTCCAACGTCGGTTCCGCGCTGTTCATGCTGGGCAGGACCGGGGAGGCGGTACGGAAGTTTGAGCGCGCGCTGTCCCTGGACCCCGCCCATGAAAACGCACGCGCCAACCTGGAACTGGCCAGGCTGCGCCTGCGGGAGGAGGCGGAATAAGGCCGCCGGTCAGCGCCGGTCCGGCTCGTCAAAGCGGACAATATCATCTTCGCCGAGGTAATCCCCCACCTGTACTTCGATGACTTCCAGCGCCGCCCCGGTGCGGTTCTCCAGCCGGTGTTTGACGCCGGCGGGAATAAACGTGGAGGCATTGACCGCCAGGTCGAAGACCTCCTCGCCCCGGGTGACGCTGGCCGTCCCTGCCACCACGACCCAGTGTTCGGAGCGGCGCCGGTGCAGTTGCAGCGAGATTTTCCTGCCGGGGAGGATGGTCAGCCGTTTCACCTGGTGCATGCCGCCGCGCTCCAGCACCTCGTACGCGCCCCAGGGACGCCGGACCGCGAGTTGCTGTTCCAGTTCCGGCCGCTCCCGCGCGGCCAGCGCCGCGACCAGTTGCCGCACGTCCTGTGATTGGTCCCTGTTCGACACCATGACCGCGTCGGCCGTTTCCACGACCACCAGGTTGTCGCAACCCAGCGCCGCGACCAGCCGCTTGCCGGAATAAATGAGTGAATTGCTCGTGTCCAGGGCCAGCGCGTCCCCGCGGGTGACGTTATTATGTTCATCTTTTTCGCCTTGTTCCCATACCTCGTTCCAGGCGCCGATATCCGACCAGGCGCAGTCCGCAGGAATGACCGCGGCCCCGGGCAACCCGTTGCCCCCCAGCTTCTCCATCACTGCGACATCGACTGAAGCGTCCGGGCAGTTGTCGAATGCCGCCTTGTCCAGGCGAAAAAACTGCCCGTCCTTCCCGCCGTTCCTGCAGGCCGTGACACAGGCCCGGTAAATGTCCGCATGTAATTTCTCCATCGCCGCAAGCCACACGGACGCGCGCACCATGAACATCCCGCTGTTCCAGTAATATTGACCGCTGCGGATATATTTCTCCGCCCGGGCCGCGTCGGGTTTCTCCGTAAAACCGGCAACGTGGAAGGCTTTTGCCGGAGCGGGCAGCCGTATCTCCCCGCCGCGCCTGAGGTAGCCGTAAGCGGTTGCCGCGTGCGCGGGTTCTATCCCGAAAGTGACGATGAAACCATCCCGCGCCAGGCCGATGCCTGCGGCCAGCGCCCGGCGCAATGCGTTTGTGTCCCCGACCAGGTGGTCGCTGGGCAGCATAAGCAGCACCGGGTCATCCCCGGCGGCCCGTTGCACCCGGGCGGCCACCGTGAGGGCGGGAGCGGTATTGCGTCCCCCGGGTTCCAGTATGATTGGCTGCACCGGCCTGTTTATTGCAGCCGCCTGTTCCGCGACGTGAAAACGGCTGGCTTCATTGCAGATTACCAGGGGAGGCAACACCTCCGCCTCCCCGGACGCAATCCCGTCACAACGCAACAGGGCCTGCTGCAACAGCGAGTGTTCCCCGAACAGCCGGGCGAGCGGTTTCGGGTAATTGCGGCGGGACAACGGCCATAACCGGCGGCCTTCACCGCCTGCCAGGATGACCGGGCATACTGTCTTTGCCGGTTTCACTGTCTGCTGTTCGCTTCCTCAGCCGGCCCGTCAGACAGGGTCGATGACCTTCAGAAATGTGAATTTCAAAAAATCGCGGTCATGTGTGTAAATCGTGCGGACGTCGTGAACATGCATCATTGTAGCGAGGTGCGCATGGGGCACCAGGTTTCCGCGGGTTGTAACCCCGGCTGCAACTTCTCGAAAACTGGTGAGAAAATCCTCATTTTCCACTATGACTCGACAACGCGGCATTTCTATCAATCGGATAATATTATCGATTGCCTGCTGCGAACTCATGGGATTATCGAATACTCTGGGGTGGGTCGCCAGTCGAATGTAACCCATGATTGTCGACCAGGTCAGGCACAAAATCTCGGGATCATCGGAACGGTTGCGCAGAAAGTCGGCCGCTGCCGCGTAGAACGGCGAGGTCCGATCTGAAGCATACAGGAGAATGTTGACGTCGATCGTGTAGCTCAAGAAGAATCTTCCTCAAGGAGTGCGTGTAAGGCGTCTTTGTCAACAATGTCAACGCGCGCGCCCATGGGCTGGCTACTCCAGTCAAGCGTGGCGCCAGACGCTTGAGACTGCCGGGTCTTAAGCGCTCCGGCCAATATATTGGAAACAATATCACCCAAAGCTCCGCCCTCTTCACGCTGAATTTTCTTCAGTTCCTCAAGAATCGGTGTCGCAATGTTGATGGTGGTACGCATGATGCGTGATGATAATTAACTTTACATCTGATGTCAAAAAATATGTCATGCTACCAGGCGGCCTGGGAGAAGTTGTTCAAGTACATGGATATCGAGCCGAGATTATTGCCGCCATCCGTCAACGGCTTCAAGTTGGACCCGGAACAGGTACGGGACGCGCTGGACGAACACACTATCGGCGTGGTCTGTATCATGGGCAATCACTACGGCGGGCAATACGATCCGGCAGCGGAGATCAACGAGGTGGTGGAGGAAGTGAATGCGCGCAAGGGCTACCAGGTGGGGATTCACGTGGATGCCGCGTCCGGCGGTTTTATTGCGCCGTTCCAGCAAGGCGTTCCGCCCTGGGATTTTCGCCTGAACAACGTGTTGTCAATCTCTGCCAGCGGCCACAAATACGGCCAGTCCTGTTGCGGCACCGGCTGGGTACTGTGGCGCCGGCGCGCAGACCTCAGCGACCACGTCGGCATCTCGGTGTCCTACCTGGGCGGCAAGGCGCATTCCTACACGTTGAATTTCTCCCGTCCTGCCAGTGGCGTGTATTCCCAGTACTACAAATTTCTCCATTACGGCATGACGGGTTATCGGCAATGCAACGACAACATGATGGCCAATGCCAAATTCCTGCGCGACGGTTTACGGGCGATGACTCATGGGGATAAACCCAGATTCGAATTACTGGACGACGGCGATGAGCACTGCCTGCCCGTGGTAACCCTGAGGCTGAATCCCGAGTGTGAATTTCCCTATGATGACATCGACTGGCAGCATGGCATTTCCCAGCACCACTGGTACGTGGGCAGCTACCGCATGCAATTCAACCATCCTGTCTCGGAACAGACCCTGCCCCTGTTCCATGATGCCGGTGCAGAAGAGAGCATGTTCCGCATTGTGGTGAAAACCCACCTCACCAGGAATATGGCTGAACACCTGCTGGACTCATTCCGGGCGACCGCCGATTTTTTTGACGCAGTTGACTTTTCGGTCATCCCGGATTTCCAGATGCATCACCTGCGCCACAAGGACCAACGACGCCTCACCAACCATTGTTGACCTGTTTCAGCGCAGGTGAATGACGGATTACAGTGCCCGATCACCGGGACCAGGGCAAGAAACTCGCCCAACCACCGGGACCAGGGCAAGAAACTCGCCCAACCACCGGGACCAGGGCAAGAAACTC
>JAPPLI010000168.1 GCA_028819495.1 Gammaproteobacteria bacterium | reverse complement strand
GTTCGATGCGGTCCTGGCGCGTGAGCAGCCAGTCCATGGCGGCATAGAGGTCGTCCTCATCGCTGTCCTTAACGCCGAGTGTCTCGGCCAGGGTGTCGCAGGCGCTGGCCGCGGCCAGGCCGCGGGCGGCGGCCAGTTTCGAGCCGGGATGCAGGATGCGGGCGACAATCAGCGCCAGCGCCCGCTGTCGTTCGGGGCTGTCCCGGCGGGCGATGAGCCGGTCCAGGCGCAGGGTCTTGAGGGTGCCGAGCACGGCGGCCACGTGGCCGTGGGGTTGGGAGCGGACGATGGTGAAGTCATCGGACGGCCGGGGGCTGGCGTGGCCGCCTTGCAGCAGGGTACGCAGGCCCTCGATGAGGGCGGGGGGCCATTTGGAGAGATTGGCCAGGGTGCGTTTCTTGACTTTACCCCCGTCGCGGTAGGACTCGCGCAAAAGGATGGCGGGCGGGGAGTTGCGGTTGGGGACGGATTCAATGTACATGGCTACTTATTATAGCCACTTTCTCATCTATTGTCAAACAAATAATGACATACCTTGTATTTCAATCACAATATTACATGGCTACATATGAAGCCGCCAGAAAACCGTATAACGCCGGGTTAATCAATGAGTTAAAGTCAAATACAAGGGGATTTCGGCTGGAAGTTCAGTTTAGAACGGTTAGCAGTATGTTAGCTACGCAATTCTGCGTCTGCGAATTATCCCCACCTCTATTAGTCAAAAGCTTAGAAATCCGCGAATTGATCCGTCGCGTAATAAGGTCAGGATCAGGCGCTCCGCAATCAAAATGAATCCTCTTGAGAAACCTTTCACGAAGACCTTTGTCATCAAGGCTCTTTACAAAGTCCTTTGATTTCTTTGACAGCTTTGATTTGTCGAGTACCTGACGCAGTCCTGACAGCTCTCCAGCCTTGGCCAGATTTCGCCAAGCATCCAGAGTAGGTGCATCACCGATGCGATGGTCACGATTTTTTTCTTTTGTTATAGCGGACGTTGTAAGATAGCGTAGAGTGACCTTCAGGCTCGGATTTTTTTCCTGCAACTCCACAAAGCTCTCGATCGTAGCGATAATGTCCTCTGAATTTATTGTAACTCGCCCGGCGGTGTTCTTGACCTGAACGGCTTTGAGCGCCCCCTCAGCGACTACAGCGAAATCCTCTGCCACCTCTAAATAGAGGAGTTCGTCATCTTTCAGTTCTGTCCACGCGAGGGCCGATTGATATATCTGGTATACATAGCCTCGAAGGGAGGCGATTGCCTCTCTCGAAGGATCTCCCCGTGGTGTTTTTTCTGGGGGCATTGGCTACTCAACTGAGGTTATCAGGGAGTATTATTGCGCATCCCCCGACAACCCGACCGCCTGATAAAGGCTTTCCTTGAACTGGTTCTCGCTACCGCTGTTATAGAACGGCAGGCCGATGACCCGGTGTTTGCCAGTCTTGTCCTGTGTTGACGCCTCCTGCGTTTCTCCGGCAAATTTACTGTGTATTTCCAGCAGAAAATCCTCCTTCCATTTGTCGTGCTCCAGCAGGTGTTTTCCTTTGGGTTCCATAAACACCTGCAAGGTCAGCGCCTCCCCGTTCTTCTTGAGCAGGAAAAGCACAAAATCCGGCTCAAACGCCTGCCCGTCAGTAAAGTTATACAGTGCAAAATGCCTCTCGTTGCGTAGCAGATAAACTTCCGGGTATTTCTCTTTCAACCTTTTCATCGACCCATCAAGCAAACGCACGAGGTTCTTTTCTTCGCTTGTGGCGTACAGCGCGTCAAACGCGAACCATTCTTTCGCGGAAACAAATTGTTGAAATTCTCGCTCTGCCTCTGCTGTAGCAGGCTGCCGATGCGCACCGACCTTTAACTCTTTGTCCTTGAACACGGCGCTGACCCGATTGCTGACAAAATCACTTGAACCCTCATACTCTGCTGTCCACTGGCGAATTTCAGCCTCAAGCCGGGCCAACAATCCACCCATCGCTGCGAGTTTTTCCTTGCGGACATCTCGCAACCGGTACTGTAGCCCGACAAAGTTGATGGTCAAACCGCCGAGATATGCATCGGAGGTGACAAATTCACGCATCGACTTCAAGTTCGGGAAATACCGTTTGAGCGAAGCGAAAGTGAAAAACGGGTTGCGAGCAATAGCGGCTTGTACAATGTTGCGCTCAATATCCTGAATCCTGATACTTTCTTCGCTTTGATCGCGCACCGACGTTCCCATATCTTCTGTTGAGAAAACCGCGCTGGCATCTGCTTTTCCGGTGGCGACCGTATGAGCGTAATTGCTTCCAGATACGCCAAAATCAGCAAGGGACTCCACTTTGCTGTAGTCTTTCGAACGGCGCTCATTAAGCCAGACCACGCCGTTTTCGTATAAAACGGATTTTTTAAATGAGTCCTTGAGTTTGAGGGTACGCGTCTCCTCATTACCATCCAGCATGCCTTCCGCCACCAGCGCCGCCCGCAGTTCGGGGATGTAGCGGTTGTCACGGATGCTGTGATAATGCAACTCTTCCAGTATGCGCAGTTCATTGACTAGGTCAGCGTCGAATTTTCTCCTAAATCGTTCCTCGTTATCAGGCGACACAAACGGGAAATAACGCGCACCGCGACCGATCAACTGCGCTTCGGCGACGGTCGTTTTACCCGGTTTTCCGGCTTTTGCATCCCGCCTTTCGTAACAACGGACGATGTCAAACAGGTTCAACACGTCCCAGCCTTCGTTCAACTTCTGCACGGCAAAAATGGCGCGTACGCGATTGTCTTCGCTCTCAAGGGAGTTGACCAACAACTGGTAATGATCCTTCTCCCTTTCATCATTGACCGAAAGGCAGCGATCTTTCCTGAACTCCCATTTCAATTGTTCCGCCAATACGGTGTCGCTGATCCCGTTTTCCTCAAAAAACTGAAATGCCCGCAGCAACAGGGGCAATTCCGAGTTACGCACAGACGCGATGTGTTGCGCGGTCAACCCGTCAATGAGCTTGTGGAAGTTTGCCTTGTTCTCCTTTGATTGCGCGATGGTGCGATGCGCCTTGAACAATATCACCGGTTTGAGCCTGATCCGGTATTTCGCGGCTACTTCCTGTTTATACTGGCTTAATATCAAGGCTTGCAGAATGCGCCGTTCCAGTTCAAGGTCGGATTGCACAAGAATCACATCCTTGGAAAAACGCTCGTTACGAAATTGGCGCAGGTCATACCGGTATATCACCTTGTTGTAATATTTCGCCTGCAGGGCGGCTGTTTCGTAGTCATGGGTGGCGGTAAATTCCAGCAGGATATTTTCGCTGTTTTGCCGGAAAATCTGCTCCACCGTGTCTTCCCAGCTGTCAGCGTCTATGTCCTGGCCGGATTTCGTTTTGACGTTGACGTGGTGCGCTTCATCCGCAAGCAACACAATCTTGTGCTGACTAAAATCCTTCATGGTAATGGCGTTTTCTTTTTCACTATTCAGGTCCTGGTGCAGTTTTTGGATAGTCGTGAAACAGACGTTAATGTCGTTCTCGTTGACCCCTTCAAAGTTGGTGACCGGAGTCACCCTGACCTTTTTTGAGTCGACACGGATGGTTTCATTAAACAGGTATTTGGACGAAAGCGGGTTGAGAAAATTGTCTTTGGTTTTTTGGATGATATTTAGCGCATTGACGAAAAAGAGAAAGTTTCTGTAGCCTTGCTGATAGAGGTAGAGCATTAACCCAGCCATGATCAGTGTCTTGCCGCTGCCCGTTGCCATGTTGAACAATAGATGCAACGGCCATTCCTTTCCTCCAAACTGCTTTTCAAAACAGTGCAGGAAGCGAGCGAACGCTCTTACCTGATAGGGACGCAGTTCAAAATCGGGATTTAGATTGTCTTTGATGCAGGCAGGTACTTCCCGCAATTCATCGAGCGCTTTCAATCGGTAAGCAGCGTCGAGATCTTCGTACAAGAACCTGTCAGTCATCACGCTTACCCTTTATACACCTGACTACGATGCCTGACAATGCGAACGACAATCTTCCGCTCCTGCCGGTTGCATTCATAAACAATCCGATAATCGCCACAGCGCAGTTTGAACATTCCCTTGAAGGGGGCTGCCAGCGCCTCTTGTCCAACAACATGAAGATTATCCGCAAGCCAAGCCAGTTTTTTCAGGACGCGGCGGGTTATTTTTGCATCCAGTCTGCCCAGATCAGATTCAGCGTTGGCGGTAAACTCCACATCGTAGGTCACAACTCTACGCCCAGATTCTCAGCGACTTCCTGCATGGAAGTGGTTTTGTCGCCAGTTTGCTCCTCAACGATGGAGGCTTCGACCATATCGACAAACTCTTCGCGCAACTCCAATCCTTCATCCGGGTCCACGTATTCGCCAGTAAAAAATTCATGGTTCAGGACCTTGTCTTCTTCGCTGACGGCAAAATCCTCGTCGTCAATTTCCGTAAGGTTGACGTACAATTGGTTCTTGTCCAACAGTTCAGCCAGCAGGCGTTTTTGCTCCGCCAGCCCGTCTTTCTCTTTGCCAATGGCGATGAAGTCATCCACTGCATCCTCCGGACACTCGGGGTTGACGTACCAGTTCAGAAAAGAATTACGGGCCATATCTCGCCAGGTGTCCACGAGCTCAGTGGAGGACTGCGCCGCCTGGATTTTATCTAACCATGCGCCGTTATACTGCATCAGTTCGCAATAGATAAAATCGCCGCCGCCCTGCCATCCAACGTCCCCGGATACGCCACCAGCGTCATACCCTTGTTTTGTACCGACAACTTTTTTCATGCGTTCGACGGTAATGTTTTCCACATAGTCCATCTGCTCAATGCCTATATATCGCCTCCCCATTTTGTGGGCTACTGCGCAGGTTGTGCCGGAACCAAGGTGGAAATCCAACACAATATCGCCCTCGCGGGTCGTATATTCAATGATGCGCTGGAGGAGCAATTCGACCTTTGGATACGCAAATACCTTGCTGCCGAACAACTCTACAATTTCATCAGTGCCCTTGTTGTTGGTCATGTCCTGCAACAACTCATCCATTGCCTTGTTGAGGAAGTTTGAAGATACGTAGGCTTTATCAAAATCATCACTTTTTTTTGCAACTTCTTCGGACTTGAAAACCCGCATGGCAGGACGTTCCAGTTTAAGAAAATCGTAATCTCCAGGAAAAATTATCTTCCTTTTTTCCAAGTATTCATCAACTGAATCTTTTGTAATGCCCCAGCAACGATTGGGATTAACAGGAAATTCTTGCTTATTTCGCGGGTTTATCAATGTAAAATCTGAATTAGGGCGTTCTTCAACCGTACGTTGAGTTGTAAGGTCACTCAGTCTCCATTCATCATCAGGAAAGTCATCCGTTTTAAAATACTTGCGCTCAACCCTGCGCCGAAAGAGTCGGTCTTTTCTTGAGGCGCCTCTCGTATAAATCAACATCCAGTCAAAATCCTGCGACAATTTGTAAGGCACGTCGCTTTTCCCGCTCCTTGTTTTGCGCGGCGCTGTGGCGACAAAATTATTCCTGCCGAATATGTCATCTGCCACAAGTTTCAGGTAGTGCATCTCCTGGTCGCCAATATGAATGAATATAAGCCCGTCATTCCGCAACAGGCCCCTTGCCGCTTCCAGCCGGTTTTTCATAAACGTCAGCCAACTGGAGTGGCTGAAGCTGTCGTTGTAGCCAAAACTGTCGGTGCCCGTATTGTACGGCGGATCTATGTAAATCAGTTTTACCTTGCCGCGAAACTGCTGTTTGATCGTGTGCAAGGCCAGGAGGTTGTTGCCCTTGATGATCAGGTTCTCATTTAATGTTCCGTCTTTGCCCCATTTGAATTCCTCGACATCCAGTTCTCCGTGCTCGGTATAACGTTTCCAGTTCGTTAGCGCCTTGGGGTCAAACAGGCGGTCTATCTCATCCTGGGCCAGTGTCTCGTTGAAGAAAATCTCTTTGCGCTTCTCTTCCTCACAGGTCTGCCCGCCTTCCAGTACGCAATCCTTGTACGGCCAGACCAGAGACACTTCGCCACGTTCATGCAGGAACTTGTTGTTGATGTTCAAACCGATCCTGTTGCGAAACCGGGTATATGAATTTGCGAGAAAGTTTTTGTCCGCCACATAATCGACAAAGACCTTCAGGTTGAAAACCCGGTGTCCCTCGATCTCATCAAAGAACTTCTCGCGCGCGCCGGCGTCTCCCAACAGCAACCCGATCAGTTCCGGGTCGCTGTTCCAGGCGCTGTTTACCACCGCTGTTTTGACCAACTCCCCGCTCTCGTCAACAAAACGCGGGAGGGTCTTCAGCAAAGTAAACAGGCTTTCATCAAGATTTTTTTTCACGCTGGTTTCTCTGTAACTCCGGCAAGCGAAGGAATTGTGCTTGATCATTACATGCGAAATACAGTGTATCAAATTCCGAGTGCCCAGGTGGGACTGAAGCAAGCCGTTCAGGGGTCTTTGACATTGCAAGTGAGTGCCCTGAACTTCCTTAACAAACCCACATTTTGATTTGAATAGTACTCCATTGTAGTATATTATTGCTGTATGATTACTGTTGCTGAGACAAGGACGTTTCAAAGGAAGGTGTCTCGCTTACTGTCCGATAGTGAACGAGAGGATTTGATCACTTATCTCTCTGAGCATCCCTGTACCGGAGTGATTATGGAAGGAAGTGGAGGCATTCGTAAACTGCGCTGGGCACGGTCCGGCAGGGGTAAAAGTGGCGGAATCCGTGTTATTTATTATTTTTATGATGAAACTATGCCGCTGTATCTGCTAACGGCATTTGGCAAGAACGAAAAAGCCAGCTTGTCGAAAAAGGAAAGAAATCTTCTGGCTAAAGTTGTCGAAGAACTGGTGCTATTCTGGAGGCAAAAAAATGGGCAAAGCATACACTGAAATAGCTGCCGGCCTGGAAGACGCAATTTCCCATGCCAAGGGAGATAAATCGAGGGCCAGAATGCATCGGACTGAAGCGATCGATGTGAAAGCAATCCGGGAGAAAACCGGCATGAGTCAGCAGCGGTTCTGCGCTACTTTTGGTATTTCGCTTGGAGCGCTGCGTCACTGGGAGCAGGGACTTCGGGTGCCGAGAGGTACGGCCCGAGTATTACTTAAAATAGTCGATAACAATCCGACAGCAGTGATCAGCGCTATTAACGGGTGATAACGGCGTGCACTGAGGTCAGGGTGCGTCCAGAGGTTCAGGATCAATAATGACGTTCAGGCCGTACCGCACGGCTTTGGCAGTAGCTTTCGGCAATGGAGCGCCGAGCGTACCGACTTCCCCCGCGAAGTGTGCGAACTGGCCTTTGCCCACGTCAACAAAGACCGCATTGAAGCAGCTTATCAGCGTTCAGACCTGTACAGCTTGCGGACCAAGTTAATGCAATCATGGGCTGACTACCTGGCCGTAGAAAAGGCCAAAGTGAGGGCTATCACATGAATGAAGACCTGGCGCAAGCCTGGGCGGATTTACAGGCGGCCCGTGAACGCAAAGCGGCGGCGCAACGTGAGGTAACGCGTTGTTCCCTAATATACCAACATTTACAGGCACAACATGTCCGGCGCCTGTACGGCGACAAGCCGTTTAAGGAACGACTGCCGCGCCTTGCGCCGGGGCGAGCTAAAACGGATGAGGAGCGCCAGCGGCGCCGGGTGCATCACAGAATGATTTACTTGGAACTGTTGGCACGAAAAGCCGACACGGGCAGGCCGATCATCGATCACTGCGGGCCGTCCCTTGCCCGCGACCTGGCCGACGAACTCCACTTGTCAGAGGCGACGATCCGTAAATCGTGGCGCATCGGCGCCAAGCTGGACGGCGTGGCAGTCTTTTAGTGCTACCATTTCCAGCCTTTTCTCGTCAAAACAAGGGACTTTAGTAGCATT
>JAPPLI010000141.1 GCA_028819495.1 Gammaproteobacteria bacterium | reverse complement strand
ATCGGCGACGGCGACCCGGAGTACCTGTCATTCCGCACCCAGGTGTTTTTCTAGCCGGATATCTTGACGATTACAGTATTCTTTCAGGAATGGAACCAGGACCGATCATTGCGTACTTTATCGCGCAAGTCCGGTCTCTCAAGGTAACTTGCTAACCTTCGGAAATGCCGCACCATGGCCTCTTCATCGTCAAGTTGATTGACGCTGATCTCAATGACTTCGTAACCATTGTTACGTAGCCAGCTACGTATGTTGCGATCCCGTTCGGCCGTTTCCGTATTACCGTGCAGGCGCCGGCTCAAGCCGTCCAGGTAGACACAAATCCCTTCATCCTGTTCATGATGTTCCGCACGGTATAAGACGTCCGGTGTCGTCGTGCCCAGCACTCGATCGAGTCGTATTTGCTCATTGCGATTACCTTCGCTGAATCCCGCTGCCAGCAACAGGTGAAGCAGTTTTGTCTCAGCGTCATTCACAGGAACAGCATGCTCTTCTGGTGTTATGGACGGGTTCCTGTGCGGAATATCATGATCAAACGACAATGAGCTTCCCCAATCGCTAATTCGTTCAGAAACCAGGTGCCGGTCGAGAAATTGGTGATAGTAAGCGTTGCGAAATGACTGAAGACAATCAACACATGAACTTGAGCACACAGCGGGGCATTGATCTGCCACTTCCAAAGCAGCCTGTACCACTGTATCAAAACGCTCAAGCAGTCTCTCCAGCAACCCGGACCCTCCGGACATCGGGTCCCACAGGAACGCATCCACCTCGTCCCGATCCACGTGGCCGATCACAAGTGCCTGTAAGTCCTCCATATTCATATCAAGAACCCGTGTAGCGGCCACGCGCAATGCTTCCAGCATACTATAGGCAGTTGTCGCATCCTGGCAGGTCGGCAGTGAAAGAACGTCGGCGACGATGTTCGCATAAAACCCGATTGACTCAGGTTTGCGGTTACATCTTTCCAGGTGTTCCTGCCTGAACTGCTCGCGCTGTCGTTCTGATGAGAGGGGTGAGACGCTTTGCCCGCATACGGTACACACGGGATAACCGAATTCCTGGCCGCCTTGAATGGCAATTGATGCGCCAGCGTTGACGAGTCTCAAACGAACATTTCGTCGTAACTGTAAATGTTGGCTCCCCCAGCGGAACGACTTGCCGCCCTCATGCTGGTCAAGTTCGATCCCGTAGATGGCAACGCCGAGCTGGAAGCGTAACTCTTCCTCGTCCGATATATGCGACGTATGAATCAGGTCAGTATCACAGATTGCCATAGCCTGTATGGTTTGCCCTTCCAGCGTGGAGTTTGCCCCAGGGTTTATCTTCCTCACGGCTTGCCGGCTGGTGGAAACCTCGTAGAAAGGCATTTCTATGCTGTCTTCATCAATGTCACGATGAAAGCGCCTGGCGACAAATCGATGTCCGTTGGCATATATCAGGTTGCCGGGTACATATTCCCGCAATGCGGTTGCGGGGTTTCGCGGCAGCACAAAGTCCATCGCCCCGTTTTTCCAGAATGGGATTTCGGCCCAGCCTGTCACTGACCCGGTTTCCAGGCCATAGCCCGGCAGAAATCCTTCTGCCGCCAGAACGCTGAATGTATTGAAGTCATCATGTCCTTCCGCTTCGCGTCGTTTTCGTCGGTGAGTTCCCTTGAAGCGCTTGACCAGGTTGTCACAGCGGCGGAACAGCGTTTCGTCCATACTGTCCAGCGTACCTTTTTCTTCGCGGCGCGCGTTGAGGCGGATTATCTGTTTCATGGCCCAATTCAGACGCCGGCGAAGTCGCTGGAGCACTTTATCCAGGTTCCTGACGAAAGTTGCGCTGTGTCTGCGCAAGGTTTCGGGATCAATCACCTCCAGATCAGCATCGGGCCACCCTTGGTGAAAAACCTGCTCTATATGTTCATCTATATCGGCTGAATTGTCCTCAACCAGTTTTTGCAACTCTACAAGATCGAACTCATCACGGCGCAAGTTCCCGTCTTCAAACAGGTAGGAGGAAATTCGTCGCGGCAAACTGAGGTCAAGTACTTTCCGAATATTGACGCGTTCGTTTTCGGAACGCTTCATCTCCCGGGCGTATCGATATAAGAGCGTGATGATTGTCGCATTGACGTGTTTGGCAACCATTACGCCATTACGCAGGTTAAACGCCGGCGGGTCGATGCGGCCGGCAAGCAGTTTGACAGGGTCAGCAAAGTAAGCGCGGTCGTGGGAGACTGGCCGGCAATAGGTAATATCTACCGCCATGCGGTGACGCCGTCCCGCCCGCCCGACTCGTTGCCAATAATTGGCGGCCAGAGGCGGCACGTTACGCATCAGCACGGCGTCAAGCCGGCCTATGTCGATACCCAGTTCCAGTGTGGGGGTGCACACAAAACAGTTGATCGCTTCCGATTTGCCTTTGAACAGGTTTTCCAGGCGTTCACGCTCGTCGACCGGCACCATTGCCGTGTGTTCTTCAGGCCGCAGCATTGAATAGGTATTGTCAAGAAGTTGCAGGTCATAGTTGTCAGGGTCTTCAGAGACAAACTCCAGCGTACCGTTACAGCGCCAGGCCGGACAACGGTCATGGGGAAGACGTCGCGTGGTGGCGCGGCGGCAATTTTTGCAGCGCCGGAAACCATGATTGGGATAAAGACGGAGAAGATCAGAATTTACCTGATAAACCTCGCTCACGTCAGGTAGTGGGCGGCCCTTGGATCCCTTCAGTCGCATCGGAATCAGCAGTTTCCGACCAACCAGCAATGAGAACAGGCTTTCCAACAATTCAGGAATATTCTCCGCTCCCCATTTCTTTACAACCTGCCAGATACTGGTATTGCCGCTACCACTCAGCCACTGTGTCACCAATTCCGGTTTTTCCGTAGCGCCCCGGTACAGTTTGGTGGCTTTGGGGCTGAGAAAGTCAGGCAGGTAGCCCTGCTGTATTTCCCGGTCGCCATCCATCCAGTACCGTGAAAAGATTTCGTGTTCCGGATCGTATAAGATGCGATTACGTCTTAAGTAATCAAGAAGGCCAGCGATACCCTCGCGAAGTTCGTCAGCCGGCAGTTTAAGCATATTTGCCTGGGACTGTATCCAGGATAATGAAACGTCAAGCCCCTCGTAATCCACTTTCATCCGTCCCCAGGGTTCAAGACCAAGGACTTGGCGCGAGGACAAGGTAATTTCACGCAATATCTGAAAACGAAGAAATTTTCGGCGTTCCCGTAGATGGCCTCCGCCGCTGCCCTCGCGTCGCGCCACTTGCCACACTTCGGGGATCAAGGCGCGTGATAAAGCCTGGTCCTGTTCCATCCGGTTATCGAGGTATGAGGTCAAATCGCCGATGGAGCAACCCGGGGTTTCCCTGATACCTTCCGCCATCAGCGCGCGCAGGCGAAAACGGCGGGCGTGGTCTTTCATCCATCCTGCCTGAAATGCGGCATCCTGCCGGTTGTCACAAAACACCAGGAGCCGGGGCCGTTCTGAGTGATGCACCATATCCTGGGCCAGGACGTGGACATCAGCCACGTTCGTTGCGCGCACGGGTCGTGCAGGCTCGCGATACAGGCTGCCGATAGTACGTCCGTTGCTCTTGCAGGACAGGCAACTGCTCAGGAAACCGGGATTTTTCTTTTTCTCGCGAATCGCAAACAGTTCGATGGTTTCACCCGCATTGCCACAGGACCGACAACGCAGGACAGTCTCGGGATGAGCAGTTCCACAGCCGCGACAGATATGCAGGGGGAAAGTTCGCTCGTTATGGCCGGTTTCATCATCACTGTCGCTAATCAGCTTATCTATGAATATGACGCGTTTCCCGCCGTGAGTCTTCTCCAGGGGAGGCCAGTATGAGCCCTCAGGCCCCGCGTCCCCTCCGCCTGGTGTTCTGCCTGTGAACTCAAAGTCTTTGAGGAAGGCGGTGTAATAGTGTTGCCCGCAGGTTGTACAGGTGGTCACTGGAAAATGTGCGTGATTCTCTCCATTTGACTGTTTCGCGATTTCATCCTCGGCAGCCAGCCATAGCCGCGGACCCTGTCTCTCCTCGGGGAGTGTCACCACGGCGCCGCTGATGCCGCGGATGAATCCATGTACAACAGGACGCAGTAACGGACGGCCCTCCCGTCGTGCTGCGGTGCTCAGGGTCAGCCACGCGAGGATTTCTGCTTCGGTTACCGGACGGGACAGGGATTTTTCCAGTGTTGCCGGGAGTTCGTCCAGAGCTTTGGGCGTTGCCAATTCACGGGTTAATTGATATACGAGTTCATTTCGGGACAAGGCCAAATACAACGATTCCGCCCAATTGCCCGGTTCCAGATCACACCCCGAGAGTGAGCGGTACGCGGCACGTACTTCGCTATCGGTGGCTGCATCTTCCTCAACAGCGCGCACACAATGATCCAGAATTGTCGCGGTGTCGCCGCCAGGGGACGGCGGCAGCGCGCGTGTGGTCGGCCAGGTTTCCTCTTCATAGCCCTCACCAATCGTGATTACGGAACCTGCGGGAACGCCAAAAAAACGGACAGCGAAATTACGCGCAGCATCGGGTTCTTGCTGATCAACGATAGTGGCGGAAGTTGCCACGTACACCGTATGCCCTGCTCCCAGTGTACAGAAGGCGCTAAGCCTGCGAATCAGACAGGCCGTCTCGGCGCCGATCGCTCCCGTAAACGTATGGGCTTCATCAAAGATCAGGTAGTCAAGCCGCGCAGCATTAAACAACTCTACGTCCTGACCGCGTGTCAGCAATAGTTCGAGTTGTTTGACGTTGGTAAGCAGAATCCTGGGTTGCCGCCCGGCCGTGCGCATCACCTCACGAGAACAGATTTCCTCTGCCGGATGGACGGTTTCGCCGCTACCCCTTTCCTGTGCGCGCTTAAGCCGGGCGTTGTAATCTGCGCGAGATGCGCCCGCAGGCAACCGGATACCGGTTACTTCGACTTCCTTTTCCGGCGTCTTGCCCACGTACATACCGAACGATATACCCGTACCCGCCAGCAGTGAACGTAAGCGCATGAGCTGGTCTTCCGCCAGCGCATTCATGGGATAGACGATTACAGCGCTGATTCCCGTCGGCGCCTGCTCATCCCTCAAGGACAGGCACCGGCTGATGATGGGATAGAGAAAACATTCGGTTTTGCCGGAACCGGTTCCGGTGGAAATAAGCGTGGTCTTGCCGTCATGAATGGCGCGTAACGCCTGCTCCTGGTGACTATACAGGTGGGTAATCTCAGCCGGAATGCGCTGTTGCAGGTGGGGGTGCAACAACCCTTCGCTGACCAGTTCATTTATCGGTTTGCCTTCACGGAACGGGCGCGACAAACTGATGTAAGGGCCTTTGAACAGCGGCGAACGACGAGTCTCGTCAAGAGAAAGCAAATTGCGCATCTGCGCGTGCAAGCCAGGGTCGGCGAACGGATACGCCGTAAGTTGATAACGAAGGAAACTCTTTAGTACGTTTTCAGTAAAAACGATGGGGTTCAGGGCCATAAGCGCTCAATCGGCCCGCCATTGCTGAAGGGTATCGTCCAAATCTTCCAGCAAAGTCTGGACCTCGCTGGCTTCATCCGCCGCTTCCAGGCGAACGACTAGTCGGCATACCTCGGGCACGGACCGATCCAACGTATCTGCCAGATCGTAAAGCTTGGTTTTGGCAATCTCAGCCTGGGTGTCTTCTGCCGGGCTGTAAATTGCATCTATCCGGCTTATTTCCGTGGCCAGGTTTGCCGGGTCGATTCCCAACCGTGGGGCTGCTTCAGAGAGCCTAATTGTCAAACGCTCCCAGACCCATACCTCCGGGCCAGAGTCTCCCGGCAGGAATAACACCGGTACGTTTGCGCCGTCTGCGGCGTTGCGTATTTTCTGGTCCATGCCACTTTGTTGTTGGTCGCCGTCGAGAACAAATACAAAGTTGTCCAACATGCCGAACTTTCGAAAGGCCGCGGCATGGGTGGGAAATTCCGAGGCGCCGGTATCGCGGCCGACACGAATAGACTGTCGCGCCATTCGTTGATCGGTGAACAAGCTGTCAAGAGCGCCATGTAAAATACTTTCAGCCACGTCATCTTCGCATAAGATATTGAGCGTATCGTTGGAACGTCCATAAAGCGCGTCCTGGATGATATCCCGATACGGCGGGAGCAGCTTTACGCGACCCGTATCGTCTCGTTCCAGAAAAATACGACCGTTAGAGGGAACCGAATCAAGTACAACGGGGCTGTGGGAAGTGACAATTATCTGTAAATCATTGCGCAAAGCCAGTTGTTGCAACTGCAACATGAGAAGTTGCTGTACCCAGGGGTGAAGACCCGCTTCCAGTTCATCGATTAGCACGAGAGCGCCATTAAGCTGTGCGATCTCCTGTGAGAGTCGCAGAATTGCGCGTTCTCCCGCTGCCATGTGGAGTTCAGAGTAGGCCGCGCCGTGTCTGTGCTCAGCGAACAGCAGGTTCTTTTTGCCGCTGGATAAATTGATCACCTCGGCGTAATTGAAGGGCAACATCTTCTGTGCGAAATTGATCTGGGATGCCGTCAATTGTGTCTCGTTCGGCAGGGTATTAGCGCGGGACATCCTGAGCACGCCACGGACCTCGGAGGGATTACTGAGATTGGTTAAGGTCCGCAGGTACACCGGGCGTTCAGGCTGCTTACCTCCCCTGCGCCCGAAAAAACTGCGGTTCCAGCCGTTTCCCCTGCGCCACCGCATTGAACGCTGCCCGTCAGGCGTAGAGTAGTCAAACTCAATAGTGATTGTTTGTGCTCCGTCCTTGCGAGCGCCACGTTTGGGGTGGTAATTCGGGAAAAGCGTTGATGGAACAAAGTCTCTTACCCCTGCGCCAGGCACCTTATAGGCGCAAGCAGCGGCAAACAGTACCGTGGACTTGCCGCTGGCGTTGCCGCCGGCGATAACGCTTACCGGATAATCGAGCATCACCCGCAAGTCATCAATACCACGGATGCCGGACAGGCGAATCTCGTCAAGAAAGTGCGGCAGTTGCGGTTTTTTTCCTTGAAGCCGCGGCCACGTCTCCTGTAAACGCTTGCTAATCATTTGCCTCTGTTTCTCAGCAGATCAATCTGTGTTAAGTCATATTATCAGTGGAAGGGAAGGCCTTGACAAACAGTATTCGTGTAATATGGTATCGTTTCAATATCTGATTTGACCAAGTATTATTCCAAGGATAAACCGATGAGGACGCACAAACAAGAAGCCAATAAAATTGGGGAAGTATCCGTTATTTCCCAATATCCGGGTCACGCCAGAGCACAATATTTTTCGCCCTACAGCAAATTGGAAGATAGGGGGGTATTTCTTAGTTATTCGAAAGCCGATTCTTCACTGGCATTATATGATTTGGCCAAGTCATTAACTCCGTGGGACAAATACAGGAATCAGGACCAGGATTTTTTGGCTTTGCCTGGAGAAACAGAATTTCGTGCGCATGACGATTACTATGAGATTCCCATATCACAGTTGGTACAAACAGCATGCTTCGATAGGGCAGTACTGTTCGCCGATAATATAGCTTCAGCAAAAAGTATAGACTTGGAACAACTCTGGTTGCGTCAATTACTCCGCAGGCTTCGTAAAGCTGGAGAACGCGAGGTGGCAGACCGCATTGAATATCTTGCCAGCGAAAAAAATGCTGAGGATGGTGGAGATATTCCGGCAACAGCTTCGATTGCCTCATTTGTAAAATTCTATTTAGACAATAGTGATCTGGGCAGCCCTTTCTTGGGAGTGACGCCCAATGGGGAACTTCAAGCAGTATGGATGCTCTCAGACCAACGTCGTTTTGTTGCCGAGTTTCTGGACGACGATATAGTAAAATATGTATATCGCCGATCGGGCAGTATGCATTCATCAAAGCTTTTTCAGGGCAAGATCATACTTTAAGTCATAAGCAGAGGGGTTTTTATTCCAAAAAG
>JAPPLI010000210.1 GCA_028819495.1 Gammaproteobacteria bacterium | reverse complement strand
ACCACACAATGTAAATATCGCCGACAAGTGATTAGTATGATATATTATTCGGGCGAAAAGTTTGAATGAGAAGGGACCCGCTTCTTTTCTCATACCAGTGTAGTCCGCTTGCCAGAAGGAGACAAACCATTTCTTCCAGACGTCAACTCGCTAATGCCATCCGGGCTTTGAGCATGGATGCGGTTCAGCGCGCCAACTCAGGACATCCCGGCGCGCCGATGGGCATGGCAGATATCGCCGAGGTGCTGTGGAACGATTTCTTCAGGCACAACCCCGCCAATCCCGGCTGGGTGGACCGGGACCGCTTCGTGATGTCCAACGGCCACGGTTCCATGCTGTTGTATTCCATCCTGCACCTCACCGGCTACGACCTGCCCATGGAGGAATTGCGGAATTTCCGCCAGCTTCATTCGAAAACACCCGGCCACCCCGAGTACGGCTATACCCCCGGCATAGAGACCACGACCGGACCCCTGGGCCAGGGCCTGGCCAATGCCGTGGGCATGGCAATTGCCGAACGCACCCTGGCCGCGCAATTCAACCGCGCCGGCCTGGATATCGTCAACCATTACACGTATGCGTCCGTAGGCGACGGCTGCCTGATGGAGGGAATCTCCCATGAAGCCTGTTCGCTGGCGGGCACCCTGGGCCTGGGCAAGCTCATCGTCATCTACGACAGCAACCGGATCTCCATCGACGGCGAGGTGGAAGGCTGGTTTACCGAAAACGTGCCGCAGCGCTTTGACGCTTACCGGTGGCATGTCATCCCCGACGTTGACGGCCATAACCCGGATGAGGTGAGCCGGGCCATCAGCGCGGCGCAGGCAGTCACCGACAAGCCCAGCCTCATCAACTGCAATACCATCATCGGCCTGGGTTCGCCCAACAAGCAGGGCAAGGCTTCCAGCCACGGCGCTCCCCTGGGCGCGGATGAGGTTGCGCTGGCGCGGGAAACCATCGGCTGGTCCTGGCCCGCGTTTGAAATTCCTGCGGAAATCTACCGGGGCTGGGATGCCCGGCAACGGGGCGCAGAGTTCGAAGCGGAATGGAATGATAAATTTTCGGCCTACGCCAAACGTTATCCTGAAGACGCGGCCGAGTTCACGCGCCGGGTCAACGGCGACCTGCCGGAGAACTGGCAGGAAACCTGCCGGACTTACATCGAGGCCACCCGGCAGAAAGCGGAAAACATCGCTTCGCGCAAGGCGTCACAGAATGCCCTGAACGCCTACGGCCCCACACTGCCGGAACTGATCGGCGGCTCTGCGGACCTGACCGGCTCCAACCTCACCCTGCGGCAGGATTCCGCCGTGATCAGCGATGCGGATACAGGCGGCAATTACCTCTATTACGGCGTCAGGGAGTTCGCCATGGCCGCCATCAACAACGGCCTGGCCCTGCATGGCGGCTTTATTCCCTACGGCGGGACGTTCCTGATCTTTACCGAATACGCCCGTAATGCCCTGCGCATGGCGGCGATCATGAAGCAGCGCAATATTTTTGTCCTGACCCATGATTCAATCGGCCTGGGGGAAGACGGACCCACCCACCAGGCGGTAGAGCAGACCGCGACCCTGCGCCTGATCCCGAACATGTCGGTCTGGCGTCCGTGTGATGCGGTTGAAACCGCGGTCGCCTGGAAAGCAGCCCTGGAAAACCGGGACAAGCCCACCTCCCTGTTGCTTTCGCGGCAATCCCTGCCCGTACTGGACAGGACCGCGCAACAGGTCGATTTCATTGAACGCGGCGGCTATATCCTGGTGGAGCCTGAAGACAGACCTGAACTGATCATCATCGCTACAGGTTCGGAAGTTGCCATAGCCGTTGAAGCTGCGCGGCAACTGAACGGGAACGGCAGCAGCGTGCGGGTCGTCTCCATGCCTTCCACGGACGCGTTCGACACCCAGCCGGAGGAATACCGCGAACAGGTCCTGCCCTCCTCCTGCCGCCGACGTATTGCCGTCGAAGCAGGCATACCCGATTACTGGCGCAAGTACGTGGGCCTGGACGGCAGGATACTGGGCGTGCCTACCTTCGGCGAGTCGGCGCCCGGCGGCGCCGTGTTCGAGCATTTCGGCATCAACGCGGAGGGGTTGATGCGGCTGGTTCAGGAAGTTTGATCATTAAAAAAACCTGGAGTTATACACAATGACGATAAACGTAGGAATCAACGGCTACGGCAGAATTGGCAGAAATATCTTGCGGGCACTGTACGAGAGCGGGCGCACCGGCGAGATCCGCATCGTCGCGGTCAATGACCTGGGCAATGCCGAGACCAACGCCCACCTGACCCGCTACGATACCGCTCACGGCAAGTTTCCCGGAACGGTGGAGGTGGACGGGGATTACATGGTAGTCAACGGCGACCGGATACGCGTCCTGTCGGAACGGGACCCGGCAAAGCTGCCCTGGGGTGAACTGGGTGTGGACGTCGTCCATGAATCCACCGGTTTTTTTGCCAGCAAGGCAAAGGCCGGCGCGCACCTGCAGGGGGGCGCGAAAAAAGTCATCATCTCCGCGCCCGGCGGCAAGGACGTGGATGCGACCATCGTTTACGGCGTCAACCACGGCGTCCTGAAGAAAACGGACACCGTCATCTCCAACGCCTCCTGCACGACCAACTGCCTGGCCCCGGTGGTCAAGGTGCTGCATGACCACATAGGCGTGGTAAACGGGATCATGACCACGATCCATGCCTACACCAACGACCAGGTACTGAGCGACGTGTACCACACCGACCTGCGGCGCGCCCGCTCCGCGACCTTGTCCATGATTCCGACCAAAACCGGCGCGGCGGCGGCAGTCGGCCTGGTCCTGCCGGAACTCAACGGCAAGCTGGACGGCTACGCGGTGCGCGTGCCGACCATCAACGTCTCCGTGGTGGACCTGTCTTTCCAGGCCGCGCGCGCGACCTCCCATGAGGAGATCGACGGACTCATGCAGGCTGCGGCGGATGGTCCCCTGAACGGCATCCTGGCCTGCAACAAGGCGCCGCTGGTTTCCATCGATTTCAACCACGACCCGGCATCGGCGACCTATGATGCCTCGCTGACCAAGGTCATCGAGGGCACAACGGTAAAAGTGGTTGCCTGGTACGATAACGAATGGGGGTTTTCCAACCGCATGCTCGATACGACCATTGCCCTGATGAACGCCGGATAACAGTGAGCGTTGGGTTCGTTACCTTGGACGACCTGGACCCGGCACAGAAGACAGTCCTTATCCGGGCGGATTTCAACGTGCCTGTCAGCGGTGGCGTCATCCAGGACGACACGCGTATCCGTGCCTGTCTGCCCACCCTGGAGCGTTTGCTTGCCGCGCCTGCCGCCATTATCCTGGTCTCGCACCTGGGACGTCCGAAAGAAGGACAATATGATGATGAATTCAGCCTGGCCCCGGTCGCCGGGCATGTTTCCGCCCTGCTGAACCGGGAGGTGCGCCTGGTGCCCGACTGGGAACAGGGAGTTTCGTTACGGCCGGGAGAAGTGGTGATGCTGGAGAATATCCGGTTCATGCCCGGAGAGACGAAAAATAACGACGGGCTTGCCCGGAACCTGGCCGGCCTGTGCGATATCTACGTGAACGATGCCTTTGCCACGGCACATCGCGCCCAGGCTTCGACCCACGGCGTGACCAGGTTTGCCCCCGCCGCTTGCGCCGGGCCCTTGCTGGTGGCTGAAATAGAGACACTCACAAAAGCCCTGGAACGGCCCGGGCGCCCCATGACCGCGATCGTCGGCGGGGCAAAGGTCTCGACCAAGCTGGTGATACTGGAAAACCTGGTCAGGAAGGTGGACTGCCTGCTCGTCGGCGGCGGGATTGCCAACACGTTCCTGAAAGCTGCCGGCAGGCCAATCGGCAATTCACTTCATGAAGAGGGCCTGGTCGGCGCTGCGGCGGACATTCTGGCCTGTGCCCGGAACCATGACAAGGAGATCCCCCTGCCGCAAGACGTGGTCTGTGCGAAAGCACTGGCGCAGGATGCTGAGGCGCAGGTGAAGACCCTGGCCGAAATCGAACCGGACGACCGCATCCTGGATATAGGCCCCCGGACAATCGAAGAGAATGATCGCACGATCGGTTCATCTGCAACGATCCTGTGGAATGGCCCTGTAGGGGTATTCGAGATCGAACAGTTTTCAGCCGGCACTGCCGCCCTGGCCAAGGCTATTGCTGCAAGTCCGGCATTATCCATTGCCGGGGGCGGCGATACCATATCGGCTATCGCCCGGTTCGGCGTCGCGGACGGCATTTCCTGTATCTCCACAGGCGGTGGAGCATTCCTGGAATTGCTTGAAGGCAAAACATTGCCCGCCATCGCAGCATTGCAGGAGGCGGCGCGTAACTGATGCGCAGGACCAAGATCATAGCCACCATGGGTCCGGCCACCGACAAGCCGGACATGCTGGAAAACATGGTTCAGACCGGTGTGGACCTGTTCCGTATCAATTATTCTCACCAGACCCACCTGGAGCACAGGGAACGGGCCCGCGTACTCAAGGAAATCAGCGCCAGGGAGGGCCTGGAGATCGGTCTGATAGCCGATTTGCAAGGTCCCAAGATCAGGCTCAGGCGTTTTCATAACGGCGTGGTCCTGTTGCAGGAAGGGGATGAATTCACCCTCGACCCGTCCTTGCCGGAGAGCGCAGGCAACAAGACACAGGTGGGTGTCACATACCGGGCACTGGCCCAGGACGTCAATCCCGGAGATACTCTGCTCATAGACGACGGGCGTATCGTGCTGGAAGTGGTCAACCTGGTCAAGACGCAGGTTCAGTGCAGGGTTGTCACGGGTGGAAAGCTGTCGGACAACAAGGGGATCAACCTGAAGGGGGGCGGTCTGTCCGCAGGCGCCCTGACCAGGAAAGACCGCAAGGACCTGTTGCACGGGGTTGAGATCGGCGCCGATTATTTCGCCGTCTCATTTGTCAGCAGCGCCGCCGACATCGAGCAGGCGCGG
The DNA here is from genome assembly GCA_028819495.1 of Gammaproteobacteria bacterium. Classification (GTDB taxonomy): domain Bacteria; phylum Pseudomonadota; class Gammaproteobacteria; order Eutrophobiales; family Eutrophobiaceae; genus JAAXHV01. The sequence continues at coordinate 2,974 of JAPPLI010000210.1, read as the reverse complement.
GCGCTGTTGAAAGAAGCGGGATCCAACGCAGGGATTATCGCGAAATTTGAACGGATGGAAGCCCTGGAAAATGCCGCGGCCATCATAGAAGCGGCGGATGCCATCATGATCGCTCGGGGCGACCTGGGAGTCGAAATCGGCGACGCCGCGCTGCCGCCGGTACAGAAAAAACTCATCAAACAGGCCCAGGATATGGACCGGCCGGTGATCACTGCCACACAGATGATGGAATCCATGATCTACAATCCGATCCCCACCCGCGCCGAAGTATTCGACGTGGCCAACGCGATCCTGGACGGCACCGATGCGGTGATGCTGTCGGGAGAGACGAGTATCGGCAAGTTCCCCGACAGGGTCGTTCAGGCCATGGCCCGGATCTGCGAGGAAACGGAAAAACAGAAGGAAACCCGGGAATCACACCACCGCATCAGCCAGGAATTCAAACGCATTGACGAGGCCATCGCCATGTCTGCCATGTATGCGGCAAACCATATCAAGGCAAATGCCATAGCGGCCCTGACGGAAACCGGTTCAACCTGCCTGTGGATGTCGCGCATCAGTTCCGGGATTCCGATCATGGCGTTTACCCGCCATGCATCGACCATGCGCAAGGTAAGATTGTACCGGGGCGTCTATCCCATACAATTTGACATCACCCATACGGACCCGCTGGAGGCCAACGAGGAACTCATCGCCATCCTGCTCCGGCGCAAGCTGGTCAGCGAGGGCGACATAGTTCTGATCACGAAAGGCGATCTCAGGGGGCGCCGCGGCGGCACCAACAACCTGAAAATCATTCGGGTAGGAGAAACAACCGAACAACAGATATAGAGAGGATAAAGAGATGAGTGAAACAAAAGAAGCAGATCAAGCACGTGCGGTCATCCAGGAATATGTCGATGCCTGCGCCGCGGGCAGCGCCGAACGGTTGCGGGCCATCTTTCACGATAATGCCCTGATGTCGGGATACATGATGGGCGAATACCTGATGGGTTCGCCGGAACCTTTTTTCCAGGCAGTCGAGAATCCGCCGCCGGGGGCAGATGCAGGCGGCGCGTACCAGGCTGAGATCACCAACGTCGAGGTTTCCGGCCCGGTCGCCAGTATCACCCTCAAGGAAGCGGGATTCATGGGGGTTAACTTCACGGACTACTTCCACCTTGCAAAGGTGAACGACGAGTGGAAGATCATCAGCAAGACCTTTAACCCGGAAATGCCCTGACCGGCAGTTTAAGCAGGCCGGGTTTTGCCTTACAATTAAGGAAGCCTGTCATTATGGCAGGGCTTCCTTGAATGAACGAATTTGCAGTGCAGGAGTAAGTACGAATGAGTGATATGACCGAACAGATGGCGCAAACGGCCGCCGCCATGGTGGCTGAAGGCAAAGGCATTCTTGCCATAGACGAGAGCCTGCCGACCATAAAAAAACGCTTCGACACCATCAATGTCGAATCCACCGAAGAAAACCGGCGCGCCTACCGGGAACTGCTGATCACCGCGCCCGGCGGGGAAGATTTCATCAGCGGCATGATCCTGTTCGACGAGACGCTGCGGCAGAAGACCCGGGACGGCGTTCCCTTCCCGCAGGTCATGATCGAAAAAGGCATCATGCCCGGCATCAAGGTAGACAAGGGCGCCAAGGACCTGGCGGGACGTCCCGGGGAGAAGGTAACCGAAGGTCTGGACGGGCTGCGCGATCGCCTGGCCGAATACCGCGACCTGGGCGCCAGGTTCGCCAAGTGGCGCGCCGTGATCACCATCGGCGATCATATCCCTACCAACGGATGTATCGAAGCCAACGCCCATGCCCTGGCTCGCTACGCGGCGCTGTGCCAGGAAGCCGGCATCGTGCCCATGGTGGAACCGGAAGTGCTGATGGATGCCGATAATGACATCGATGTCTGCTACTGGGCCACGGAAAAGACCTTGAGAACGGTCTTCAACGCCCTTTGCGACCAGGCCGTGGCGCTGGAGCATGCCATCCTGAAGACCAACATGGTCCTATCGGGCAAAAAGTGCCCGGTACAGGCAGGCGTGCAGGAAGTCGCTGAAAAAACCGTCCGCTGCCTGTTGAACACGGTGCCGGCGTCGCTGCCGGGTATCGTTTTCCTGTCCGGCGGCCAGAGCGCAACCCTGGCGACAGCCCACCTGAACGAAATGAACCGGAACAATGACGGCCTGCCCTGGCCCCTGAGTTTTTCCTACGGGCGCGCCCTGCAGGAACCCAGCCTGAAGACCTGGGCCGGCAGCCCGGATAACTTCAGCGCGGCGCAGGCGGCCCTGCTGCACCGGGAAAAATGCAACAGCCTGGCCTGCCTGGGGCAATACTCTGACGCGCTTGAAGAAGCAGCTTGACTGAAGATCTAAGCCCGGAAACCGCGGCCGCCTGGCAGGCCTACCAGTCCATGTGCGCCAGCAAGGATGAGTATTTCTCCCTGCTTCAGGCCCTGGATGAAAAATACAAGACCGGCGGCGAGCCAGGCATTGCCGAAAACCTGAAACTGGAACAATTACTGGGCGAGCACGACCAAAAGGTAAAACTGTTCAACCAGGCGCTGTCCGCCATCACCGACCCCGGCGCGAAACAGCAACTGGTGGAACTCCTGAAGGTGGCGGCGGATTCCAAAGACAAACATTAAGAGAGTTGATATGACCAGGCTGAGAGTGGAAAGCGTCTATCCTGACATTCTGCGCCAGTGCCGTGAGCAGATTGGTTTGAATATTGAGCAAATGAAGGTTTGAATGATGCAACCACCAACAAGTATCAGGGAGATATGGGTATGAGCCGGAAGAACCGCGAGATCGAGGTACTGGAAACCTCGGTCAAGGTTGCCCGGATCGAGGAATCGGATTTCATTTCGTTGACGGACATTGCCCGCCATCGGGATTCGGAGCGGGGGGACTATATCATCCAGAACTGGCTGCGGAACCGGAATACGATCGAGTTTCTCGGCATTTGGGAGCAACTCAACAA
>JAPPLI010000102.1 GCA_028819495.1 Gammaproteobacteria bacterium | reverse complement strand
GGGCAATAGTCATGTTTTTTCGCAAAAATGTGAGTTTTCTCACATTTTTGATGATTTTTTGCTTTTCAACCTGTCCGGGCCGGATAAAATTATCCTTGCCATAAGGAAACCAGGCGGTGGTCGGTCCGGCATGAACAAGAACAAACAACGCCGGTTGACCGGTCGAATGAAATTCAGGATGTTGTATGCCCATATACCCGAGGGCGGCCCGGTTTGTATTCGCCAGGGCCACGGATCAGGGACAGCCCGAAGGCGCCAAGGGGGTGGCTTTACACTTGTCCACCTCCCAAGCCACCCCCTTTGGCAAGGGCATGTTGAAACTGCCATGAGGGAGGGCACCCCGCTCGCGGTTGCCGGAAGGACCAGAGAGAGTACCAGAGAGTAGACCATGGTCATGACCATGATATAATCCAGAGTATCTGCCAACACGCCTCACTTGGTGAATGAAAAACATGAACACAGACAAAACCGGCGGCATGCATACGATCAAAGCGTCCGAGTTCAAGGCAAAATGTCTCAAGCTGATGGACGAGGTAGCCAACACCGGAGAAGGGCTTATCGTTTCCAAGAACGGCAAGCCGGTAGTCCGTATTGTGCCGTATCGAAATAAGCCGACGAGCCTGTTCGGCATAGACAAGGATAAAATCCGGATACTCGGCGACATCATTGAGCCCCTGGACGTGGAATGGGAAGCCGTTGCTTCCGGCTGATTGTCGCCACGGCACTGGAAGGGCACCGACTGGTCACCGCGGACAAGCGTATCCTCGGCTGGTCCGGCAAACTCGACCGGTTGGCTGCAACTGAATGATTGTCACATCCGCTGGTTAAGTTTCAAGCGATATAGAAAAAGCCGGTCCGAAGACCGGCTTTTTGGGTCAGCAGACCGAATGAAGCTACTGGATGAATTTCTCCAGCTTTTTGTACGTCAGCATTGAATCGATCGTTTTCACGATGCAACCCAGGTTGCTCCGCACCAACGCGTCCTCAAGGCTTTCGTTCTTATCGACCTTGCTGCTCCGGCGCTTGGTATTGCCGGTCTTCTCGTATGCACGATAGACGATCTGCGGCTTTACCTCCGTCAGGGCGCACTTGAGCATCACTTTCCGTGCCTCGGCCAGGTACGGACTCGCCACGGCGTGACTGCCCACGATAAAAAGCAAAAAAACAATCACCAGGTATTTCAGCGATATCTTCATCGTTTATGTCTCCTGTGGTTGGACCACGAGAGGAATACGCCCGGGGGCGTATTGCAGCCCTCGGGTCGGTTGCTGTGTCATGTCCGCGAAGGACACGATCATCCCGCGGGGCGGGTATGATTCTTTTTTCAAGGAGTAAAACAAGCGTATGGGCCTTCGGCTATAACTTTCCATTTTCCGTTCCTGCACAGGTATCTTTTGTATGCCGAGCAATAGCTCCGGCCTTCACTGCATTCTGCTTTCTGGCAACTCTTCGTCCCCGTTGCGGTGCGTGTCCTCGGCTTGTTGGTTCTGCCGCTGCAGGAGTAATAGCTCTTCTGGGTAAACGTCTTACCCTTGCATACGGTGCCGGGGGACGGGGAATAGGGACCCCAGCTACAACCGCACCAGGACGCCGTCCCTTTCGTCGAGCGGGATTCTGTCTTCCCGCAGGCGTTGGTTCGGGTCTGGGTGAAAGCGCCGCATTTGGTTGCGGGGTCGGGGCGCCATGCTGTCACCGTGCCACAGCACCTGGTTCCCCTGGCGCTGCGACTGTCTTTGCTGCAGTTTTTCAAGGTGCGGGTCTGGATTAATCTGCTCCCTCTGCATACCGTGTTTGCAGAGGGTTGCCAACCGGTAACCGCGCAGTTTGGAGGACAGGACTTTGTGCCGGTGGCAGTGCGGCTGTCGGTGGAGCAATTGCCCAGGGTACGGGTCTGGGTGAATCGTTTTCCGCTACAGACTGTGCCGGTTGCGGGGCTCCATGAAGTAGTATTGCAGGTTGGCGGGCAGTGTTTTGCGCCGGTGGCGCTACGGCTATCGGTGGAGCAGTCGCTCAGGGTACGGGTTTGTGTGAATTGTTTTGCGCTACAGACTGTGCCGGTTGTGGGGTTCCATGAAGTGGCCTTGCATCTTGGCGGGCAATATTTTGTGCCGGTGGCGCTGCGACTGCCGGTGGAGCAATTGCCCAGGGTACGGGTTTGGGTAAGTGTTTTTCCACTGCATACCGTGTTGGCAGAAGGCGCCCAGGAAGTGGGCGTACATGTTAATGGGCAGGACCGGGTGCCGCTGACCGTGCGCTGGTCGGCGCTGCAATCGGACAGGGTGCGTGTTTGAGTCAAGGTATCTCTGCGGCACGTTGTGTCCCTGCCGGGCGACCAGGCGCTGACCCTGCACGTCTTCGGGCAGGACTTGCTTCCGGTCGCGGGGCGCCTGTCGCTGCTGCAATCGGCCAGGGTACGGCTCTGCGTGAAGGTCTTCCCGCTGCATACTGTGCCGACGCCGGGCGACCAGGCAGTGACCGGGCATTTTTTTACCGGCGGCAGCGGCTTGCAAGGCCCATTGTCAACGCTGCGGGCGCGGGTCTGAAACGCGGGTTTGCAAAGATCGGGACAGGGTTTTACCGCGCCCGTGGCGATGGAACAGTTGCGCTGCTGGGTATAGCTGTGTGTGCCGCAGGCAGTGGGCGCACTGCCATGCCAGTTTGTCCAGGTTTCAGCGATCTGGCACCAGTCCTTGTCGGGACTTGCCTTGATATGTTCAAGAAAATTATTGAACGTCGATGAGTTTTTCAACACTACGGGAAAGCCACCGGCGCGACCGGAATCAACCCACAAGCGGTAAGGGTAGGGATGCTGCGCGTTGCCGGTAAACCGTTTGACGATATTCTGTTGGTCCTGCGGCCACAGGATCATGACGTCAGGCTGGCCGGATTGCCAGTAACCGTGATCGCCATGGGCGTTGACGCGTTTGGCGGTGTCGCTGATGGTCTGGGCGCCGGCCGGTTGGGAGAGCGTAATGGCGAGCGATAACAGCTTGATGAGTGTAGATAATTTTTGTAAATGATTCACGTTCGGGGTCCTTGCTGGTGGGAGCTACGCGTGGGGTTACGGGTTGATGAGTATGTCGTTGAAGGTGGCGGTGGTCCCGACGATAATGTCCGCTTCCACCGTCCCCGTCGCGCCGGGGTTGCGGGCTATCACGCGCAACACGTCGGTAAGAGTATTCTGGTTCAGGTCGATGGCGCCGCCGATGCCGCCGGTGAAGCTCAAGGCGCCGGTCATTTCATCTCCGGCCTTCCTGACGAATTCATCTTCCGCGTCCTCGCGGCTGATGAAGGTATCGAGCAGGGCGAGGTCGGTGGGGTCGGCGAAACCGACGGTGACCGTGTTGGCGCTGACCTGCGCCACCGCGCCGAGGCGCGCGGCAATGCGCCCGGCTTCAGCGTTGTCGGCCGCCTGGTAACGGATGGTGAAACCGCCGGTTGCGGGGAACGCGAACACCGGGGTCGCAAAACCCGGTTCCGGTTCCCAGATCGGCAGGTAGTCACTCAGGGTGGCGATATCCCCGGCATAACTGCCGGACGCGGGGTTGCCCGGGTCGGAGATGTAACGATGCTGCGCCAGGGCCAGTTGTATGATGGCGTTCTGGACCCGGTCCGGGACCAGGGAGCGGGCGCGTTCTTCGACCCTGAAGCTCAGTCCCAGGGATAGCAGGCTGAACACCAGCATGAAATAGATGGTCGGCAATATATTCATGGCGTGTTGCAGGAAAAATCGTTGCCGGCGTAGGCAAACAGGTTGTACCAGTTGTTCGCGGCGCGGAAGAAAGTGACGTCGTGGTCGGGGATGAACATATAGGAGCCGTCCGTTTCAAACCCTCCCAGGGTGCGGCCGGCCAGGAATGCCAGGTGAGCGGCATCTCCCCCGGCATTGACGCTGACGACGGGATGGTCCGCCAGGCGCCAGGTAAACCCGACGCCTTGATCGTCGAAGCCGTTGTCCAGGTGGCCGGAGGACTGCAAGCCGGCATCGGTTACCGCGCCGGGCAGGGGGTCGTTGCAGTGTGCGCCGATATAGTCGATACCTGCATTCTGGATATCGTCCAGTGTGTGCATGAAGGCGCGGGTTTCCCGGTGCGGTTGTATCATCATCGTGATGCCCGTTATGAAAACAAGGGCCAGGACGAAGCTGTAGAGGAGGGCGGGCATCGGTCACTCAATGACGACGGTCAGGGTTGCGGTCGCGCAGGCATTGGCGGCGGCGTCCGCGTCCACATTGGTCCACTTGCCGGTTTCCGCCCTTTGCAGCAGCCAGTTGCAACTCTCAGCATCGCCGGCGTCGTAAGTGACCACCGGGGGCGTGGCGCCCGGCGAGGCAGTAATGTCCGTCTCGATTACGCTTTCGTCACCACCGTCGTCATACAGCTCGGAATCCAGGTACCCGTTATCCACGAGGTCGTCAAAGCCGGCGGCGGCCAGACCGGCTTCCCCGCGATTCACCCAGCGATACTCCGAGGCCGCGTTGATCACATTGATAATCTCCGCCTCCATATTGCGGTTCTCAGACTGTGTAAGCAACGGCGCCAGCGCGGTGTAGGCGCCAAAGCCCACGACGCTGGTGATGATCAACCCGAATACAATGGCAACCTGGTTCATAACAGTTCCCTCCTGTGGTTAGATTTCAATGCCCATGCCCATCGAGACCAGGGCAAAGGGGATGGTGATGGCGATACTCAGGCTCAAAAACAGCATGGTGTAGAAAGTCCGGTAAGTCCTGATGGCCCTGGCAAGCCTGATGTCCAGCATCCGTCCGGCCATGTCAAAGCCCCTGGCAATCTCGTCCGGGGTCTGGTTCGGCGTGCATGAGAGGACGTGGGAGTATGCGTAGGGAGACAGCACATTCCGGAGCGCCTGCAGCAGCGATGCCTCTTTAAGACTGGACCTGCTTTTTCGTAACATCTGCCCAAACTGGCGATGTCCGGCGAAAGTGGTTTCCATCAGGCGCAGGAACTCGTCTGGCGGCAGGCGGGTGGAAATCAGTGCGCGGCTGATTTTCAGGAACCGCAGTTCGGTCAACATGTCGCGTACCCGGAAACAGCCGCAGGCCATGAGTACGGCACGAACCGGTCCCGTAACGCGGTAGGAGCACCAGTGGTAAATGAGAATGACGCCGGCCGCCAGCGCGGCCAGTTGCGGCCACCATGTCTTGACAAAAGTCACGTAATCGAAAAACAGTGTATAACCGCTGGTATAGTTTTTCAGGTAGGGCAACGTATAGATGGACATGGCGGTGATAACCAGGCACATGAATATCCACTGGATGCTGCCGGAAAGGATCTGCAGGGCCACCGGCCCCCGCACGTCCTGGTCCAGCAACAGGTCTGTGATAGTGTCCATGCAGTCGTACTGTTCGCCTAGCGCCAGCAGGCTGCTTTCCTGTTCGGTAAACAAACCGGTCTTATGGTAGTGGGTAGCGAAGGGCTGGTTGTTGCGGATGGCCTGCTTGCTGAGCCGGGAGATTTCACGGACAGCGGGATTGTTGCTGTGCTCCTGGATGTGGTCGAAAATGCCCAGTAACGGAAACTGGCTCCCCAGGTACTCCCGCAGGGTAGCGTAAAAATATGTCCTGGTGTCGTTGTTGAACAGCAGGGCGCGCAGGTATAACGACTTGAGGAGATGCAGCCGTTTTTCAATGATTCCAGGCATCGTACAGGTTCCCTCTGTTGAAATTGCCTATCTTGCGCTGGGTGAGCAGCGGGTCCAGTTCGCCCTCGAAGATTTTCGTGCAGGCGTGCTGGTGGATGTTCAATACGCCGTTGTCCCGCATCCAGTCACGTAACGCCTGGGGGTCGGAGGTGTCCATCAGCAGGCGCCGGTTCGCCTCGGTGATCGGTATGCATTCGGCCACCAGGGTCAGTTTTTCAATTCCCGAATACCGGCAGGCGTTGCAGCCGTCCGCATTATGGTAGCGCACGTCCCGGTTTGAGTATGCGCCGAAACCGGTACGGTAATATTCCTGCCAGAACAGGTCGGGGTGCGCCTCCAGTTTGCACCGCCGGCACAGCACGCCTATCAGGGACTGGACGATGATCAGGCTCAGGAACGACTCGGAGAACAGGATATCGGGACTGATCCCCAGGTCGGTCCTGGAGACCAACCGGTTGATGGCATCAACCCAACCGGAGCCGTGGATGGACGCAATCCCGGTGGTCCCCTGGAGCATCATGGAAGATGCCATCACCGCGGTTTCGCGATCGCGTATCTCGTTGATGGCAATGAAGTCCACGTCGTGCCGGGTGGAGATGCGCCTGAGTTTTTCCTTGTTTTCCCGGATGATCTCCTCCGTGCCTTCGATGGGCAACTGGATTTGTACGAAATTGTCCAGCTCAACCTCGATCTGGTCGGAGATCTCCAGGTTTTTCTCCAGCGCCGGCCGGGTCTTCATGATCGCGGTCTGGGTGGTGGATTTGCCTGAATTGACTGCGCCGATGATCAGGGTAATGCCCTTGTTGGCCGAAACCCGTTTCAGGGTCTGCAACTGGGTCTCATGGTAGCCGAGGCTGGCGATGTCGGGGATATGCTTCATGTCCCGCAAACGGATGGCCAGGCTGCGTTCATCATTTACCTTGGAATAACCGTAAGACACCCGGCACAGCCATTTCTGTCCCTTGTAGTCGAAGTTGAAACGTCCGTCCTTGGCCACGTCGCCGTTGCTGAACGGCTGGTTCACGTAAATGTTCCAGACCGCGGCGATGATCTTTATTCCCTGGCTCTTGTCGAAGGACTGGCTTATCGACAACCGGCCGTAAATTCGCTGATAGACAGTCGTCTTGTTGTTCTTGATTTCCAGGTGGATGTCCGTAGCGTTGTTGTTGATGGCCTGGGACAGCAGCTCATTGACCTGGTTGGAACTCTCCCGGGTCTGTTGTTGCAGGGAAATCTCCTTGTTCCTGTTGATGAAGGATTCAAATACCGAACGCGTGGTTTCGCGGATGACCGGTTCCTTGTGATGCACCTCCCTGATCAGGTTGATCAGTTGATTCAGGGCAAGCGCTTCATGCTTGTTGAGGTCGCTGCGGTCGATGCAGTAGAGTTGCGCATCCTCGGCGATGAATCCCGGGCAGGCGCCGTTCATCTTCCGGGTCTCCGTAAGGATATCGGCGTTGGTGGTGAGCTGCACGTTTTCCAGCTCATCGTAATTGGTAATAAGCGGAGCTTCCTGGACCGTATTGTCCGGCGCCTCCTGTTCAAAGGTTGGCAGCGCCGCCGCCGGTTTCCTTTTTTTCAGTGCCTTGAACATCATTGCCAGGGAACCACGTATATCTGCTTACTGGTCTGGTCTTCAAGATGCACCTCATGCCGGCTGCCCTTGCCCCGGTCTTTGACGTAGTCCACCTTGACGATTTTGAACTTGCGCCGGTTGTGATCGATGACACTGCCGACGGTCAGGGAACGCGGCCGCCCGTGGCTGACCAGCACCACGCTGGCCTTTATGCCCAGCTCCCGGTTTGCTTCGTTGACGTGCCCGACTACCAGGCCCTCTATGCCTTTCTGCCTGGGCTTGGGTTTTTGCGCAGGTTTAACCGGCTTTTTGGGAGATTTCCCCGATTTTTTTGGCGGTGGCGCCGGGCGCGCCGCGGGCGCTTTTTCCGTTTTCAACAGGGCGGCAAGGTCGGGTCTGATCCTTGCCAGCTCGGCATGGGCCGAGCGTAACAAACCGTCATCGATCTGCTCCCTCTGCTGGTCTATTTCCCCCAGGATAGCGAGGATTTGCTTGTAGTAGATCAGGTCCACCACCAGTTGTTCGGCGCGACTGCAATGGGGGCAGGGGACGTTTTCAGGGGGAGTTGCCGTTTGTTGCGGCGTTGCCGGGCGCGCGGCCGGCGGGTTCATCCGTGGTGGTTCCTGCGTCGGCGGTCCAGCCGGGTTTTCCACTTGTGCCTGCCGTGCTGCCGGCTCGATACCGACCTCGGGTTTGGCCGGCTCGGCGCCGGC
>JAPPLI010000204.1 GCA_028819495.1 Gammaproteobacteria bacterium | reverse complement strand
GAACAGCCCGAGGTCAAGCGAGTTTTGCGTATTTGCCTGGCTGTAACGCAACTGTCTGGTAACCGAAAAATGGTTCATTCCGTATCGTACTGAGGCTTGCTCATTGCCCGGCGACGGAGTTCCGTAAAACAGGTCGAGATGGTGGGCGCCGTGCTTAATACCTTTGCGCAAGACATCTATGATGCCGCGGTTGGCAATTTCACGCTCCAATCTGGCAAGGAATTTGCGCCTTGTCGGGCCGTCTTCGTCAAGAGATAGGGAGCCAGCAGTCTCAGGCTGTGTTGTTCGCAGGAAGGCGGAGAGTTGTTCCAGGTCTGTGCAGTACTCACGATCGTAGTCGTTCGGGGAACCGCAGATCCAGCCGACGCCGCCATAGGGAGAGGCTTCTTTCCCTACACCGCCAAAGGATACCTGTTTTTGGGCTGAAGGGATTTCCGTGAGCGTATTATCCCGGGCCGGGTCGCAAGGAATACCCGTCAGCGCGGCGCATATTATTCTTTCCAGACCGCGCTCAGAGGTGTCAGTGGTCATCAATGCCACCATACATCATGGTCGTGGCTCATCCCTCATTGTAAACAGAAGCAGAGCAGGACTTCAATCACTGTGATTGTCAGTCCGCCTTTGTCTTGGAAAATTCATCCTGTCCGTCGGTCGTATCCATAAAAAAGCGAAAAAAGTGTGTAACAGTGTGTAACAGTGTTTAATAGTGTGTAACAGTGTTTAATAGTGTTTAACAGTGCATAACAGTGTAAAAAAAGTGAAATAAAAACATATAGTTATGGAATTAATTGCGCCTGATTGCATAATTAATTGCATTATTTTGCTTATTTTTTCTCTTTTGACGCAATTCCAGCCGTCGGCCTCTCTGAATACCAGCGAGCTGCTTTGGTGGCTCCGACTTTATAGATACGTCCTTCAGTTTTCAACCCTCGAAGTAAATTCTGTACTTGGCTCCGCGAAAGAGCTGGCAATACCTGAACGAGCTCTCTCAACCGACTTCCTTCTTTCCTGTTATCCTGTATGTGTTTCAATAGTAATTCCTTGTTCGTCTCACGGTCCAATCCACGCTTACGTGTGTATACCCCTGCCTTACCGACGTGTCGGTAGAACTGCCGGGAGAGTAGTAACCGCACTCCCCGCCCTCGTCCCACACGTTCAATGATCCCCTGCTCCAGTAAATGTTCAACTCTTGACTTGAGATAGTCGGGAACAAGCTGCTCACGGTGGACAAGATCGACTACCAGAAAATCGTCGGTACCGAACGCGGTCATCCGTTCCTGACCAATCTCCTCCAGAAAACGCAGGAATTCAGAGTCTTGAATATCACCATGCAGGGTGAGCCATACGGAATGGGTGTCGGTATGCGAAAAGTCAGGCAACGGCTTACTTTCCTGAATGCACTCGCGAAAAATGCGATCAAACCCTTGCCCTGCCCGTTCGACCAATCCACATTTACTTAGGACTTCAGCAATACGACGATTACGCGGATTTTGTTGCCGAAGGATATTCTCAGGGGTGATGCCGGATGGAAACCCCCCGGGACTGACGATCTCTATACGTCTGGGGTACTGGCGAATGAAGACGGACCCTCCGTGACGGTAATCACGGTGACTCACTGCGTTCAGGACAGCTTCGCGAACCACGCGCTCGTTAAAAGTAGGTACGTCCCAAATAAAGAGTCCTTGCTGGAAGTGTTGCAGGTCATTGCGTTGGTTTATCAGTCGCCAGATCTCATCAAGCACAGGAAGAAAACCTTGTCTGAATTCATGACGCTCTGCTGCCGGTCCCGGCGCTTCATTAGATCGGTATTCAAAGATTAGTTCCGCCTGACCAAGATGTTTACCCAGGGCTTCACGCTTACCCAGCAGGATTAGCGCCGCGTACGTTACCTGACCATCGACGACTAACTCCGCATCTGTCAGGAGTTGCTTTAAGGGACGGGTCAAGATGTCATGATCCGGTGACTTACGCTGCCAGAGTCGGCGCAAAAACTCCACAGCATTCAAGTCGAGATCATCCAATTGGGCAGGTGTACAAATTTCAGATGAGAAATCGGGATTGGCTTCAGCAAAAATACGTTGAAGTTGATCCGGCGTCATAGGCATAAGGGCCTCGCCACCACGCATCCAATACGCGCCTTTGTACTGTATGGGTACACCGATTGGTCGGGATGGAACCTGAAAGACCAAAACCCGACCGTCCGGGTGTTGAATCTCCTCGGAATCGGCGCGAATCCGCAGTTGCTCAATCAGCCCCGCCTTTGTTCGTTCCAAATCGGGAAATGCCTGGCTACCCACTACCCTCCGCGGCAGCTTATCCGTTACGCCCAGGATCATTTTTCCGCCGCCTTCATTAGCAAGAGCAGCGCAGTACTTCACCAAGGTCTCAAAGTGGAACTTGGTTTTTGCCTCTTTGAACTCCAGATGTTCGTCTTCCTTATCGTTCATCCAGGTTTGGAGTTCATCTAATGAAACAGCCATATAGCCTCCCGGGTAAGGAAATACCAAACTGGTTCTGTAATGATTTGAGGAATTGCTGCCGGATGCTGGTGGTAGAAAACCAACCGGTTAAGGCAATTCGTTCTACTGTTATTGAAGGCATCTCAGCCGAGCAAATCAGCCGTCTTATCTGCCATAGCGTAATCCGGTTCGAATACAACGGCTGTCAAACTACTGAATTGCTCAGACATCCTTTCGATACGCGGGCGCACTTCTAACCAGTCCAGCCCTCCCAGTCCGCAGCCCAAAGCAGGTATGGCAATCGAGTGAATGTTACGCGACCTGATTTGCTCCGCCAGCGCAACGAGACCGGCGTCTATGTCTTCCATTCGGCTTTTGTCGCGCCAATGACGTTTAGTTGGGAAGTTGATGATATAGCGGGGATTCGTCAATGTACCTCTTTCTGCTTGCAAGCGACGGCGTAGGATTTGAAGTTTTCGGGAAAGGCTTTCTTGAACTGGAGGGCAAGGCCACGCCCCATGATACCAACACAATTGACGGTATTGACCAAGGCTTCAACGTCTTCGGTGAGAATATTACCTGTCTTGAACTCGACCATGTCTATCCTCCCCCTGAAACCAGTTTTGCAGAATTTCTCTGAAGTCCCTGAATATCTTATCCGTACACTTTTCCAAGGAAACCTTCTCAGCTATTTGTCGATATAGTGACGAACTGCGCGGTATTTGTGCTTTACGCAAGGCAGCTTCGAATGCTTCTTTAGGGTGCGCCGGTTTCACCTGACCTTCCTGCAACCAACCTTGTTCAGAGAGCCAGGGGCGTAGCCCCGGTTGTCGATCTTTCCACCCGGCTATCTCATCTACATGGGGTGAGTCACTCCATACCCATGTCTCAAGTTCGGGCGCTAACACGACCGCCCTGGCGCGTTCCCCACCCCAGGTCGAATTTGCAAATTCTGCATTGATGCCCTTTTGTAGTTCATGAGCCTCAACGCTCTCTTTACCACTTCCCTGATGATCGAAAACAAGCAAGGCAAATTTATATTCTTTGGAGAAGTTGGCAAGAAAACTGACGCCGCGTAAAGCACATGCAGGATCATGTTCCGGTTCTATAAAAATATCTGCTTCGATTGGTTGAATACCCAGAGATTGGGGCCGCGCAAGCAGCCCCTTCAGTGTGTGTTCTATGTTTTTGTCGGCGGCAAGAACAACAAGATCTTTCATCCCAGAACTCCCGAGGCAAGCAAGGCGCCAAGATTCGCTTCGCCCTGCCATTGTCGAAGTCTGGGATGTTCAGAACCGGGAACGATATCAGTGGCCCCGCTATCGTCTTTGGCAAAACACAGTACATCTTCCATTTTTGCTGCATTCAAAACTACCGGAGAGTGAGTCGTCATTAACACCTGGGCCGAGTAGACGGAAGAGAGGGAGTCATAAACACTTGCAACTGCCCTTGGATGTATCCCGTTTTCCGGTTCCTCTATGAGATAAATTCCGCGGATGTCAGTAAGATAAGCTGGCAGGGTAAGCGCGGTCAGCCGAAGTGTACCATCGGAAACCAGCCAGGAAGGTAAACTCAAATCGTCCGCATACTTGTAGATCATATAACGGTGCTTATCTTCCGGGCGTTCAACAGTCTCAATATCCACCAAGTCGGGCAGGGACGTTTGCAGGTGCGCTATCCAGCCGCGGTACCGTTCATAATCTTCTTGCCGAAGACGTTCAATAACCCACGGTAGATTTGATCCGTCGGGCAAAAAGCCCGCCACTCTGGTCGGGGGGCTGGGCAACCTGATCTTAAGGCTGTTGAGAATGAACCGCTGGACGCCGATGCCCAGAAATTCCCGAAACCACGTAGCTACAGGGAACAACTTTGAGTCTTCCGGAAGATTGCCCAAGGCAGACTTCTGTGCCCCCAGCTTGAATGAAGGCGCCCAGCCTTTTCCTGCCCGGGGGTAAGTCTCACTATAAAAATTATCATTCCCGCCCGGCGCCTTATTGATAACCAGCTTGTTGTCGCGCCGTCTGCCGGAAAGCAACAACGAATCCGGCGGAGTGGCTGGCATGGGAAACAGTGATCGTTGCGTTTTTTTGACCACATCCGCCTTTTTCAATAAAAGCTTTTCGGCTTTGAATTCGAATTGGCGTTGTGTTTCATCGAAACCGATGGCTACCTCGTACCGTACCGTATCCAGTTCCGGCCTTGCCAGACGCTCGCGCAGTTTTTCAGGAACCTGCATCTCTACCGCCAGTTCAAATATATCGCCCTCGTGCCGAAAAAGGAGATCCTGAGGATTACTTGTTCGGTTCAATAATGCCGTATTTAACCCACCAGATACCAAATCCTGCAGAAAACCTACAACATCCAGAAAAGTTGTTTTCCCTGATGCATTCGGGCCGACGAGAACTTGAAATGAGTCAAGGGGCGTCGACACATACCGCAGGCATCGGTAATTCAGGGCTTCAATGAGCTTGATCATCGATCATCTTCTTCTGGGGTGCATCATTCGTTTCGTCGGAAAACTCAACTCATCAGGTTCTTCTGGTAGTTTAAATGCCGCTTCACGCACGTCAAGTTTACCGGTGACCACGTCGGCGATGACGCGGGTACGATATTCTTTCAGGAGATCGATTTGCCGACGAGCCCGGCTGGCGGCAGCGTCAATATCCGTGGTTGCTTTTTCGAGATATTCGACGATGGTGGTTTGTTCGGCTAGGGGAGGGAGGGGGA
Source organism: Gammaproteobacteria bacterium (assembly GCA_028819495.1). Lineage (GTDB taxonomy): Bacteria > Pseudomonadota > Gammaproteobacteria > Eutrophobiales > Eutrophobiaceae > JAAXHV01. Next base: position 2,912 of record JAPPLI010000204.1, on the reverse strand, counting down.
TTGAGTAGTTGGCTAAAAAACTTGGCGGCACTCGTTGTTGTCCCGCGGCTCCTGTCATGGCGTCTGCTCCTAGCCTGCGAAAATCAGAGGTTTTAGTTAGAAGATAAAGAAACTGAGGTAAGACAAAAGACTTGGCTCGCAGCACATGAAATTCAGTTGATCCAAAGCCGATTTCCGTTGGTAATGAACGAAGGTGGGCGCCCTTGCCGTTCTCGAAGCATGGGGTGATCTTGGCGACTAGAACATCATTTCGTCGAAAATACGTAAAGCTGTTCCAAACCTTGGATGCAGGTATGATTTCTTGCGAGTCAATTCTTCCGTCTGACCGAACGCGTTCCATAGGAAGAAATGTTACGGCGGTAGCTGGCTTAAGTGAACTACGTGATTCAGCGCGACTTGGATTTAACGTAGCGGCGTGTTTCAACCTCCACACTTCCCAATGCATCGGTACATCACCAAGCCACTCGACCCTGGAGGGCTTGAGGCGAATATCCGGGTCGAGGCCCCGGGTTACCGCACGATGGATGACGGCCTGTCGCTGTTCCTCCAGCAGGTTGATAAGCCGCTCTTTGGCGCTGATGTAGCGGTGGATGCGTTCGGTGGCATGGTTGAGGTAGCGAGCAACAGCGTTTTGTTCAGAAGAGGGTGGAACAGGGACCCTCACAGATTTGATGCCGCCGCGTGAAAGCCCGTATCTGGTTACACCTTTTGCCTCTATATGGAATTGGTAAGCTAGACCATTGCTTTGCAAAGTACGAAATAAATAACCGCCTGTAACCTGGTCGGGTCTCGGGCGTAACAAGGCCAAGTGATAACCCGAAATAAGATCGGGGGCGGTTTCAGTAACCAGTGCTGGTACTCCAATATCATCCCATGACTCGGAGTCCTTGGTAATAAGAACATCATCTGTCTCAAGTCGGAATCGCTCAATCTCATCGGTGGTAGCAGTTGCCCGCATGAAGTTTATCTGTTCGTTGATATAATCATTTTTGTAGACATCAACGTAGTTACAAAGACGAATCGGCTTTTCATCTGCCTTCACATGTTTGTCCACGTTGCTTACCCGCATATCTGCAACATTTTGAAGCCGTCTTACCTCCCAATGAACCGGAATGTCTCCCAGTCGTTCAACGCCGGAAGTTTTGTAGGCAGGATAGGGGGTCAGTTTCAACGCTTTCACGCTCGCATGAATGATCGGGATAACTCAATCAACTCGGCAAGACGAGCAATGAGGTCTCTTGAAAAAAAATTAATGTTTCTCCATTTATAATATCGCGCAATGACAGAGTTCAGTTGTTCTATTCTGGTTGTATCTGATTTCTGGGTTCGTTCAGATAAATATGGCGTGTGGGGTGTTTCCTGTTCCTGTTTTAAGTTCTGGTATAAACGTTCAAATTCATCCAAGGCTTTACTGCGGTTTTCGAGGTTGGTCATATCTGTTAGATATAGATTGATTTCCAAGTCATCGAAAATATCTTCTGACTCACGGTCGCGGCTTTCCGGAGGAGCCAATTCGTCAATATAGTTCATCACCTCACTGCCCGTCCGGTCACCTCGGGTATATTCCTGATAAAGCGTTTTGTTCTTCAGCCGCAAGATTATCAACAGGGCGAGAAGTGGTTGATACAAAAGGTAGTTTGTCGTAGCATTTTTTCCGATAAAAACAATCAGCCGCATACAGTAATCAATATCGCGGAGTGATAGACCGAAATAACTGCATAATGCCGGGAAGGGTCCTCTGCTGAACGCTGCAAACTCCTCGTCATACGCTGTGTCTCCTGTTCTTTCACTCAGCTTGGTAAAGAAGCGGTCCAGTTGGTATTGCACGATCAGAAATTTGCAAAAGGTTTTTGAGTCTATGTCCGGCAGCAAAAACTCCATGTCAAAGAAACGCCGAAGGTAGGTGTCCGCGTCTATTTCGCCATAGACTGAGCAGATGGACGAACACAACTCGTCGCGGTTGATCCCGAATACAAAAACCATATCGGGAATGTCAAAGATATGTTTAACGCGTTCGAGCAATTCGATGGCGAAGGTCGGGCGACACCGGTCCAATTCATCAATGACAAAAACCAGGGGGCGTCCGGTATCTTCCTTCACCTTTCCCGATAATTCTTGCAATGCTGCTTTGAGTTCATTCTTTTTTTCCCCCTGCTGAGAATACTCGTCGAGAGTCTTGTCAGCGAATTGTTCCAGGACTTTATCGAGCTTCAAACCACTGACCTTATGCAAGACACTTAGAGAGCCTTGAATTAGCAGAGGTTTTGCAGCCTTCTTGATTTTTCCAGATAATTCTCGCAGCTCTTTGCGTTCCAGGAAATCAGACAACTGCCCGATGACCGCGACAAGCGGATCATCACAAAAATCATCTTTCCACGCGTTGAAATAGATGGCCCGAAAGCCGTCATTTTCCAACTGCTTTTGCCACCGTTTAAGCAGAAACGTCTTGCCCGTTCCCCACTGTCCGTGCAGGCTGATAACGAATGGATCAGATTGCTCGCTGATGAGGTTCGTGAGTTTTTCAGCGACATCAGATCTTTTTAGTGCGTCATCTGCCCACGGGCTATCCTCCTGAATTTGCGGTTCAGGCAATTTCAGTTGAAGAGCTTCTTTAAGGTCTTGGGTTTTGGATAGGTTGTCGTTCATCTGTTCAGTTGATACAGTTCTGTGGCGCAGCCTGGTTCGTATATGATGTCTCAATCTCCGACACGCCATCTACATTCAGGCCGTACAACTCGCTCATTTGAGACGAAAATTGTGTCCTCCCACCATGACTGGGATGTCTTATCTGGATGACTTTGGGTTGACTGCATAAACGACGCGTTGATTGCACCGCATCGTTTCCTATGGCAACTAGTCGGCATGGCTTCAAAAGCAGGATGAGTTCAGAGAGAAGTTCTTCCCCGGCCCTG
>JAPPLI010000054.1 GCA_028819495.1 Gammaproteobacteria bacterium | reverse complement strand
CTCTGGCTGCAAAGGGTGTCCTAAAGAAGCTCTGAACAAGTCCATCCTGGACTTGTCAGAGCACGCAATACAAAAATGCGATTTTTGTATTGCTCACAAAATCAATGCCTTACAGTCATTGATTTTGACGATACATCCCTGTATCGTAGGAACCTCTGATTAAGTCAGAGGTTCCTTTGGGGCTGAAAATACCCGTCACCGGACGTGAGTCGAATTGTGTAAGCGGGTGTCCAGGTGGTCTGCCAGGCGCAGTGACAGCGCCATGATCGTCAGGGTCGGGTTGGCCCAGCCACTGGTGGGAAACACCGAGCTGCCCGCCACGTACAGGTTTGAGTAGTTGTGTACCCTGCTGTCGGCATCGACCACCCCGGTTTTGGGATCAGCGCTCATGCGCGTCGTTCCCATGTGATGGTAGCCGCCGATCGGATGAGCGCCCACACCCAGGTCGACGGGCCACTCCAGCGCCGGCTCGTCCAGCCAGCCACTTTTCTTCAACTCACCCATTCCGAGGCGTTCAAACTCCGATCGCAAGGTATCGGCGAGCACCGTGACCGTATTTTTGTCCCGGGAAGACAGTTGCCAGTCCAGCTCCGGACACGGCAGTCCCAGGATGTCCTTACGGTTCGACAAACGGACCCGGCTGTGCGGATTCGGCGCCTGTTCGGCGCGCACAACCAGGGTAAGCCCGGTGATGCCCAGGGCCGAGAGCGCATGTTCCACGGTGGGTCGCAGGTTGCGGTCAAACCACCTTTTGAGTCCGCGGTAGGTATAGTAGATGCGCCGGCCTCTCCGGTCAGGCGCCAGTTCGTGCCTCAGGTGCTCATAGATTTTTTTACCGGTGGAGATACCCAGGCGGGGGTCTCTCTGCAACTTGAATGTCAGCGCGGAATTGAGTATCTCCTTCTCTCTCTGCAGGGAGGCTGTCGGGAGCAGCGCCGGCGCTACGGCAATGTTGTCTGCAAGATACCTCTTGCGCATCCCATCCCACAACGCATAGCTCCGGTTACCGTCCAGGCGGCCGGCGCGGCAATGCGGATGTTCCATGAAGTAACGGCCAACCTGGTCGAAGCCGTTGCCGATGCCGTTCACCTCGACGTCGCGTGAACTGAGCAGGAGCCGGGGATTTTCAATGCCTCCGCAGGCAAGGACGTAGTACGCGGCGCTGACCTTGCCCTGCCTGCCGTCCAGCGTGCTGATCCTGATACCTGTCACGCTGCGCGCATCCGGGTGGGCCTGGATATGCACCGCGTTGGCGTGCAGGACAACCTCTACGTTTTTGGAGCGGACCAGATCTTCACAGTGCCTGAGGGCGAACGGTTCTTCACGCTTGTCAAACCGCCAGAAACGCGTCGTGAACAGTTTTTCATCGAAGGGCGGCCTCGATGCACCGATTTCGCGCCAGAGCCGTTCATCATACCCATAGCTGCCCAGGCGCAGTATTTCGTGTGCGCCGCGGTAGTAGCCGGCCAGCGCCTCTGCGCCGAACGGCCAGCCGCTGTGCGCCACCCACTCGCGCCGTTCAAAGTCTATATCGTCAAGCTGCCCGCAGCGTCCTCCCCAGATATGGATCGTTCCGCCGAAGAATCTCAGGCGGGTGTTTTCGAGCGGATAATAGGTCATACCGACGCTGGCGCCCGTATACAACGACTGGGCGTCCTGCTCGAAATCCTCGCCGCCGGATTCGAGCAAACACACCGCGTGCCCGTGTTTTGCCAGTTTTCGCGCGAGCGTGATACCGGCAGGGCCGGCGCCCACAATACAGACATCAGCACGCAAGTGCCGGCCGTCAGTCATCTCCAGAAAATCACTCAGCAAGTGGGCACATCCTCCATCCGTCAAGTATCTCCCCGGATAACCAGTTCCCTGTCCATGGTCTGTTCGAATTGCTGCGTTTCCCCGTCAAGGATGAGCGACCTGACACGGGTGCGCCAGCCTTCCGGCGCCTGGTTTACCTCGTAGATGTTATAGCCGGGGGATTTCGCCGGGTTGCCGTAGCTGGCAGAGGCGGAGGGCACGCCGAATACCGGGATGCGGCGGGCCCCGGCCTGCAGCATTGCGTGCATCCGGCGGTGGCCGTGGCCGTGGATGATCAGTTCTGCGCCGGGTCCGGCCAGGGTCGACAACAGTTGGTCCGCATCGGACAGGCCGCGCCTGACGCTCATGGAGTGCGGGCTGTGGTGCAGGACCACGATGCGGTACAGGCCCCGCTGCGCGGCCGTTTCAAGCAGCCGGCCGAGGCGCCGTAATTGCTCCCCGCCCAGCCTGCCGCTGGCGAAAAAGGGGGGTGTGGGTACGGCGGTCGTGAGGCCGATAATCGCTACCGGGCCGCGCACCCGCAGGTAAGGAAAGTCCGGCGCGTGGTCCCGTTCGCCGGGGTCGCTTTGCATCCAGGCGCGCCAGCGCCCTGTGGTGTCGGCAATGTCGGTGTTTATGTAACGGTCATGATTCCCCGGCACAATTGAGATATAATCCGGCGCGCCGGCGCTGTTTAACCAGTTTTCGGCTTCCCGGCATTCGTTTGCGGTGCCGAGGTGAGTGAAATCCCCGCTGATGATCAGGTGGTCGGGTTGCCGGCCTGACAGGTCGGCAAGCGTGCGGGCCAGGACCTCCCGGCTGTGGGACCGGCGCCGTTTCACCCGCCAGGAGAGATAGCCGAGAACGCGTTTATTGAGTAATTCACGCCATGTAACATGGTGCAGTGAGGTCAGGTGCGGGTCCGAAAGGTGCGCTATGGTCAGGCCGGATTTCACTTTCGTCTATTCAGGAGATATTGTTGGGATTCCTTAACCTGGAGAATACACAGGGTATCACGAATCGTCATGTCCGGATCATCGGCGACAGTCCGGTGGATATATGGGGACTGGGCGGCCGCACGAGATTGACCCGCATGCTGGAGAGCTTGGGCGGCGTGACCGTCGTCACGGACGGGATGCCGGTCCCTCACGGTACCGCGGTAGTCTGCATCCGGGGTGACTACCTGTACCACGGCCGGTTATTGCGGGCCATCCTGGAACTTGACGATGATTTTGCCTTGTACGGGCACAACAGCGACGCGCTGATCGCGGTGCGGACCGGAGTTTACGACGCCGGGATATTCGAAGCCGCGCATGAAGCTGAATTGCCGCGCAAGATTGAACCCGACGACCTGGTCAATCCCTATGATAACAGGCTGAAAAAATACGAGCCGGCCAGGGCCTGGCAGATACGCGCCGATAACCGGGATGAACTCGAGCAGGAATTGTTCAGCAGTTCCTATAAAGGCGTGACCGACCTGGTCACCAAGTGGGTGTGGCCGGTCCCGGCAAGGTGGGCGACAAAAGTCTGTGCCCGGCTCGGTATCAGGCCGAATCACGTTACCGGGTTCAGCGTGCTGCTGGCGGTCCTGGCAGGCGCGGCTTTCTGGTACGGCCATTTTGCTACCGGCCTGGCGCTGGGATGGTTCATGACCTTTCTTGACACAGTGGACGGCAAGCTCGCCAGGGTGACGCTCACCTCGAGCCGTTTCGGCGACCTGCTGGACCATTCCCTGGATCTCATCCATCCGCCCCTCTGGTATATCGCCTGGGGGGTGGGTGCAGGCGCCGATTCACTCCCCCTGGCGTTGCTGCCGCTGGCCGCGGTCATGCTGGCAGGGTATATCGGCGGACGCCTCTGCGAGGGGGCATTCCAGTTATGGGTGGCTGAGTTCTCTATCTTCCTGTGGCGGCCTGCCGATTCCCTGAACCGTTTGATCACCGCCCGGCGCAACCCCAACCTGCTTATTTTGACTGCCGGCCTGCTTGCCGGGCAGCCTGCCGCAGCCCTGGTGACAGTGATCGCCTGGCATGTCCTCTCCACCCTGTTCCTGGCGGCCAGGCTGGCCACGGCATGGAAGGTGAAGAGCGGGCGGGGACCGCTTGAGCCCTGGCTTGCGACCGTCAACCTCCCCGCCGCGGGCGGGGCGGCGAACTGCAACAGGCTGGCGTTGAAAATTTTTACCTGAATGAACAGCCCGGAAATACCACAGGCATTGGTCGACCGTATCGCGCAGCAATGCGCAAGCGACGTGCCTGATTCCTGCGCGTTGATAACCGGGGCATTGAAGGAAACCTACGGCGCCGCCCTGCAGGGCATCCTGTTTTACGGCTCCTGTTCCAGGGGCGAATCCATGGAGGACGGCATCGCCGATGTCTTCGTTGTGGTCGACAGCTACAGGAATGCTTACGCAAGACGTTTCCCGGCCTGGCTCAATGCCTGCCTCCCGCCCAATGTCCTGTACCGGGAAATCCCTGCAGGAGACGCGCCGGTGCGGCTGAAACTGGCCTTGATCAGCATGGCGGATTTCAGCGACGGCATCCGCCACGGCTTTCACTCCTACCTGTGGGGGCGCTTTGCACAGCCGGCGCGCATACTCCATGCCCGCACCCGGGCAGTACGCCGTGAATTTCACGAGCTGATGGCGCAATCCGTGTTGACGCTGCTCGGGACGACTCTGCCAACGCTGCAGGGAAAGATCAGCGATGCGGAAACGGTCTGGACCAATGCGTTATCCCTGTCCTATTCGACTGAATTCCGCTCTGAGCCCGACTCCAAGGCGGGACAACTAGTGCGCCATAACCAGGCCGCGTATACTGCCTTGCTGGATGCATCCCTGCCTGCGCTGGAGAGTATCCTGCGCAGGGAAGGAGAAAACGGCTACCGTTGCCTGGCCGGTGCCGAAGCCGCCCGCAGGACGCACAGGCAATGGCGCCGCAGGCGCCGGCTCGGGCATTTCCTGTGGGTGCTGAGGCTGATCAAGGCGGCGCTGACCTTCAGCAACGGTGTGGATTATGCGGCCTGGAAGATCGGCCGGCATGCCGGCGTTGAGATTGAGGTCACCCCGAGACTGCGGCGTTATCCCCTGCTGTTCGGCTGGGGGGTGTTCCTCAAGCTGGTGAAACGGGGAATATTGAGGTGACGGAAGAGAAGAAAAAACGCCGGCCCAGCGTGGCGCTGGGTCTGTGGCTGATCAAGCGCATAGAGCGCATCCTGATCAGGTATTCCCTGGTTCCCGGCACGCCTTTCCTTGATCCCTCGGCATTTTCCTGGGTGCGCACGCTGGAAGCCGACTGGGAATTGATCCGCGCGGAGCTGGACCGGTTGCTGGAAGCCCCGGAGCGCATCCCGAATTTCCAGGACATCTCGCGCGACCAGTACAATATTTCCCGGGACGACAAATGGAAGTCGTACTTCCTCTACGGCTATGGCTACAAGATGGAAAACAACTGCAAGGCCTGCCCGGAGACCACGCGTATCCTCGAGTCGATACCGGATATGTTCACGGCATTTTTTTCCGTGCTGGCGCCCGGCAAGCACATACCCCTGCACCGCGGGCCTTACCGGGGCCTGTTGCGCTGCCACCTGGCCCTGGTCGTGCCCGAACCGCGGGAAGACTGCTGGATAGAGGTGGGCGGGGAAACCACTACCTGGGAAGAGGGCTGTTGTATCGTGTTCGACGACACCTACCGGCACCGGGTGGAGAACAATACCGGCGGCAGGCGCGTGGTGCTGTTTATCGACATCAAGCGCCCGCTGAAGTTTCCCGGATCGCTGCTCAACCGGGTTGTACTGTTCCTGATCCGCCTTTCCCCGTACATCCAGGATGCCCGCCGCAACCAGGTAGCCTGGGAGAAACGCCTTGACTGTGCTTGAGTTCTATCCGCAGATGACGCAGATTAACGCAGATTATTTTTTATTGTTTCTTTGAGTCCGGGTCTTGGCTGATTATATTTCTACCGACTGAACTTAGGAAAATGTGAATAACAATCATCATTTCATCTGCGTTAATCTGCGTCATCTGCGGATTAATCCGAACGCGAACTGCAGGGTTGTTTCTGCTAGGGCGATCCTGTCCTGAGGAGACCGCATTACGGTATTAGTCACCTTCACCTCGATCCCCATTTCCCTGATTGCCGGCGCTTCATGCCTGTCGCCGTTGTCGATGATCAGGCCGTCCAGGAAGTCGCGGTAGTATTCTGCGATTGACAGGTTGCTTGCAGGCATGTCCAGTTCTTCCATGATTTTTGCCGCGGGGCCTTTCAGGGCCTTGCCGGCGACGATGGGCGATACCGCGACAACAGGCGCAGGGGTGGATTGCAGGCCCGGACGGACGCCTTCCAGGGACAGGATCGGGTCGATGCTCAGGAATGGGTTCGACGGGCACAGGACCACGGCGCGCAGTTTCCGGCTGTTGAGCAGGGCGGCAAATTCGGGATGCGGGCGGGCCATTTCGACCCAGTCGAACCTGACGGACTGCACCCGGGGCCGGCAACCCATGCGCACGAAGTAATCCTGGAACGGCAGTTCCCCTTCGCCGGTGAGGATGACTGTCCGCAACGGATCGTCGGTCATGGGCAGGATCCGGTGCGCAATGCCGAAAGCATCGCACAGTTCCCCCGTGACTTCGGCCAGTCCCGATCCCTGTTCCAGCGCCCGGGCGCGGTAGAGATGGGTGGCGAGGTCCTTGTCTCCCAGCTTGAACCAGTCAAGTCCCTCGAAACGGGAAATTGCTTCCATGAAATGCCAGGTCTCGCCTGCGATCCCCCAGCCCCGTTCCGGGTCCGCCACCCCGGCCAGGGTGTACATGACAGTGTCCAGGTCGGGTGAGATATGCAGGCCCAGGTGCCGGAAGTCATCGCCGGTGTTGACGGCGATGAGGAGTTCGTCCGGCTTGAGGACCCGGCTGAGTCCGAGGGCCAGTTTCGCGCCGCCCACGCCGCCGCACAGGGTAACAACGGCTTTATGAATCTGAGTGTTATTCAATGTCAAACTTACCTGGTGAAGCAGCAGTTCCCGCTAAATGCCGGGGTCAGAGTAAAATCACCACCAATCCTGCCATCGACCCCGATCATAGCGATTTTACTCTGACCCCACCATCTGACCGAGGTCACCTGAACAGGTCCTTGTCCGGGTCTCTTATCAGGGCGGACGCGTTATTGGCAGGCCCATCCAGTTCCAGGCCCTTTACCAGCACCGCAGGTATCCCCTGGGCCGCCTGTCCCATGACCAGCGAGGCCGCCGCGGCGATTTCATCGGCGATGCCCACCTCGGTCACCCGCAACAGGTTTCCGTGCAGGTCGCTCTCGCCGCGCAGGTCCAGCAGGCAGGGCAGGCCGGCGCCGCCGATGGCGATGCCGGTCACGCCGTTGCGCCAGGCGCGTCCGGCGCTGTCGTTGATGATGACCCCGGCGTTTACGCCGCAGGCCTGCCTGATGGCGGCATGGATGCGTCCGGCGCTGGCATCGGGGTCTTCCGGCAGCAGCAGCACCCGTTCCGAACGGGCGTTCTGCGGGATATTGGAATGATCGATGCCGGCATTGGCGTGCACGAAGCCCAGCCTGTGTTCGACGATAAGCACGTCCTGCCGGTACCTGACCACGCGTTTTGACTGGGACAGGATCAGTTCAACCAGGCGCGGGTCCTTGCCTGTTTCCCCGGCCAGTTGCGCGGCCCGGTCCGAAGGCGTAACGCCGGCCAGGTCCACGTAGCGGTTCTCCGCCTTGGAGACGACCTTCTGTGCAACGACCAGGATATCGCCGCCGGCAACCTGGTACTCCTGCAAGCGTTCGAGCAACAGCGCCGCCAGGTCATCGCCGGGCATGACTTCGGGTATGCCGCGCACCGGCAACAACCGTATCCCATCGCCTGATTTGTTGTTCATGGGGTTATAATAGCCTGTCTAATGACAAACAAAACAAAAACAAGCCCGGCAGGGCGCGACCGACGCATCGGCATTGTCGGCGCCGGGGTCATGGGCCGGGGCATTGCCCAGTTGTTCCTGCAGGCCGGGTACCCGGTACGGCTTTATGACACCCAGGCCGGCGCGCTGGACGGCGCCGCCGAATTCGTCGGCAAAATGATCGGGCGCCAGGTCGAGAAGGGGAGGCACACGCAGGACGAGGCGGACACCATGCTTGCCGATCTCACCCTGTGCCGCGGCATGGATGGGCTGGCCTCCTGCCGGGTCGTCATCGAAGCGGTCGTGGAACTGCTGGACGTCAAGAAGCAGTTGTTTGCGGAACTGGAAAACATCGTCTCCGCTGAGGCCATCCTCGCGAGCAACACTTCTTCCCTGCTGGTTTCGGACATCGCTGCGGACTGCGCCAGGCCGGAGCGGGTCGCGGGGCTGCATTTCTTCAATCCGGTACCGCTGATGCGCGTGGTCGAGGTCATACCTGCGGCGTTGACCGAAACGGCCGTTATCGAGGAACTCTCATCACTGGTCGGCGCAACCGGCCACCGCGCCGTGGTCGCCGCGGACCAGCCCGGTTTCCTGGTGAACCATGCCGGCCGCGGTTTTACCACGGAAGCCTTGCGTATTCTGGAAGAGGGGGTGGCCCGGCCCGTTGATGTGGACCGGGTCATGCGCGAGGCGATGGGGTTCCGGATGGGGCCGTTCGAACTGCTGGACCTGACCGGGCTGGACGTGTCCGGCAAGGTGATGCAGTCCGTGTACGACCAGTTCCTGCAGGAACCCATGTATCGCCCCTCGTCGCTGGTCCCGCCCAGGATGGCTGCGGGCCTGTTCGGACGCAAGACCGGCCGCGGGTTTTACCGCTACGAGGACAACCGGAAGATCGAGCCTGAAGAGGCGCCGGCGCAGCAGGTCAGCAGTACAAGTGTGTGGCTGGACGGCGCAGGCGGCAGTGCGTCCCGGCAACTGGCCGAAGAATTGAAGACCGGCGGCGCGCAGATCGCGGACTCGCCGGCAGGCGGGGATACGATAGCCGTACTGCAGCCCTGGGGCAGCGACGTCAGCCAGGCCTGCGCGGAGAAGAACCTGGACCCGGCCCGCACGGTGGCTGTGGACCCGCTCCCCGATCCGGACAAAAGACGTACCCTGATGCTGTCCCCGGTGACCGGACCCGGGGTGCGTGACAGTATGCACGGCCTGCTGGCGGCCGGCGGTGTTCCCGTTACCGTGATCAACGACAGTCCGGGCTTTATCAGCCAGCGCATCCTGGCCGTGATCGTGAACATCGCGGCCAATATCGCCCAGCGCCGTATTGCCTCTGTGCCCGACATAGAGGCCGCCGTGACCCTGGGCCTTGGGTACCCGCACGGCCCGCTGTCCTGGGGAGACAGGGTAGGCGGGGAGAGGGTCGCTGAAATACTGGACAACCTGCTCAAACTGACCCGGGACCCGCGCTACCGCCCCAGCCCCTGGCTGAGAAGGCGGGTGCAGAGCGGCGTATCGCTGCTGACTGAAGAAACTGAACGCAACTGACCCGGCCATGACAGACAAGGTAATCACCCGCTTCGCGCCCAGTCCCACCGGGGACCTGCACATCGGCGGCATCCGCACTGCCCTGTTTTCCTGGCTCTACGCCCGGCGCTACGGTGGCGAGTTCCTGCTGAGAATAGAGGACACCGACCGCGAGAGATCCACGGATGCGGCTCTTGACGTGATCCTGAAAGGCATGGAATGGCTGGGACTGGACCATGACCGGGACATCATCTACCAGTCGCATCGCACTGAAATGTACAAAGCAGCGATACAACGGCTGCTGGAACGGGACCGGGCCTATTATTGTTACTGCACCAGGGAAGAACTGGAAGCGATGCGCGCGGAGGCCATGAGCAGGGGTGAAAAACCCAGGTATAACGGGAAATGGCGGGACCTCGGCAGGCTGCCTGCGGCGGGTGATACGCCGGTGGTGCGCTTCAAAAACCCCCTGGACGGCGACGTGGTCATCGACGACCTCATCCAAGGCCGGGTGGTGATCAGCAACCGCGAACTGGACGATTTGATCATTGCCCGTTCCGACGGTACGCCCACCTACAACCTGACCGTGGTGGTGGACGATGCCGACATGGGCATTACCCATGTAGTACGGGGGGACGACCATCTCAACAACACGCCCAGGCAGATCAACATTTTCGATGCCCTGGGCGTTGCCGCGCCGACGTATGCCCATATCCCCCTGATCCTGGACCCGGAGGGCAGGAAACTCTCCAAGCGCCACGGCGCCGCGAGCGTGCTGGAATACCAAGAGCAAGGCTACCTGCCGGATGCCCTGCTGAATTACCTGGTGCGGTTGGGCTGGTCCCACGGCGACCAGGAGATATTCAGCCGTGACGAAATGATTAAATTATTTGACATAGGCTGGGTGAACAAGGCCGCGGCCGCGCTGAACCCGGACAAACTGGCATGGCTAAACCAGCACTACCTGAGGGAAAGCAAGGCGGAAGATGTTGCCTGCCTGCTTAAAAGAAAACTGGTTGAGCTTGGTGTTGACGTATCCGGCCCGCCCGATCTCAAGGAAGTGGCCGGGATACAGAAGGAGCGGGTGAAGACCATCGCGGAGATGGCTGAACAGAGCCGTTTTTTCTACGAGGAGTTTGCGGAATACGATGAGACCGCGGCGAAAAAGCACCTGCGCCCCGTGGCGCTTGAACCGCTACGACGGGTCAGGGATGCCCTGGCCGGGCTGGATGCCTGGGAAAGGGAAGCGCTTCATGCCGCCATAGATGCGGTCGCGGAACAGCAGGCCATGAAATTCGGGAAAATCGCCCAGCCCCTGCGGGTGGCGGTAACGGGTGGCGCGGTGTCGCCCTCCATCGACGTCACGCTGGAGTTGCTGGGCCGGGACATGACCCTGTCCCGCCTCGGGCGGGCCCTGGAACTTATCGAACGCAGGATTGATTCACAAGAGTGATACGGGGTATCCCTGAGGTGGTACCAGCCGGACAAAAGCCGGCTTGACAACATGACTTCACAGTGTAGAATGGCGGTTGTTGTTCTTGATACACCCGGTTTTACATCACAGCGCATACAGGAGGTGGCAACATGAACTACGAACTCATTACCATCGTGTTCACCATTGTGGGAACGGGCATTGCCATGACCGGTCTTATCGTACCCAGACTGTCGAAGATCGACAATCATATCGCGGATCTTCGCGAACGCATGGCAAGGCTTGAGGGGTCAATCGACGTACTGAAGGATTTATTCCAGGTGTCGGTTACCGGCAGGACGCAGTGACACAACCCGGGTCGTAAAGGGGCCATAGCTCAGTTGGGAGAGCGCTACAATGGCATTGTAGAGGTCGTCGGTTCGATCCCGTCTGGCTCCACCAGGTTCTTACCTGTCCCCTTCGTCTAGAGGCCTAGGACACCGCCCTTTCACGGCGGCAACAGGGGTTCGACTCCCCTAGGGGACGCCATAAATTCCGGCTTGCTCACTTTCAACAGACTGCGGATGAAATGTGAGTAAGCCCCCCGGCCCAGCGGCGCGTCCATGCCGAAGATCTCCACGTCCGGTCCGGTGGTCCGTTCAGCGTCATTCATTGCATCCTTCCCTGGATGCAACCCTACGGGCGGCTGTCGCCGTGCAAATCGGCTGTCCTGCCGATTTGTTTTGCGCCGGGTCTTCGTCCATTCCAGCCGCGCTTCCCAGTGGTAGTCTTCGGTGCGGGTGACTTCCAGGACCACGTCCCAGGCCTTCCCGGGGAGAGAGTCCGGCGTCGCGCCGCTCCTGATCACGCGGTCCGGTTTACGCTTGTCCAGTTCAGCCGCCAGGGCGTCGCATAGCGAAACCACAACGGCCGGGTCGGTATCCGGCACACCGTTACAGGTGAGTAACAGCGGTGTCTTGTCCGCCCAGGCGGCGGATGCGCTTGCAGCGGTTATAAGAAGCGCCAGCAGACTCCTGTAATGCATGGCAGCCGGTGGGTCAGAAGATGAAATCCGAGGCGTCCAGGTCGGCGATGTCGAAGTCCGACACCACGATTGTTCCGCCGCCCTGCCCGGACAAATCTATGAATACATTGTCCCCTTGCTGCTCCATAGACAAGTCATTGAAAGAAGTAATATCCGCAAATGCGCTGACGTCGATCGTGTCATCTCCGTTTCCAAAATCCGCAATGGTGTCATCCCCATCACCGGGGGCAAACACAAAGGTATCGTCATCAGGTCCACCGCTCAGCGTATCATCACCGGCGCCGCCAACAAGAGTATCATCCCCCTTGCCCCCGAAGATCCGGTCATTGCCGTTCTCACCGTACATGTCATCGTCACCGCCCCCCGGCCCGCCGTACAACGTATCATCGCCGGCGCGGCCCCTGAGCGTGTTGTCCCGGAGGTCACCGGCCAGGGTATCGGCATAAGAGGAGCCAACCAGGTGCTCAATATCCGGGACTTCCGTGCCATCTACCGTGACCATGCCGATAAACGTATCGCCTTCAGCATGGCCGCCCCGCGCCTCCCTGCTGTGCAGGCGCACCACCACTCCGGCATCGGAGGATTGGTAAGTTGCAGTATCACTACCGATGCCGCCATGCAAGCGGTCTGAGCCGGCGCCGCCTTCCAGAACATCGTCACCATTGCTGCCCCAGAGCCCGTCATCACCGTCCATGCCGGATAACCGGTTGGCATGGCTGTCGCCGCCGAATACATCCGCATAATCGGAACCTATCAGGTGTTCAATCCCACTGAGTACGTCACCTTCGGCGTGTCCCCCCGCCCCGGTCCCGTCCCTGAGCTTCACTGTGACGCCCGCATCCGACCCCTGGTAGGATGCCGTGTCCGCGCCTGCGCCCCCGTCGAGCACATCGCTCCCGGCATTACCCAGCAGCCAGTCATCTCCCTCACCTGCAACCAGCCGGTTTGCTTCTGCATTGCCGATGATCTCATCATTCCCGGAACCGGCGATGAAGTTCTCGATCAGCGTATCGCGGGCGATGACCAAGTTACCGACCAGGCCGTAGACATCCGAGATCCCTTCCGGGCGCAGGTCGACCCGCTGGTCGTAAACGTCAGTTCTCAGGTCCAGTCTGTCATTGCCGCCGTTGTCATAAAGTGTAAGGGCGACCTGAAACATGAAAGAGTCCTGTCCACCAATACTCCAACTTTCGAAGAATTCACCCAGGTAGTCATCCACGTTGGATTGGTAACCATAAACGGTGTCACCGGTACGAATATCAGTCGGGGCACCATAAAGATTCTGGATCGCGATAATATCCACGATCATAGGTGTGACAGGATAAGCGCTGGTGGCATAGAAGAAGGAAGTATCACGATCCTGGGAATAGTAAGACATTACTGTTGTCTGCCTGTTCTCGTTGAGGAACAATCTATCTTCCGAATAGGAATAAGGTTCATTGATATTGTTCGAATGACCAAGGCCGAGGGCATGACCAATCTCATGAAGATAGGCCCACATTGGGTGGCTGTCTATGGTCGCACCATGCTTGACCAGCCAGTCTGCTGAAACATTAACGTGTGAGGAAATGATCACCCCATCAACCACCGTGGAGCGGTTGAACCCTCCCTCTTCATTATCAGTGAACGTGATGTCAGCTTCATCATCGTCAACCAACCGGAATTCAATACCGGTTACATTGGTCCAGGCTTCAAGCGCCCACCGGGCAAGTTGTTGTCCGTCTTCGTTCAGGGCAGTGATATCGGCAGTCAACACGCCACCCGCCTTGATATCGAAAGCGCGGGGACCCCCGCCGAACCAGTCCCAGAAACCGTTAGTCAGTTGATCTGCGAGTTCATCATAGGTAGCTATCGGTATGGTATTCTCGACGATGGTAATTTCGTAATCGATTGGTGCGGTCAGTTGCCCGTATGGTCTGATATAATGAGTTCCGCTGACCTTGGCCACAAAGGAGCCGGTGGTGCCGCCGTATTTATATGTGATGTAGTTCCCTTCCAGATCAACGACCCCAATGTCTGCCGCTACTGTACTGCGAGGGATACGGTATACCATCCCCGCAGTCAGTTCGACCCGTATCCAGTCTTCACCGAAGGTCTCCATGGTGCCCTGGAAAACGTCTCCGATAGATATCGTATATTGCGTCCCGGCGTCCGGACGCGCATCCCCGTTATCTTCTCTGATAATTGCCACGTATATCCTTCATATGAGTATATTCTGCTGGAAAATGACCAGGTAACTTGTCAACCTGTGAATCCATATTAGCATTGTTTGATCGGCAGGGAGCAGGCCGGATTTCTACAGGGTTCCCGTTTTCCTGTAATATGTCCCTCCACCTCATGAACAGGAACAGGAAAATCTCCGTCATTGGTATGGGCTACGTCGGCCTGCCCGTGGCCGTTGCGTTCGGCCGCCTGGGCGAGGTGATCGGGTACGATATCGATGAGCGGCGCATCGCGGAACTGGGAGAAGGGCAGGACAGCACCGGGGAGGTTGCCCCGGACGAACTGGCGGCGGCCCATATAGCCTTCACCACGGACAGCAGGCAACTGGAACAGGCCGACTTTCACATCGTCGCTGTGCCGACTCCGATCAATGATGCGAAAAACCCGGACATGGGGCCGTTGACCGCCGCTTCCGCAACCCTGGGGCGCGTGCTCGGCAAGGGCGACATCGTCGTCTATGAATCCACCGTTTATCCGGGCGCTACCGAAGAGATCTGCGCGCCGATACTGGAACGGGAATCAGGCCTGGTATGCGGACAGGACTTCCACCTGGGATATTCTCCGGAACGCATCAACCCGGGCGACAGGGAGCATACATTCACCAGTATCGTGAAAATCGTGTCGGCACAGGATCGCGCGGCGCTTGAGGTCATCACGCAGGTCTACGAAAGCGTGATCACGGCAGGCGTTTACGAGGCGTCCTCCATCAAGGTCGCGGAGGCGACCAAAGTCGTGGAAAACATCCAGCGGGATGTCAATATCGCGCTGATGAACCAGTTGGCGCTGATATTCGACAAGCTGGACATCGACACCAATGACGTGCTGGACGCAGCCGCCACCAAGTGGAATTTCCTGCGTTTCTCGCCCGGCCTGGTAGGCGGCCACTGCATCGGCATCGACCCGTATTACATGGCCTACCGGGCGGCCAGGAGCGGCTATATCCCCGACCTGATCCTGACCGCGCGCAACATCAATGACGGCCTGGGCAACTTTATTGCCGCGCAAGTCGTGAAAGCGCTGCTGCAGGCCGGGTCTTCGCCCGAAAGCAGCCTGGTAACCGTGCTGGGACTGACGTTCAAGGAAGACGTGGGCGATACCCGCAATACCCGGGTCATAGATATCATTAATGAACTGAAACAGTATAACGCGCCGGTACAGGTCAATGACGCGCATGCTGACCCGGACAGGGTCCGGGATGAATACCAGCTTGAACTGGTTGACCTGCAATCGCTGCAGCCGGCTGATGCCGTGGTCCTCGCCGTCCCCCATGCCGTTTACCTGGACAAGGGCTGGGACTGGATCCGCAGCCTGCTCAAGGGACAAAGCGGGATCGTCTATGACGTCAGGGGCAGGCTGGGCCGGGACACAGCGCCGGCCGGCATCCGGGTGATAAGGCTGTGACGGTAACAGGTGATAGACCATGAACGTCGCCATGGTCGGCGCCGGTTACGTGGGGCTGGTTTCCGGCGCCTGCTTTGCTGAATTCGGCGCCAACGTTACCTGTATTGACAATGACAGCGACCAGATTCGCAAGCTCAGTGACGGGGTTGTGCCTATCTATGAGCCGGGACTGGCGGACCTCATACGCAAGAACCTGGAACAGGGCAGGATCGCGTTCCAGGACGGTTATGACGAGACCATTGGGGAGTGCGACCTGGTGGTTATCGCGGTCGGCACGCCGTCCCGGCGCGGGGACGGCCATGCCGACCTGAAATACGTATACCAGGCAGTGCGGGAACTCGCGCCCTGGTTGCGGGGCTACACCGTGATAGTGGACAAATCCACGGTGCCGGTGGGCACCGCGCGCAACGTCAAGCGCATCGTCATGGAGGAAAATCCCGAGGCCGATTTCGAGGTCGCTTCCAACCCCGAGTTTCTGCGTGAAGGCGCGGCGCTGTCGGACTTCATGCGGCCGGACCGGGTCGTCATCGGCGTCGAGACGGAGCGGGCGGAGCAGGCGCTGCGCGTGTTGTACCAGCCCCTCAACCTCATTGAGACGCCCATGGTGGTGACCGATCTTGAAAGCGCCGAGCTGATCAAATACGCGGCCAACGCGTTCCTGGCCACCAAGATCAGTTTCATCAACGAGATGTCGGCCCTGTGCGAAGCCGTGAACGCCGACGTCCACGCCGTTGCCCGGGGGATCGGGCTGGACGGGCGCATCGGCAGCAAGTTCCTGCACCCGGGACCCGGTTACGGCGGTCCCTGTCTCCCCAAGGATACCCGGGCGCTGGTGCGCATCGCGCAGGAAAACAACGTGACCAGCCGCATCGTAGAGGCGGTGATGGAGGTGAACGAGGCGCAGAAGGCGCGCATGATCAACAAGATACGCGGCGCCCTGGGGGGCAGCGAAAGCGGCATGAACCTTGCGGTGCTGGGACTTGCCTTCAAACCGGAAACGGACGATATGCGGGACGCGTCGGCACTGTCCATCCTGCCCAAGCTGATCGAGAACGGGGTCAGGGTGCACGCGCACGACCCCCAGGCCATGTCCGAGGCCAGGGCCATGCTGCCCGAATCCGTGGTGTATTTCGATGATGTCTACGCGGCCCTGACCGGCGCGGACGCGGTGGTGTTGCTGACGGAATGGAATGCCTACCGCGGCATGGACCTGGCCAGGGTCAGGGAACTCATGCGCGGCAACGTGTTCCTGGATCTGCGCAATGTCTATGAACCGGACGCCATGCGCGCGGCCGGGTTCGATTATCACTGCGTGGGGCGCTAGCGCGATGTCACCTGTGGCCGGGATATACTTCCGCAGATGACGGGTAATTCATGAGTACGACCGGGCAGGCGCCGGCGCGCGTGGCCGTCATCGGCTGCGGTTACTGGGGCAGGAACCTGGTGCGCAATTTCTCCGATCTCGGCGCGCTGGCCGTGGTGTGTGACTCCGACCCGGAACTGGCGCGGCAGTTCAGCGGGCAGTACCGGGTCGGCACGCCTGCGTTTGAGGAAGTTCTCCGGGATCCGGGTATCGATGCAGTCGCCATCGCTACGCCGGCCGTCACCCATTCAGCGTTTGCCAGGCAGGCGCTGGCGGCCGGGAAACACGTATTTGTCGAGAAGCCCGTCGCCCTGGACGTCGATGCCGCCGAAGCGTTGAATACCATGGCACAGCAGCAGGGAAAGGTGCTGATGGTGGGCCACCTGCTGCAGTACCATCCCGCGTTCATACGGCTCAAAGAGCTGGTTGTACAGGGGGAACTGGGGCGCCTGCGCCACATCTATTCCCATCGTCTGAACCTGGGCAAGGTGCGGCGCGAGGAGAATATACTATGGAGCTTTGCGCCCCATGATGTCTCCATGATCCTGTCGCTGGTCGGGGATGAACCGGACAGTGTTTCGGCTGTCGGCAGTTTCTTCCTGCACTCGCAGGTCGCCGACGTGACCACAACCCACATGGCATTCCCCGGGGGAGAGAATGCCCATGTTTTTGTTTCCTGGCTGCATCCTTACAAGGAGCAGAAACTGGTGGTTGTGGGCGACGACGGCATGGCAGTGTTCGATGACACCCTGCAATGGGAACAGAAGTTACTGATGTACAAACACAGGATAGTCTGGAAAAACAGCCTGCCGACACCGGACAAGGCCGAAGGCGAGGCGATTGCCGTCACACCGGCAGAGCCGTTACGCCAGGAACTGGCCCATTTCCTGGACTGCATTGCCGGAAAGGCAAGCTGCCGCACCGACGGCAGCGAAGGAATACGCGTGCTGAAGGTGCTGCAGGCTTCGGAACAGGATATCCTGAAACAGAATACACGCCAGGATGCGGATGAAGAGAACCCGGGAGAGCAAAAAATGGCAGACTCTTTTATCCATGAAACGGCTGTTGTCGACGGTCATTGCCGGATCGGCAAGGGTACCCGGATCTGGCATTTCAGCCATGTCCTGGCCAATTCCAGCATAGGCGAGAATTGCATCCTGGGGCAGAACGTCATGGTGGGGCCCGACGTCAGCATCGGCAATCACTGCAAAATCCAGAATAACGTGAGTATCTACAAGGGAATCACACTGGAGGACGGCGTTTTCTGCGGGCCGTCCTGCGTGTTCACCAACGTGAACAACCCCCGCGCCGAACTTGAGAAGAAGGACCAGTTTGCGGACACCCGGGTCAGGCGGGGGGTGACTATCGGCGCCAATGCCACGATCCTGTGCGGCATCGAACTCGGACAGTACAGTTTCATCGCCGCGGGCGCGGTGGTGACCGCGGACGTAAAGCCGTTTGCGCTGATGGCCGGAACGCCTGCGCAACAGGTGGGCTGGGTAGGGCATTACGGCGAGAAGCTGGGAGACGACCTTGTCTGCCCGAAGACGGGGAAACAGTACCGCCTGAATAGCGACGGCATGCTTGAGGCAGAGGATTGACGTTGCAGCAAAAACCCGTGGAATTCATCGACCTGAAGGCGCAACAGCAACGCCTGGGTGACAGGATTCCCAGGGCGATTCAGAGAGTGCTGGACCATGGCCGGTACATCATGGGTCCGGAAGTGTTGGAGCTGGAGCAACAGCTTGCCCGCTTCTGCGGCGCCCGGCACGTCATAAGCTGCGCCAGCGGCACAGATGCGCTGGTCATGGCCCTGATGGCCAGGGGAACAGGCCCCGGCGACGCTGTTTTTGTCCCGGCGTTTACTTTTGTCGCCACCGCGGAGGCGGTCGCACTGGTGGGCGCCACACCGGTATTCATCGACGTCGAACCGGACAGTTTCCTGCTGGACCCGGCAAGCCTGGATGCCGCGCTGGAGACGGCAACCCGGACCGGACTGGCGCCGAAGGGCATTATCCCCGTGGACCTGTTCGGACCGCCGTGCGCTTACCCGGAAATAAACGCTTATGCCCGGGAGCGCGGGCTGTTCGTCATCGCCGATGCTGCCCAGAGTTTCGGCGCGAGCCTGGACGGCAACCCGGTCGGAACATTGGCGGAAGTGACCGCCACGAGTTTTTTCCCCGCAAAACCCCTGGGCTGCTATGGTGATGGAGGCGCCCTGTTCACGGATGATGATGAACTTGCGGACAGGTTGAGAAGCCTGCGGGTGCATGGCAAGGGCGCGCACAAGTACGACAACGTGCATATCGGCATTAACGGCAGGCTGGACACCATTCAGGCAGCGATTCTGCTGGAAAAACTCCCTGTATTCGAGGAAGAGATCGCCCTGCGCAACCGGGTTGCGCAAAGGTACGGCGAATTGCTGGAAGCATTGGTCGTCACTCCGGCGCTACGTGCCGGAGTCAACTCCGTCTGGGCGCAATACACGATACAATCAGGTGAACGCGACGCGATAGCGCAGGAACTGAAACGCCAGGGCATCCCCAGCGCGGTCTATTACCCCGCGCCCCTGCACCGGCAGACCGCCTACAAAGACTACCCCCATGCGCCTGACCTGGCCGTTTCCGAGCGCCTGTGCGCGCAGGTGTTGAGCCTGCCCATGCATCCGTACCTTGAGGAGGAAGCGCAAGGCAGGATCTGCGATATCATCCGGCAAGCGTTGTAAGAGCCGCCGCTATCCTTTCAAACCAGTGGCTATCGGTCCGGGCAGACGGACGGAGGCGCGTCAGTGGAACGTCTTGGGCAAAAAGCCATCCCGGTTGATAATGCTGGCACTGTCACCGGTAGCGCGGATGACGAACAACCCTTGGCGTTCCGCGTAGATTTCCGCTGACTGCACGACCTGCAAATACGCCACCGCGCCGTATACTTTTTTGCCTTTGTACAGCGGCGACCATCTCGTGAAATTCTCCAGCCTGTCCAGAAAATGCTTGATGTCATCAGCGCGCAACGTGCTCTTTACCTCCACAACGACCACTTCTTCCCCGTTCACCGCCACGATGTCAAATTCAAAATGCTCGCCGTTACGTTTCCCTCTTACGCGCTCTGCAATTGTCTCTACCTCGATGTTTTTTTCCCGTAACATTGCCACGAGGTCTCCTTCCACCAGGCTTTCGACAAACCTGCCCCAGCGATTGCTCAGGTCACCGAATTTCCGGTCGTATTCTTTGTGCCTTTGCTCGTATTCTTTCTGTCTCTCTTCGTATTCTTTCTGCTGTTCTTTCTGCCTCTCTTCGTATTCTTTCTGCTGTTCTTTCTGCCTCTCTTCGTATTCCTTCCGGCGTTCCTTGCCCTCCTTGATCATTTCGTCTATCTGGCGCTGGACCTTTTTCTGGAGACGCGCGGTTGCGCGCAGGTCGGAACGGATTGCTTTAAAGTCAGCAGCAGCGGTTTGATGGGGTTCACGGTCCATGGTTATCAAGCTCCTGTGGTAGTTGACGATTACGTTTGAAGTCTACTCCAGACGGATGGGCGAGTCAAAGTACTCAAACTGTTGGTTTAACAAACTCTACCCGCTGAACATCTTCAGTACTCATGGTGTTTTTTATGTGATCAACTTCTGATCATGCCCTGGCCAAAGGGGGTGGTTTGGGAGGTAGGTAACAGGTGTAAAACCACCCCCTTGGCGCCCTTGGGCTGTCCTTGATCCGTGGCCCTGGCGAATACGAACCGGGCCGCCCTCGGGTATACGGGCACACAACGTCCCGACTTCCATTCGACCGGTCTTCCGGCATTATTTGTTCTTGTTCATGCCGGACTGACCGCGCCTGGTTTCCTTGTGGCAATGATGATTTTATCCGGCCCGGATGGATTGAAAAGAAAAAAATCGTCAAAAATGTGGGAAAAGTCACATTTTTGCGAAAAAACTTGGCCATTGCCCGTACTTTCGGCTCCGGCGGGGAATGTCGTCAGCATTCACTGCCGGATTGCTCCTGGGCCGAATGAGCATGTCGAGGCCGTATGCCTCCAGCGCTTTCAATTATTTGGACTCGAGTGTCCGCGCGCGGATAGAGAGTGGTTAAACGGGCGACCCTCGCTTGCACATTTATATTGATATCAAGCCGGCCCCTGTCTTGATTTACTGACAGCGTCCAGTATGTCCTGAGTTGTTGCCCTGGTATTGATGCCTTCAACGTCGAAAGGGGATTTAGATTTCGCCCGCTTTGCCCTGACAGAGAAAACTGAACCGTCTCTTCTGCGAATTTCCACTTCCTCCCTTTGAGCAATACTTAACAGGTTGGAAAGATTCTGGCGGGCTTCCGAATAAGTAAATACTTTCATTATATTACTCCAGTACTTGTATATTAAGCGTTCTGGCGATTTGTTGCATCCGTTTATCCAAAGTAATCAACGGGCAGAACAGGGATTTTGCAGCCTGTAAAAAGTAGGCATCATAGGCATAAATATTAAATTCAAGCGCCAACTCAAGCGCTTTTCGAATATCTACCTGGACCAGTCTCACGGGTGTCCGACTGGTAACGTCAAATGCTGATAATGCTTCATCGTGAGTCAGTTTTTTTTGCTTAACCAGAGCAGTTAGAGCATTGCCAATTTCGTAGGGTAGAATTTCAGGCGCTATTACCCCGTTATCCGTGGTGAGTTGAATTACCCTGTCTTTTTCTGGTTCATTCAGAGCAATCGCCAAAAAAACGTTGGTGTCAGAAACCATATCCATATTAGACAATTGTACAATTAAGTGATATCACATTCAAGATGTCCGTACAGTTTTTTTTATGTTTTATTTATTATTGACTTCTGGGCATGCCCTCGCCAAAGGGGGGTGGAGAAACGACATGGAGAGAGGACCGGAATCCACCCCCCTGGCGCCCTCGGGCTGTCCTTGATCCGTGGCCCTGGCGAATGCGAACCGGGCCGCCCTCGGGTATACGGGCATACAACATCCCGAATTCCATTCGGCCGGTCTTCCGGCATTGCTTGTTCTTGTTTATGCCGGACTGACCGCGCCTGGTTTCCTTATGGCAATGTTGATTTTATCCGGCCCGGATGGATTGAAAAGGAAAAAATCGTCAAAAATGTGGGAAAAGTCACATTTTTTGAGAAAAAGATTGTGTGAGTGATTAGCGTTCCGTCAGTCTGACAGTAATTTATTATAAAGAGTGACCAGTTTCTCCGCTTCGGTTTCCCAGTAGTAGTGTTTCTCCACTGCCTCGCGGCCGCGGCGGCCCATGGCTTCTGCTTCAGCCGGATGGTCCAGTATCCACTGCATGGCATCGGCGATAGCCTGCGGATCCAGCGGGTCCACCAGCAGGCCGCATCCTGCGTTTTCCACGATGCCCCGCCATAGAGGGAAATCGGACACGATGACCGGCAGGCCGACTGACATGTACTCGAACATTTTGGTGGGCCAGGCGTCCAGGTATTTCGGCGTCGGATGCAGTACGACCAGGCCAGCCCGAACACTTCCGAGAATCCCGGCAACCTGTTTACGGTCAGCCCAGCCAGAGAAGTCAACCTGCCGCCAGCCCGGTGATGCCTGGACTTCCTCCTGCAGGCCGGCGGGCTGGAACGCGCCGGCGAGACAGAGTTGGGTATCCTGTCCCTCTATCCCTTTCGTGCAGCTTAGCGCGGTTATCATTTCGTTGATGCCGCGTATCCTGGTTATCCCGCCGATATAGGCAAAGTGTGGCGGCCGTTCCTGATAGGGAGTACTGTCCGCCGTGACCAGTTCATCCAGGATTGGGAAGTTCTGCACCAGCGTGGTCTTCTGAGGAGGGAAACGTCCGGCAATTTTCGGTTCGGCCGGTACGATAGCGTCAAATACGCGCGCCGCCAGCCACTCACAGGCTGACATTGTCCAGGATACCGGCCACCTGGCGATTGTCGGCAGCCAGTACTTGGTCAATACCTGGCGCGGCAGGTCCTCATGCACGTCATATACCACACGGTAACCGAAGCACTTCAGTATGACACCCAGTGGAATCAGTTCGGGGTCATGGAGATGCACGACCCGCGGTTGCGCCGTTCGCACTGCGCGCCACATACGCCAGACACCCAGTATCATCCTTGCCGCACGTTTTGCCGGGGGGCGCCCGGTGTCGATGATCCGGATTTTCCCACCGGTCTCGACACTGTCGCCCTTGCCGTCCTGAACGAATAACGTGACAGTCCGGTCCAGCACTTTTGCCAACGACCCTGCTTCTCTTATCCGGATACGGGTGTCTCCACGCGGGTGGACACTGGTTAAAACGGCAATTTCCGTTCGTTCCGTCATACTGGTCAGGTTACTCGCGCGGTTTCAATCGTGCTCAGCCTGAATGAACTCAGCGCCTGCAACAGGTAGAACAGGCAGCCTGATACCGACAGGAAGCTCACCAGTAAAACCGGGTCCTGTTGCATCCAGCCCAGTACCAGGGACAGCGCCACCATGAGGAAGAAGAACGATTGAAGCAACAGAATGAGGTTGAGTTTTTCCCTGATGAACAGCACGCCGCCCAAGGGCGCGCAGACCAGCCTGAACAATGCCATGGGAGCAAGAATTGTTGCGTAGATGCCCGCTTCGCGCCAGTCTTCGCCAAAGACAAATGCGAATATTTCCCGGCCGAACAGTATTAACAGCAAAGTCGGCGGCAAGCCGATGACGACCAGCGATAACAGGGTTTTTATGAACAGCGGCCTGCACGTGCCGCGTTCCTTCAGGTCTTCCATGGCCCTGCTCCTGAATACTTCCATCATTGATTCCCCAATCAACGCGATGGGCAACATCAGGACCCGGAACACCAGGAAGTACATGCCGGCGATGGCGCTGGTGAATATTGCGGGGATGATCATGTAGGGCATTTGTAACGACAGCACGTTAAGCAGGCTTGCCGGCGAACCGAGAAAGGGGAATTTCCTGTATCTCCTGATCAGGGCATAGTACTTGGCCAGGTTGAAGTCCGGCAGTTTGACGGTGGCTTTAATCCTCCTGAAAATCAACAGCAGAGCCAGAGCCCTCCCCAGACAGTCCGCCAGTGCAAGTCCGGTCGAGACTTTTACGGTTTGCCCGATGGCCACCTGCAAGGTTGCTATGGACCCGCTCTGGATAACCCGGTTCCGGCTCATCAGTTGATAGTGCTTTTTCCTGTTCAGCCAGTGCAGCAGGACCTTGTAGACGGAAAAAAGAAAAATGCTGAACGGCACGATATACAGCCAGCGCAGCATTTCAGGCTGCCCCGAAAATGCGGCAATCCGCTCTCCCCACAGGGCAATCACCAACAGGGTGAGGATGCTGAATACGCCGGAGACGATAAAGCTGATAAACGCAAGTCGTAACGCGTCACTGTCTTTCCTGGCAATCAGCACCGCCATCTCCAGCCGTCCGGTCGCGATCATGGCGCCGATTGAGATCAAGGCCATGTATACGGCGAACAGGCCGAATTCGGCCGGTGAGTATATGCGTGTCAGGATCGGCGTGACGGCTACCGGGATGGCCTGGGCGATGGTCGTGCCTGACATCAGGGTCAGCACGTTTCGGGCGTATTCCGATTTAACCCATTTGTTAAGGAACACAGCTTCGATACCTGTCCTGACGCGTATTCAACCTTGATCGCCTGCCGGGTTTGCAAGCGCTTGGGCCAGGACCCCCCAGCCCAGCGCCGGCAACGGCCAATATACCGATTTGGAGGCGATTATCAGCAGCAAGCAAACGACGTTCAGTGTAAGCGCAAACATCCAGACCGGCTCATCCTGCCGCTTGAGAATGACATGACGGGCGGAAACCATGCAACCATACAGGGTAAGGGATACGTACAGGAGAAAACCCGCAAGACCGTAACTGACCCATGCCGACAGGGCGTTATGCGCATACCTTCCGGTGTGGCCTTTTTCAAACTTGACGGTATCTTCGGTCAATACGTGCCCGCCGAATTTACCCAGCAGCGGGTTCTGTGCGATTTGTCCGAGAGCTTTCTTTTGCAGGGCCAGCCGGCCTCTCCAGGATTTTGAGGAAGAGATATTGAGGACTTCAAATTGGCGGCTGAGGCGTGGGGGAGCCTCAGCCTTACCGGGAGGAGGCAGGGATTCGGCCCGGTCGGCGGATGGCGCCGGTGTTGTCGGTGCCGGTAGCCCGGGCGCCTGCTCAGAGTCATTACCGGCAGGCAGTCTGTCCGACGCGGGCGCCTGCACTGTTGTTTCAGGGGTGCGGGGCTCCAGGAAAATCCCGATGCGCGGCGCTATGTCAGGGACGGCCAGCAGGACTACTTCCAGGGAAATAAGTAGCAGGAGTAGAAAGTACTTCGGCTGCCGGATGCCTGAAATGACGCATAACACGATACAGGCGGCAAGAAACCCATAGAAATCCGAGCGGCTTATCAACATGTACAGCACAAAGACGCCGCCGAGCATGAGCACGGCCCTGGCGCGTAATGACTTGAAGACCGCCAGCAGCAGCAACAGTGTAAACAGGACGCTTCGGGCAAATCCCTGGTAGGTGGAAACATCCTCCGTTTGTCCGTAAATGCGCCGGGCATAGTATGTGCCGGAATCGCTGACGGCGAAGAAATAGAGCAGGTAACCCAGGATGACGGCAAAGCTGATGCCGAGTAACCAGCGCAGGGACCTGGCTTCAATGGGGAGCAACAACCCCACGAGAAACAGGCAGGTCCAGAAGATTACCGTCTCCAGAGATTGTACGGTGGCCTTTGTTATATAATCACCACCCAGAACCAGATAATGTGCGATTGTCCAGGCCGAGGTGTAGAACAGAAATATCAACACCCATTGAACGTAACGGTTCCCGGCGATTTTTTTCAGCAGGCCGGTATTCCAGGGCAGCAGCACAAGCAGGATGATGATCGTGCCCAGGGAGACATAACCGAACAGCCCTGCGGCAAAAGCCGGGATTAGTCCCATGGCCACGAACTGGTGATAAAACAGGAAACCCGGGAACAGCAAGAAGAAACTGATGATCGTGACAGTTTGCGGGAGTTTCAGGCCCCGGTCGGAACTGATAGGGTGATCCGTTGACATGTTTCAGGCGTTACGGACCGGACGATGATATTCACGAATTTTAACTTGCATTACCAAACCAAAGCAGCGACGTAGCGGTACCATTATAAATAATGTCTGGCCGGACTGTCTGGATAATCAATCATTACGCCCAGTCGCCTGCGGGTTCAGGCAGCACGCGTCATTACGACCTGGCGAGACACCTGCGCGATCTCGGCTGGAATACTTGGATATTCGCGGCCAGTGTCGAGTTGAATACGCAGAAACAAAGGCTGGAAAAACATGAACATGCCAGGTCGGAAACCATCGGCGGAGTCAATTTCCGCTGGTTGAAAACGCCCGGGTACCAGGGCAACGGCATCGGGCGCATGGTCAATATGCTTGCATATTCCTGGCAGGCCCTGGTTGGAAAGTCGACCGCAGACTTGGAACCGCCTTCCCTGGTCATCGGTTCCACCGTCCACCCCCTTGCAGCCGCCTCCGGGGCGTTGCTGGCGCGGCGTTACCGGGTCCCTTTTATTTTCGAGGTGCGCGACATTTGGCCGGAAACCCTCATCGCGTTCGGCCGCACCCGCAGGAACGGCCCGTTCGCCGTATTGCTCGGCATGCTGGAAAGGTGGTTGTGCCGGCAGGCCTGCCGGGTTGTATCGGTCCTGCCGGGGTATGGGAACTATGTCAGGGACCGTAACATCCCGGCGCGGGAGGTGGTCCACATACCCAACGGCGTCAACCTGGATAATATCGGCGAACCCCTTGCTTACAGGAAACAGGATACGTTCCGTATTACTTACCTCGGCGCCCACGGCACCGCCAATGACCTGCAAACCCTGGTTCGGGCGATGGAAATCATAGAACTGGAGCACGGTATTGCGTCAATAGAATGCCATCTGGTTGGCGCTGGCCCGATGAAGCAGGCACTCGCGGATTACTGCGCTGAAAGAGGGATGAAACAGGTTGCTTTTCATCCTCCCGTCAACAAGAACGCCATCGCGGCAACGGCATCGGATACCCAGGCTTTTGTGTTGTGCGGCAGAAAACTGCCGTCGCTGTATAAATATGGAATCAGCATGAACAAGATTCCCGACTACATGGCGATGGGCCGTCCTGTTATTATTGCAATTGAATCCGCCAATAATCCGGTCATCGAGGCGGATGCCGGTATCTGTGTACCGCCGGAAGACCCTGGGGAACTGGCAGGTTCCATCATGAAGATGGCGCAAATGAGTGAGGCGGAACTGCGCGCCATGGGCTTGAGAGGGCGTAGATATGTTGAACAGGAACACGATATGAAGCTGCTGGCGAAACGGCTGGGTGACGTTATGGAACAATGCCTGGTGACAAATGCGGGCTGACCTGTCCGATTTTATAAAACGGCTGTTCGACCTGGTCGTCAGCCTTGTCCTGGCGATCCTGTTGTTGCCGTTGCTTGCCCTGCTGGCCGTACTGGTACATATTGACCTGGGCAGTCCCGCGCTGTTTCGCCAGCAACGACCGGGTTTGTGGGGCAAGCCGTTTACTTTTTACAAGTTTCGCACCATGAACAACAGGACGGACGTACACGGACGGTTACTGTCCGATGATGGCAGGCTCACCGGTTTCGGCAGGTGTCTACGCAGGACGAGCCTGGATGAATTGCCCCAGTTATTCAACGTGATCAGGGGCGATATGAGCCTTGTCGGCCCCCGCCCCCTGTTGATGGAATACCTCGATCTGTATACCGATGAGCAGATGCGCCGCCATGCGGTCAAACCGGGAATCACCGGCTGGGCACAGATCAACGGTCGTAACGCCATCACCTGGGAGGAAAAATTCAGCCTGGATCTCTGGTACGTTGATAACCACAGCTTTTTCCTGGACCTCAGGATCATTCTGTTGACTGTAGTGAGAATTATAAAGAAAGAGGGCATCAGCCAGAAAGGCATGGCGACAGCGGAAAAGTTCAAAGGTTCGATATCATGAGCTCGCTGCTGATTTTCGGCGCCGGCGGCCATGGCAAGGTGGTTGCGGACACTGCAAGAGCCATTGGGAACTGGAATGAGATCATGTTTGCGGATGATGCTTATCCGCAGGTAACATCCGTTGATGGTTATCCGGTGGTTGCCGATTTTTTGAGCGCAAGGTCCATGGGGAACGACCACGGGGACGTTATCGTTGCTATCGGCGATAACCGTAAACGTTCGGACCTGACCGCGCAGCTTCGGCAATCCGGATTTAACCCGGTTACGCTGGTACATCCTACGGCAGTTGTTGCTGGATCGGCTCATATAGAAGAGGGTACTGTAATTTTTGCCCAGGCGGTCGTGCAGGCGGCTGCCCGGATCGCGCGCGCCGTTATCGTCAATACGGCCGCGACCGTGGATCATGACTGCGTTATCGGCGACGGGGTGCACCTGTCCCCCGGAGTACACCTTGGGGGTGAAGTGGAGATAGGTGATTACAGTTGGCTGGGGGTCGGCGCGGTTGTCATCAACCGGACGGCTGTCGGCAGTGGTGTGACGGTGGGGGCCGGTTCCTGCGTCATTGGCGATCTTTCCGACGGGGTCACTGCAGTCGGTATACCCGCCCGTCCCGTTCGACAGCCTCAACCGGGCGACTGATACTCGATCTCCGTAACCATGTTGCCTGATCTCCCTCCCTGGCCGGTATACAGCAAAGCTGAAAGATCAGCCGTTGCCCGGGTGCTGGAGCAGGGGCTGGGAAATTACTGGTATGGTGCGGAAGGCAAGACGTTTGAACAGGAATTCGCCTCGTATTGCGGCGCGGATCATGGCCTGGCCGTTGCCAACGGCACCGTGGCCCTGGAATTATGCCTGCGCGCGCTGGGGATCGGCCCCGGTGATGAAGTGGTGACTACCCCCCGTTCATTCATCGCCACGGCCAACAGCATCGTATTGTGCGGCGCCAGGCCGGTGTTTGCCGACGTTGACCCGGACAGCCAGAACATCACGCCGGAAACTGTCCGGGCCGCCATTACCGGCAGCACGCGCGCGATCCTGGCGGTACACCTGGCCGGCTGGCCCTGCGACATGGCCGGGTTGCGGCAGCTGGCCGGGGAGAGAGGGCTTTATCTCATCGAGGACTGCGCCCAGGCCCACGGCGCTAGCGTGGACGGAGTAAAGGCCGGCGCCCTGGGGCATGCTGCGGCATTTTCCTTCTGCCATGACAAGATTATATCCACCGGTGGAGAAGGTGGTATGCTTGTCACAGATGATGAAGAGCTCTGGGCAAAGGCGGCCGCTTACAGGAATCACGGGCGCGACCCGAGAAGCAGTCCGGGGAACGACCATGATTATCCCTACCTTCATGGATCGGTGGGCAGCAATTACCGGATGACCGAAATGCAATCGGCAATAGGCAGGCGTCAATTAACCAGGCTGGAATCATGGCTGGAAGAAAGAAAGCGCAATGTCGCGGTGTTGCGGGATGCCCTGCATGATATAGGCATTCTCCGGATACCAGCGCCGCCGGCAAACGTCCGCCATGCGTATTACCGGTTTTATGTATTTCTGAACAGGGAAAAGTTGCACCCGGATTGGAACAGGGCCGGGATACTTGGTGCTCTGCGCGCTGCGGGAGTTCCCTGCGACATCGGCATCTGTCCCGAGATTTACAAGGAACCGGCTTACAAGGGTACATCCGGCCAGGAGCGCCCACGTCTGCCTCACGCCAGGGAGCTGGGGGAAACTGCCATTGCTTTTCCCGTCCACCCCGGTATAGGTGAGACACTGATGACCGCAATGGCTGACTCCATTCGGACAATATTGACCCGGACCTTCCGGTCATGACGTTCGACGATTTTATCAACGGCCTGAAAAATCCGCGTTCGGCGCTGCATAGTTATATCCGCGCGGGCGTGTTTCTCCACGACGTGCTGATGATCCCGGTAGCCTGGTACTTGGCCTACTGGCTGAGGTTCAACCTGGGGACGATTCCGGAAAACTCCCTGCAGGTCGCGACCCTCATGTTGCCTGTAGTGATCATCTGCCAGTCATTCAGTTACTTTGTCTTCGGTCTGTACCGCGGCATCTGGCGCTTCGCCTCCCTGTACGATTTCATACGTATCGGCAAATCGGTTTACGTCGGCGCACTGATCGCCACCCTGGTGATATTCGCCATTACCGGGATGCAACACGTGCCAAGGTCCGTTATCCCGTTGTATATGCTCCTGCTCTTCGTGTTCCTGGGCGGCAACCGGGCGCTGTACCGTTCCTTCAAGGACCAGCGCATGCGCGTCGGCGGCGGCAAACGTGTCCTCATCATCGGCGCCGGTGAGTCTGCCCAGATGCTGGCGCGGGACATGCTGCAACATGCCCGGGGTGAATACCTGCCGGTAGGCATGATCGACGACGACCCCGACAAGCTGAACCGGGAGATCCACGGGATAAAGGTGCTGGGCGGGTTCGATGACATTCCCGAAGTGGCGCTGCGGCAGTCCATAGACCTGATCGTCATCGCCATCCCCTCGCTGTCCTCCACCCGCATGCAGAAGCTGGTGAGCATCTGCGAAAGCGCGGGGACGGACTTTAAAACCCTGCCCAAACTGGAGGACATGATTTCCGGGCAAGTCACCGTCAATGCCATCCAGGAAGTATCCATCGAGGACCTGCTCGGCAGGGAGAAGGTCGAACTGGATCGGGCCATGATGCAGGCCGGTTTGTCCGGCAAGGTGATCCTGGTGACCGGCGGCGGCGGTTCCATCGGCACGGAACTGTGCCGCCAGGTGGCCGGCTTCGCCCCGGATGCGCTGATTGTCTTTGAACGCAGCGAGTTCAACCTGTACCGGATCCAGACCGAACTGGAAAACCGTCACCCGCAGCTCAACCTGGTCACCATCCTGGGCGACGTATGTGATCGGCAGGTGGCAGAGAATGTTATGCAGCGTTACCGGCCTGACATGGTATTTCATGCTGCCGCGTATAAACACGTACCCATCCTGCAGGCGCATCCTGCCGAAGCCGTCAAGAATAATATTACCGGCACCCGGGTCGCGGCAGAAGCGGCAAGCCGGTTCGATTGCGACAAGTTTGTCTTTATTTCCACTGATAAAGCGGTCAACCCGACCAATATCCTCGGCGCCACCAAGCGCGCCGGTGAGATTTACTGCGAGGGCATGAATACGGTTTCCTCTACGCGGTACATCACGGTCAGGTTCGGTAACGTACTGGGTTCCGACGGCAGCGTAGTGCCGCTGTTCAGGGAACAGATACGGGCCGGCGGGCCGTTGACGGTGACCCATCCCGATATGACCCGTTACTTCATGACCATCCGGGAATCATGCCAGTTGATCCTCCAGGCCAGCGTGGTGGAACAGGAAGGGGGGATTTACGTACTGGACATGGGCGACCCGGTCCGCATCGACTACCTGGCGGAGCAGATGATACGCCTCTCGGGCAAGGAACCCAGCGAGGACATTGAAATTCAGTACGTGGGCCTGCGGCCTGGCGAGAAACTGTACGAGGAACTGTTCTACGAGGATGAAGCCAAGGAAACAACCGCAAATGACAAGGTGTTCCGGGCAAGACATGCCAGCGCCGACTGGCGCATGGTGAGGCAGGTGGTCACCCGGCTGGAACAGTCCCTGGACACGGCAGGTGATGGCGATATCAAACGCATGCTGGCGGAACTTGTTCCGCAATACAGGGACAGTGATTCGCTTGACATTGACAAGGTCGCTTAACCGCCATATCGGCATCGGAGACTTGGCCGGAAAATGACGCGCAGGATCAACAAGGCCATTTTCCCGGTAGCGGGCCTGGGTACGCGTACCCTGCCGGCCACGAAAGTGCTCGCCAAGGAGATGTTGACCCTGGTGGACCGCCCGGTAATCCAGCATGCCGTGGAGGAGGCGCTCAGCGCGGGTATCACGGAACTCATCTTCGTCACTGCGGAGAGCAAACAGATCATCCGGGATCACTTCCGGCCCAACCCGAAGCTGGAACAGGAACTGGCGCAGCGCGGCAAGCAGGGACTGCTTGAACGGGTGAAGAACATCCCCCCACCCGATATTGCCTGTCACTACGTCATCCAGCATGAGCCGCTGGGGCTGGGCCATGCCGTCCTCTGCGCCAGGGCGCTGGTCGGCGACGAACCGTTCGCGGTGCTCCTGCCCGATGACCTGGTGCATCACCCGGAAACCACCTGCCTGCAGCAGATGATGGAGATCTACCGGGATCGTAACTCAAGCGTGGTCGCAGTGGAAAACGTGGCCCGCGAGCAGGTCTCCCGGTACGGTATCGTGGAGACGGCCGCTGCACCGGACGGCGCCAGAAGGATGAAGTCCATCGTGGAAAAACCCACCCTGGCCGAGGCGCCCTCGACCCTGGCGGTGGTGGGGCGCTATATCTTCACCCCGGCTATCATGCCGTTACTGGAAACCACGCCCGGGGGCGCGGGCAACGAGATACAGTTGACCGACGCCATTGCGACACTGATCGAAAAGGAAGACGTATACCTGTGTGAATTCCAGGGCTGGCGTTACGACTGCGGCTCGATCCTGGGATACATGAAGGCGAACGTGGAATATGCACTGAGGCACGAGACCATCGGCCTGGAATTTGGTGCGTACCTGGGTGACCTGGTAAAGAATCAGGAACGGGGACGGAATTGAATTCCGTCCCCTGACCGGTGATTGATTGAAATGGCTCCCCGGGACGGGCTCGAACCGCCGACCTAGTGATTAACAGTCACCCGCTCTACCGACTGAGCTACCGGGGATTAGTTGGTTGGAATAACTCCTTCATGCTACGGCATGCCATATCAGGCCCATGGTCAGCGCCATGTTTACGCCGACCATCCATTTCAGCACGCGGATATCTGCTTTAATTTCAGCTATGTCGGCCTTTGTCGCGACCTGATCATGACCCAATATCGACATTGCAGCTTTCCTGGCTTTTACTTCCGGTACATTAACGCTGATAAGCGCATCATACAACTCCATATTCATCATACTCATAATATTCCCTCCTTTTCCGTTCTCACGTTTTCCAAATTCTCTTGCGACTAATACGCGGCTTTTATTATACACATAAGATCAGTCCAGCGCAGCCCTCAATCGTTCAATCGCCGTCTCCAGGTTTTCCATGCTGGTGGCGTAGGACAGGCGCATGTAGCCTTTTGCGCCGAAGGCCGAGCCCGGCACCAGGGCGACTTCTGCCTGTTCCAGCAGGTATTCGCCCAGTTCTATATCATTTTTGATTCCGTCCAGCCTGTCGATCACGCCCTGCATGTTGGGAAAGCTGTAAAACGTGCCGTCGGCCGCGGTGCAATCGACACCGTCGATGGCGTTCAGGCCGGCATGCACAAAATCATGGCGCTGTTTGAAGATGGCCGTGCTCTCGTTGATGTAGGTCTGGTCGCCGTTCAGCGCAGCCAGGGCCGCGTACTGGGAGACGGAGGACGGGTTGGACGTGCTTTGCGACTGGATCTTCTGCGCTGCCTTGACCAGGGCCGGCGGGCCGCCCAGGTAGCCGATGCGCCAGCCGGTCATGGAGTAGGCCTTGGATACGCCATTCACGACAACCGTCCTGTCCGCCAGGTCCGGGCACACGTTGAGGATGTTCCTGAAACCGTCCTGCCCCCACAGGATGTGCTCGTAGATATCGTCCGTCAGGACGACGATTTCCGGGTGTTCCACCAGTACCGCCGCGAGTTCCGCCAGTTCCGTATCGCTATAACTGACACCGGTCGGGTTCGACGGGCTGTTGAACATGACCAGGCGCGTGTTCCCGGTGATGGATCGTTCCAGTTGCTTGCCGGTGATCTTGAAACGCTGCCTGATGCCGGCCCGGACCGCCACGGGCTCCGCCCCTGCCAGTTTTGCCATGTCCGGGTAGGAAACCCAGTAAGGTGACGGGATGATCACCTCGTCACCCGGATTCAGCAGCGCCTGCATCACGTTGTAGATACTGTGTTTTGCGCCGCAGGAGACCAGGATCTGGTCGGGTCCATAGACGAGGTTGTTTTCCCGCCGGAACTTGTCCGCAACCGCCTGTTTGAGTTCAGGCATGCCGCCTGCCGCGGTGTATTTCGTCTTGCCGTCACGGATGGCCTTGATAGCGGCTTCCTTGATATGTTCAGGGGTGTCGAAATCCGGCTCGCCCGCGCTCAGGGCAATAATATCCCGGCCCGCCGCTTTCAGTTCCGCGGCCTTGGCGGTGACTGCAAGGGTGGGTGAGGGTTTGATGTTTGCGGCGCGCTGCGCCACCCTGTTTTCCAATGTGGTTTCCTCTCCAGGACGACTGTTCGTGTATTATAATGCGGAAATTTCAGGCTATGACAAAGAAATTCAAATTACAGGCTGATTTTTCGCCATCGGGCGATCAACCCGAGGCCATCGAGCAATTATACCATTCGATAACGAGCGGTATCGCGCAACAGGCGCTGTTGGGCGTAACGGGTTCAGGCAAGACCTTTACCATCGCCAACCTTATAGAAAAAATACAGCGTCCCACGCTGGTCCTGGCGCCGAACAAGACCCTGGCCGCGCAGTTGTACGGCGAGATGCGCGAGTTCTTCCCGGACAATGCCGTGGAATACTTTGTTTCCTATTACGATTATTACCAGCCGGAAGCCTATGTGCCTTCCACCGATACCTATATCGAAAAAGACGCGTCCATCAACGAGCATATAGAACAGATGCGCCTGTCCGCCACCAAGGCCCTGCTGGAGCGTCCGGACACCATCATCGTTGCCACCGTGTCCGCCATATACGGCCTGGGCGACCCCCAGGCCTACCTGAAGATGGTCTTGCACCTGGACCGGGGAGAGAGGATGGAACAGCGTTTCATCCTGCGCCGGCTGGCGGAGATGCAATACACCCGTAACGAGGTGGAACTGCACCGGGCCACCTACCGGGTCCGTGGCGATCTTATCGATATCTATCCGGCTGAGTCAGAGCGCGAGGGCATACGGGTGGAGCTGTTTGATGACGAGGTTGAATCCATATCCGTTTTCGATCCGCTGACCGGCGAGATCTACCGGAAGGTCCCGCGCATCACCATCCACCCCAAGACCCACTATGTCACCGAGCGCCAGATAGTCCTGGATGCCATCGAAGCGATCAAGGAGGAGCTGGCAGAACGCCTGGGTCAGTTCCGCAAGGCCAACAAGCTGGTCGAATTACAGCGGCTGGAACAGCGCACCCGGTTTGACCTGGAAATGATGATGGAAATCGGCTATTGCACCGGGATAGAAAACTATTCCCGCCACCTGTCCGGCAGGCGTCCGGGCGAACCGCCGCCGACCCTGTTCGATTACCTGCCCTATAATGCCTTGCTGGTGGTGGATGAGAGCCATGTGACGGTCCCCCAGTTGGGCGCCATGTACCGGGGCGACCGTTCACGCAAGGAAAACCTCGTGGAGTACGGTTTCCGGCTGCCTTGCGCGCTGGATAACCGGCCGTTGCGCTTTGACGAGTTTGAACACCTGTCGCCGCAGACGGTGTTTGTCTCGGCGACGCCCGGGCCTTATGAGCGGGAGCGCTCCGGTGAGATTATAGAGCAACTGGTCCGTCCTACGGGACTGGTCGATCCGGACGTGGACATACGCCCGGTCGCCACCCAGGTGGATGACCTGTTGTCGGAAATCCGCCTGCGCGAAGAATGTAACGAACGGGTGCTGGTCACCACCCTGACCAAGCGCATGGCGGAGGACCTGACCGATTACCTGGCGGAACACGGCGTCAAGGTGCGCTACCTGCATTCCGATATCGACACGGTGGAGCGCGTGGAGATCATCCGCGACCTGCGCCTGGGTGTGTTTGACGTGCTGGTCGGGATCAACCTGTTGCGCGAGGGACTGGACATGCCGGAAGTGTCACTGGTGGCGATCCTGGATGCAGACAAGGAAGGTTTCCTGCGTTCCGAGACCACCTTGATCCAGACCATAGGCCGCGCCGCCCGCAACATCAACGGCAAGGCCATTATGTATGCCGATACCGTGACCGGCTCTATCGAACGCGCGGTTCGGGAAACCGAACGGCGCCGGGAAAAACAACAGCGCTTTAACGAACGGCACGGCATCACCCCCCAGGGCATCCGCAAGGCGGTCACCGATATCCTGGAAGGGGCTTACAGCGACCAGCGCGGCCAGCCGCGCCGTTACGCGAAAGTCGCCGAGCAGAAACCCGGTTATATGGAACTGCCCCCGGACCTGCTGATGAAAAAAATAAGCCAGTTGGAAGAGCAGATGTACCGGCATGCCCGCGACCTGGAATTCGAACGGGCCGCGGAGATACGCGACGAGATCGCGCGTATCAAGGAATTCAGCCTGGAAATCCACGACAACAAGGCCGGCTGAAACAGTTCCAGCTTTTTGCGCCGAAACTGATAGCTAAAAATGAAACCGCTGATTTCCATTACCGACCTGCTGATCCTGGGGCTTACCCTGGCGGTGGTGATCATACTGTTGACCAACAGGGGGGTTGATGTCGGCTACGACCTGTATGGCGGCTCGGACGCCGATACGCTGATCGGCGACCCCGGCGACAACCTGATCTGGGGAGGAGCAGGCGCAGATGTCATAGACGGGAGTGACGGTATCGACACCCTGGACTATGGCGGTTCCGATGTCGGCGTCAGGGTGAACCTGGCCGACGGGACGGCAGCAGGCGGTCACGCCGGGGGTGATGAAATAACCAACGTGGAGAACATATGGGGATCTGATTTTGACGATGTCCTGACCGGCGATGGCGGCAGAAATGCTTTCCTCGGCGGGCTCGGTGCGGATACCCTGACAGGCGGGGGTGGCGATGACAACCTGCGCGGCGGGGAAGATGATGACAGGTTGCGTGGCGAGGCTGGCGACGACACGCTGGCAGGCGGTTCCGGGGTCGATATCATTGACGGGGGCAGTGGTTTCGACGCGCTGGATTACAGGGAATCGGATGCGGGGGTTCGCTCCGACCTGGCAACCAGCTCCGTTTCTGGCGGCCATGCCCGGGGGGACGTGATTTCCGATATTGAATATGTCTGGGGTTCTCCCTTTGCCGATCATCTCTCAGGCGATGGCGGTGACAATATTCTCGACGGATATGGGGAGGATGACGCGCTCGATGGCAGGACCGGCGCGGACGTGTTGCGTGGTGGTGAGGGTGTAGACAGTCTGCTGGGTGGAGAAGGTGATGACACGCTGGCAGGAGAGGCGGGTGCGGATGAGCTGGACGGTGGCGAGGGGTTTGACATTCTGGACTACAGCGGATCGCCGTCCGGCGTAGAGGTGGATTTCGGCTCAGGTACGGGCGTCGGTGGCGATGCGGAGGGTGATCGGATTGTGAATATGGAGAGTGTGTGGGGGTCGGCGTTTGCCGACCGATTACTGGGGAGTGCGGGCGCGGAATCGCTGTCCGGCGGAGCTGGCCCGGACGAGTTGGACGGTGGTGGGGGTGATGACCGGATGTGGGGCAACGAGGGGGATGACCGGTTGTGGGGACGCGGAGGTGATGACAGTCTGGTAGGCGAGGCCGGTTCGGACGAGTTGGACGGCGGCGCGGGTGATGATGAGTTGCTGGGTGGTGAAGGTGATGACGGGTTGCAGGGCGGAGACGGTGCGGACGTGCTGGTGGGCGGGGCGGGGGCGGACCGGCTGGCGGGCGGCGCGGGCGGCGACGACCTGTCGGGTGAAGCGGGGGCTGATGAGCTGGACGGCGGCGCCGGTGCTGACAAGCTGTATGGCGGGGACGGCGTTGACAGGTTGTATGGCCGTGACGGGGATGACACGTTGGCAGGAGAGGCAGGCGCGGATGAGCTAGACGGCGGCGCGGGGTTTGACATCCTGGACTACAGCGGGTCGCCGGTAGGAGTGGAGGTGGATTTTCCCTCAGGTACGGGCGTCGGTGGCGATGCGGAGGGTGATCGGATTGTGAATATGGAGAGTGTGTGGGGGTCGGCGTTTGCCGACCGATTACTGGGGAGTGCGGGCGCGGAATCGCTGTCCGGCGGAGCTGGCCCGGACGAGTTGGACGGTGGTGGGGGTGATGACCGGATGTGGGGCAACGAGGGGGATGACCGGTTGTGGGGACGCGGAGGTGATGACAGTCTGGTAGGCGAGGCCGGTTCGGACGAGTTGGACGGCGGCGCGGGTGATGATGAGTTGCTGGGTGGTGAAGGTGATGACGGGTTGCAGGGCGGAGACGGTGCGGACGTGCTGGTGGGCGGGGCGGGGGCGGACCGGCTGGCGGGCGGCGCGGGCGGCGACGACCTGTCGGGTGAAGCGGGGGCTGATGAGCTGGACGGCGGCGCCGGTGCTGACAAGCTGTATGGCGGGGACGGCGTTGACAGGTTGTATGGCCGTGACGGGGATGACACGTTGGCAGGAGAGGCAGGCGCGGATGAGCTAGACGGCGGCGCGGGGTTTGACATCCTGGACTACAGCGGGTCGCCGGTAGGAGTGGAGGTGGATTTTCCCTCAGGTACGGGCGTCGGTGGCGATGCGGAGGGGGACCGGATTGTGAACATGGAAAGTATCTGGGGTTCGGCGTTTGCCGACCATATTACGGGTAGCGCCGGGTCGGACTCATTTTCGGGCGCCGCCGGGCCGGATCAGATTGACGGTGGCGCCGGGGACGACCGGTTATGGGGTCATGAGGGAGATGACAGGATATGGGGTCGGGAAGGTAATGACAGTCTTGCAGGTGATGTGGGGGACGACGTACTGGACGGTGGCGCTGGTGAGGACAGCCTGGTGGGTGATACGGGAGATGATGTGCTGCATGGTGGTGAGGATGATGACAGTCTGCTGGGTGGAGATGGGGATGACATGCTGTCAGGGGGGCCGGGCGCCGACAGCCTGGTGGGTCATGCGGGAGACGATGAGCTGGACGGCGGCGCCGGGGCTGACAAGCTATATGGGGGGGAAGGCGTTG
This sequence comes from Gammaproteobacteria bacterium, assembly GCA_028819495.1. Taxonomy (GTDB): domain Bacteria; phylum Pseudomonadota; class Gammaproteobacteria; order Eutrophobiales; family Eutrophobiaceae; genus JAAXHV01. Next base: position 27,330 of record JAPPLI010000054.1, on the reverse strand, counting down.
ACAGGTTGTATGGCCGTGACGGGGACGACACGTTGGCCGGAGAGGCGGGTGCGGATGAGATAGACGGCGGTGCGGGGTTTGACATCCTGGACTACAGCGGGTCCCCGGTAGGGGTGGATGTGGATTTTGCCTCAGGTAAGGGCGTTGGTGGCGATGCAGAGGGGGACCGGGTTGCGAACATGGAGAGTGTGTGGGGGTCGGCATATGCGGACCGGATATTGGGGAGTGCGGGCGCGGATTCGCTGTCCGGCGGCGCGGGGCCGGACGAGTTGGACGGTGGTGAAGGTGATGACCGGCTGTGGGGCAACGAGGGGGATGATCGTTTGTGGGGCCGCGCGGGTGGTGACAGCCTGTCGGGCGAAGCGGGAGATGATGAGTTGGACGGCGGCGCGGGGACTGACAAGCTGTATGGGGGGGAAGGCGTTGACAGGTTGTATGGCCGTGACGGGGATGACACGTTGGCCGGAGAGGCGGATGCAGATGAGATAGACGGTGGCGCGGGGTTCGACATCCTGGACTACAGCGGGTCGCCAGCGGGAGTGGAGGTGAATTTTGCCTCAGGTACGGGTGTCGGTGGCGATGCAGAGGGAGACCGGATTGCGAACATGGAGAGCATGTGGGGTTCGGCGTTTGCCGACCGTATTACGGGCAGCGACGGGGTTGATTCGTTATCGGGCAAGGGGGGCGCGGATGAACTGGACGGCGGCGCCGGAGATGACTGGTTGCGGGGGGAAGACGACGACGATAGTTTGCGGGGCGCGCAGGGTAACGACAGGCTGCTGGGCGGAGCAGGAGCGGATTTGTTGAATGGCGGGGATGGAGATGACCTTATCCTGGGAGAGGAAGGCGCCGACATTCTCGCTGGTGACGCCGGTTCAGACCGGCTTATCGGAGGGAAGGGACCTGATATTTTCGTGTTCGATGATGACGGCGAACACACAGAGATAATTGATGATTTCAGTGACGGGGAAGATCGTATCGACCTGTCCGGTTTCGGCGACCTGTCTTTCGGGGATTTGCTTATCTCGGATGATCGGCGCAAGAGCGTAATCGATCTCACCGCTCACGGCGGCGGCAGGATCGTACTGCGCAAGGTCAACGCCTCCGACCTGGACCCGTCGGATTTCCTGTTTGCCCGTTAACCCGGTTTGTTGTACACTTATTAGTCCACAGGCGCGTAGCTCAGTTGGTTAGAGCACTACCTCGACACGGTAGGGGTCGTTGGTTCGAATCCAATCGCGCCTACCAGATGTTCAACCCGCATCCTGTTTTACTCGATGCGGGTTACAATCCACAACATTGATGATCTCTGGCCCGGTAAGCACCGGTCGGTGCGTGCCGGGTAACATGTGGCCTGTTGTGGGGGCCACCACTGGTTGAACCCGGATTTTTCACCAGTTGATGCGTCCTTGCTGGTCTTTTTTGCGCCAGTGGGCACGTGCTCTCTCAGCCAGAGCTACGGCTATGCCTTCGGTCGCAGGCACCCACTGACGCAAAAAATCCGGCGCAATCATCGCATCACCTGGTGAAAAATCCGGGTTAGGAGACAATATGCCTGTTATTTCCCTGCCTGACGGCAGTCAGCGCAGCTATGACGACCCCTTGTCGGTAATGGATATTGCCGCGGATATCGGCCCCGGGCTGGAGCGCGCCACCCTGGCAGCCGAAGTGGACGGCAGGCTGGTCGATGCTTCCCACCTGGTTGACGCGGATGCAACCCTGCGCATCATCACCGCGCGGGACGAGGAAGGCCTGGATATCCTGCGCCATTCCTGCGCTCACCTGATGGCGCAGGCGGTAAAGGAGCTGTTCCCGGAAGCGCAGGTAACCATCGGCCCCGTCATTGAGGACGGGTTTTATTATGATTTTGCCTTTGATCGATCGTTTACGCCGGAAGACCTGGCTGCGATCGAGGATAAAATGAAGGACCTGGCCGGCCGGGACCTGGACGTCAGCCGCCTGGTCATGGGACGTGACGAGGCCGTGGCATTCTTCCGCGGCCAGGGCGAGGAGTACAAGGCGCAGATCATCGAATCCATTCCCGCGGATGAAGAATTGTCGCTGTACCGCCAGGGCGATTTTATCGACCTTTGCCGCGGGCCCCACGTTCCCAGCACCGGCAAACTCGGCGCGTTCAAACTGACCAGGCTGGCCGGCGCCTACTGGCGCGGCGATTCCCGTAACGAGATGTTGCAGCGCATCTACGGCACGGCGTGGCCGGACCGCAAGACGTTGAAGCAGCACCTGCAACGGCTGGAAGAGGCTGAGAAACGCGACCACCGCAAGCTGGGCCGCAAGCAGGACCTGTTCCATTTCCAGGAAGAGGCACCGGGGCTGGTGTTCTGGCACCCGAAGGGCTGGACGCTGTATAACGTCGTCAGGGATTATATCCGCGCCAAACTGGCCGGGAAAGGCTACCAGGAGATCAACACCCCGCTGGTGCTGGACCGCAGCCTGTGGGAAAAATCCGGCCACTGGGACAAGTTTCACGAGGACATGTTCACTACCAGTTCGGAAAACCGCGATTACGCCATCAAGCCCATGAATTGTCCTGGTCATATCCAGGTATTCAACCAGGGCCTCAAGAGCTATCGCGACCTGCCGCTGCGCTTTGCGGAATTCGGCTCCTGCCACCGTAACGAAGCCTCCGGGACCTTGCACGGACTGATGCGGGTGCGGGGCTTTACCCAGGACGATGCCCACATCTTCTGCACCGAGGACCAGATCCAGTCCGAGGTATCCGGTTTTATCGACCTGCTGTTCGAGGTATACGGCGATTTCGGCTTCCACGAAGTGATCATGAAGCTGTCCACCCGGCCGGAGAACCGCGTGGGGGATGATGCGAGCTGGGACAAGGCCGAGCAGGCCCTGGAACAGGCGATCAATGCCACCGGGGTGGAATGGGAACTGCAGCCGGGTGAAGGCGCGTTCTACGGACCCAAGATCGATTTTTCCCTGAAGGACAGTATCGGCCGGATATGGCAATGCGGCACCATCCAGGCGGATTTTTCCATGCCGGGCCGGTTGGGCGCCCAGTACGTGGACGACAACAGCGAAAAACAGACGCCCGTGATGCTGCACCGGGCCATCCTGGGTTCGCTGGAGCGTTTCATAGGCATTATCATCGAGCATCACGCCGGATCGTTCCCGCTGTGGCTGGCCCCGGTTCAGGTCGTGGTATCCTCGATTACCCGGCACCAGTCGGAATATGCCCTGTCCGTAGCGCGAACCGTCAAGGATCATGGTTTCCGGGTAAATACCGACTTGAGAAATGAAACGATCAATCTTAAAATCCGCCAGCACGCACTGCAACGCGTGCCGTACCAGTTGATTATCGGCGCGCGCGAGCAGGAAAATGAGACCGTTGCAGTCCGTACCCGTGACGGGAAGGACCTTGGTGTGCTAACATTAAGCGCTTTTATCGATAAGGCGCAGGAGCCCCTGGCTTAATCCCGGAGGTTCACATTTGACAGAAATGCGGAGGAACAGCGAATCGCAATCAAGAAACAGAATCGCGTGAATGAAGAAATCACGGCCGGCGAGATCAGGTTGATCGGTGCGGAAGGAGGGCAGGTCGGTATCGTCGGCCTCGATGAGGCCTTAAGGCAAGCGGATGATGCGGAACTCGACCTGGTCGAGATTGTCCCCAACGCAGAACCTCCCGTTTGCAGGATCATGGACTTCGGCAAGTTCCTGTTCGAACAGAACAAGAAAAGGCACGCTGCAAAGAAGAAGCAAAAACAGATTCAGGTCAAGGAAGTGAAGTTCAGGCCCGGTACTGATGATGGTGATTACCAGGTCAAATTGAGGAACATCACGCGTTTTGTACAGAACGGCGACAAGGTAAAAGTGACTTTGCGCTTTCGTGGCCGTGAGATGGCTCACCAGGAGCTCGGCAGCAGGATGCTGGACCGGATAGAAACGGATATGCAACAGAGCGCGGAAGTGGAGCAGAAAGCGAAACTCGAAGGCCGCCAGATGATCATGATCCTGGCCCCGAAACGATGAACATATTATGCCTAAATTGAAAACAAATCGTGGCGCGGCGAAGCGTTTCACCAAGACCGCGTCCGGCCGGTATAAACACCGGCAGTCCCATCGCAACCATATCCTGACCAAGAAAAGCGCAAAACGGATCAGGAAGTTGCGTCATATGCAATTGATTGACAAAAGTGACGAGAAGGCGCTGGCGCAGTTGTTGCCTTACAGTTGAGGAATAGCAGTTATGCCGAGAGTAAAGCGGGGCGTTACCGCACGCGCCAGACATAAAAAAGTCATAGAACAGGCCAAAGGTTACCGGGGGCGCCGGAAAAACGTTTACCGGGTGGCCAAACAGGCCGTGACAAAGGCCGGCCAATACGCTTACCGGGACCGGCGCCAGCGTAAACGGCAGTTTCGCGCGCTCTGGATCACACGCATCAATGCGGCGGCCAGGGAGCATGGCCTGTCCTACAGCCGGTTCATGGACGGATTGCACAAGGCGGACATACAAGTGGATCGTAAGGTGCTGGCGGAACTCGCCGTCAACGACAAGCCCGCGTTTGCGCAACTGGCGGAGCAGGCCAGGCAGAATATCTGACTGGAAAAGGGTGTTGACCCTGTTCCCTCCGCCCAGGAAACTGCCCCTTATTTGTCATGTCCGATCTCAGGGATCTGCTTACACGGGCGCTGGATGAGGTCGCAGGGGCCTCGGATGAGCGCAGCCTGGATGACGTGCGCATCCGTTACCTCGGAAAAAAAGGCGAAATCACGCAACAGTTAAAGCGTTTGGGGAATTTGCCTGAGGAAGCGAGACCCGCGGCGGGCCAGGCAATCAACCAGGCCAAGCAACAGGTCCAGGATGCGCTGAGCCGGCGCAGGGCGGAACTGCAGCAGGAGCAACTGGCGCAACGTCTTGCCCGGGAACGTATCGATATCACCTTGCCGGGGCGCGGCCAGCGCAGCGGAGGGTTGCATCCGGTTACACTGACCCTGCAGGAGATAGAACGCCTGTTCGTGGAAACCGGGTATATCGTCGTTGACGGTCCCGAGATCGAAGATGACTACCACAACTTTGCCGCCCTGAATATCCCCGAACATCACCCGGCCCGGGCCATGCACGATACCTTCTATTGTAACGCGGACCTGCTGTTGCGTACCCACACTTCAAATGTGCAGATACGTTATATGAACGAAAACCCGCCGCCGTTGCGGGTCATCGCGCCCGGCCGGGTGTACCGCTGTGATTCCGACATGACCCACACGCCCATGTTTCACCAGGTGGAAGGTATCCTGGTGGATGAAGGCATTACCTTCGCCCACCTGAAGGGCGTGCTGGAGGATTTTGCCGGGCATATTTTCGGGGCGGGAGTGCGTACCCGGTTCCGTCCCTCGTACTTCCCGTTTACGGAACCGTCCGCGGAAGTGGACATCATGGGTGACAAAGGCTGGCTGGAAATCCTGGGATGCGGCATGGTGCATCCGACGGTGCTGGAGAACGTGGGCATCGACAGCCGGAAATATTCCGGTTTTGCCTTCGGCATGGGGGTGGAACGGATCGCCATGTTGCGTTACGGAATCAGCGACATCCGCATGTTCTTCGAAAATGACCTGCGCTTTTTAAGACAATTCAATTGAACTATTGATGGAAATCAAACCACGCAAAACACCAGGGCCACAGGGTGGTCCAAGTCGGGAGCTTTCAATGCCCGGACAAACAACATCCTGTTTATCCTGTACATCCATGTTATGAAATTCAGCGAACAATGGCTGCGCGAGTGGGTGAACCCACCCGTTTCAACGGAGACCCTGGCGGACCAGCTCACCATGCTGGGCATGGAGGTGGAGGAGATGGCTGCCGCGGGGCCGGACCTGGGCGACGTAGTGGTTGCCAGGGTGGAGGCGGTAACTGCACATACTGACGCAGACAATCTTTTGGTCTGCACGGTAAAAAAAGACGAGGGAGCCCCGGTTACGGTCGTGACCGGCGCGCCGGGCGTTAAACCCGGCTGTTATTATCCGTACGCGGGCATCGGCGCGCGCCTGCCGGGTTCCGGGGAGATACAGGAGATGAATATCCGCGGCGTGACATCCATGGGCATGCTCTGCTCCGCGGCCGAACTGCAGTTGTCGGACGATGAGGATGAGTTGTTCCTGCTGGATGATGATGCCGGGCCCGGCGCTGCATTCGCGCAGGCGCTGCGCCTGGATGACCGAATGTTCGACATCGGCCTGACACCGAACAGGGGCGATTGCCTGAGCATCAACGGCATAGCCCGGGAGGTCGCGGTCATCAACCGCATGCAGCCCGGGTGTCCGGTGGGCGATTCCCCGGCGCCGGCAGTTCATGAGCAAGCCCGCGCCGTCAACCTGGCGGCGCCTGACGGTTGCCCGCGCTACGCGGGGCGTATTATCAATAATATCGATATGGCGCGTCCAAGCCCGTTATGGTTGCGGGAAAAGTTGCGCCGCTGCGGGTTGCGCAGCCTCAACCCGGTCGTCGATATCACCAATTACGTCATGCTTGAGCTGGGGCAGCCCATGCACGCTTTTGACAACGACAGGTTAAACGGCGCGATAACCGTGCGCTATGCCGCCGGGGGTGAGGAAATTACCCTGCTGGATGGAGAGTCCCATGCGCTGCCGGAATCGACCCTGGTGATTGCCGATGCGGATCGTGCGGTGGCCGTGGCCGGCGTGATGGGCGACCTGGATTCCGGCGTCAGCCCTTCCACCCGGCATGTGTTCCTGGAAAGCGCGTTTTTTACACCGCTTGTCATTGCCGGCAGGGCCCGGCAGTTCGGGCTGCAGACGGATGCGTCTCATCGTTTTGAGCGGGGCGTGGACTTTACCTTGCAGCGCCGGGCCATGGAACGCGCAACGCGCCTGATCCTGGAAATTTGCGGCGGGGAACCGGGGCCGGTGACCGAGACAGTGGAAACGCAGGCATTGCCGGAACGCCGGACTGTGGACCTGCGTCCCGCTGCGGTAGAGCGCCTGCTGGGCGAACCCATAGACAGGAAAACCTCTGTCGGGATCCTGACCCGCCTGGGTCTGGAGGAAGTAACGGGGGCTGAAGAAGACTGTTGCCGGTTCAATGTGCCCCCCCATCGTTTCGATATTACGCTGGAAGCTGACCTGATCGAGGAGATTGCCCGCGTCTACGGTTACCGCAATATCAACAGCGCGTTGCCGCCGGCGCGCCTGGCCATGCGCGGGCCCGGTTCCCGGGAACGCATGGACCTGGTACGCATGGCGTTGGTGAATCTGGGCTACCAGGAAGCGATTACCTACAGCTTTGTCAGTCATGACCTGCAATCCCGATTGTTCCCCGGACAAGCCGGTATATCCCTGCTCAATGCCATCTCCGCTGATATGGAGCGCATGCGTCTCAGCCTGTGGCCGGGACTGTTGACGGCATTGCGGCATAATCTCAATCGCCGGCAGGCGCGCGTGCGCCTTTTTGAATCAGGAAAAGTTTTCGGCAGCAACGGTGATATCCGGCAGTCGCCGGCAATTGGCGGGCTGAGTTACGGCGCGGCTGAGCCTGAACAATGGGACCGGCGCAGCGCAGCCGGTGATTTCTACGATATCAAGTCTGACGTGGAAGCTGTTTTATCAACCTGTTGCGGTCCGGTTGCGCCGGAATACAGGCCTGTCGGCGTACCCGCCCTGCATCACGGCAAGGCTGCGGAGATTATTTATGATGACCGCCGCATCGGCCTCGTCGGCGCGCTTCACCCGGAAATACAGGCGCAACTGGAGATTGAGGCCGAGGTCTGCCTGTTTGAGTTGTACCTTGACCGAATGCCGGAAAGATACGGTCCCAGGTATGAACCGGTTTCCAGGTTTCCCGTCGTGAAACGGGACTTGTCGGTGCTTGTGGACAGGGACATCCCCATAGCGGACCTGTTGAACTGTATAAACAGCGTAAATTTAACCCTTGACGCTGATCCTGCCGCGCAAGGATCGGCCGCACAGGAGACGGCAAATTTCCTGGCGGAACTGGATCTGGTGGACGTTTACCAGGGGGAACCCGTGCCCGAGGGAAAAAAAAGTGTCACATTGGGCTTGACGTTTCAACGAATATCAGACACTCTAATAAATCAACAGGTGGACAGCATGATGTCCCGGATACTGGATTCTCTTTACAGAGAATTTAATGCACAGTTGAGGGAATGAGAATGGCAGCACTGACTAAAGCGGATATGGCCGAGAGGCTCCATCACCAGGATGGCCTGAACAAGCGGGAAGCTAAGGAAATAGTGGAGATGTTTTTTGAGGAAATACGTTCTGCGCTGGAGGCGGGGAACCAGGTCAAGCTCTCCGGTTTTGGTAATTTTGAACTGCGAAACAAAAAACAGCGGCCGGGGCGCAATCCGAAGACCGGGGAGGAAATCCCGATCAGCGCGCGGCGCGTGGTGACGTTCCGTCCCGGACAAAAACTGAAAGCGCGGGTAGAGGCCTATGCTGGAACCGGCACAGAATAGCGAATTGCCGGCTATTCCCAGTAAACGGTATTTTACCATCGGGGAAGTCAGCGACCTGTGCGCGGTCAAACCCCATGTATTGCGCTACTGGGAGCAGGAGTTCCCCCAACTCAGGCCCCTTAAACGGCGCGGCAACAGGCGTTATTACCAGAGGCAGGACGTAATATTGATAAGACAGATCAGGAGCCTGCTCTATGAGCACGGGTTTACCATCAGTGGAGCGAGGCAGCGCCTGTCGGGCGATGAAGCCCGGGAAGATTCCAACCAGAGCCAGCAGATTATCCGCCAGTTGTGCGCTGAACTGGAAAAAGTAAGAGACCTGTTGCGGCGATAACCCGGGGTGGTCCTGATTCATCCTCCTCGCCCTGTTCCTCAGGGCTGACAGCAAAACAAGGCCGGGGCGTGGCGCAGTCTGGTAGCGCACTGCAATGGGGTTGCAGGGGTCGGAGGTTCGAATCCTCTCGCCCCGACCATTATCAGAACCTTGATCAAGGAAACTCCACCTGGAAAGAGTACTAGGAAACTGCCGTTGTTGAAACTACCGATTATCGTTCTGGTTTGTTTGAGCCTGGCCGCAGCGGGTTGTGGCAGTGACAGGTCCGCGCTGCAGGCTTTTGAGGCCGGTGACTACGTGACCGCGTATAGACTGTTCAGACCCCTGGCAGAGTCCGGCGACATGGTGGCGCAGAATTACCTGGGAGTGCATTTTTACCTGGGCCTGGGAGTGGAACGGGACCTGTCCCAGGCGTTGCAGTGGTATGAGAAGGCGGCAAAACAGGGCGACCCCGGGGCGCAACTCAACTATGGATTGATGTTTCAGAACGGTTATGGAACCAGCCCGGACATAGGCGCGGCCTTCATGTGGTATTACGCTTCCTACCGCCAGGGCAATGCGACTGCCGGGCGTTACATGGATACCTTGGCGGAAGATAACCTGCTGAGTCCGAACCAGATCGATTATGCCAAACTCCGGGCAAGACAATATGTCATCAACCCGGTCATTGCAGAGCAGGGCTCGGAGGGCAGCCTGTTTCGCAACCCGCAACTTATCGGTGATCCATAGTGTGCGGGATAGTCGGCGCCGTTGCGGGCAGGGATGTGACGCCCATTCTCCTTGAGGGGTTGAGGCGGCTGGAATATCGCGGATATGATTCCGCCGGGGTTGTCGTACTGAATAAAGCATCGTGTTTCGACCGGGTCAGGGTCCAGGGCAAGGTCAATGAGCTTGCCGAGTCAGCCGGCGCTGCGTCCCTGAACGGCAGTACCGGTCTTGCTCATACCCGCTGGGCTACTCACGGCCGCCCCAGCGTCAATAATGCCCACCCGCATATCTGCAAGGATGAAATCGCCCTGGTACATAACGGCATTATTGAGAATCACGACGCGCTGCGGAAGGAACAGGCGGACGCTGCCTACACGTTCGCATCGGAAACGGATACGGAAGTAGTCGTGAACCAGATCCACCGGCACCTGCAGGGGGGCGATGACCTGCTCGTTGCGGTAAGAAATACCATGGGGGAACTTGAAGGCACCTATGCGCTGGGTGTGATTGACAAGAACCGCCCGGACCGCATGATCGCCGCCAGGAAAGGCAGCCCGCTGGTCATCGGCATAGGCATCCGTGAGCATTTTATCGCGTCCGACATCTTTGCCCTGTTGCCGGTAACGCGGCAGTTCATTGTCCTGGAAGAAGGCGACCTGGCCGAGGTTTACCGGGATCGGATCATCATACTTGACCGGGACGGCAACCGGGTTGAGCGCCCCCAGGTTACCTCGGAAATTTCTGCGGACAGCGCCGACAAGGCGGGCTATCGCCATTATATGGCCAAGGAAATATTCAACCAGCCTGCCGCGGTCGCAGATACCCTGGAGGGCAGGATCGAGAACGGCGCAATTGTTGAATCCGAGTTCGGGATGTCTGCGCCCGCCCTGTTCGATCGCGTGGAAAACGTTCATATCGTCGCCTGCGGCAGCAGTTACCATGCTGGCCTGGTAGCCGGGTACTGGCTGGAGGCCGAAGGTATCCAGTGCAGTGTGGACATCGCCAGTGAATACCGCTACCGTGACACGGTTGTTCCGGCCAATACCCTGTTCCTGACGATTTCCCAGTCGGGTGAAACCCTGGATGTGCTGGAGGCCGTGCGGCTGGCCGCGACCAGGCCTTATCTTGCCAGCCTGGCTATCTGTAATATTCCGGAAAGTTCATTGACCCGCGAGGCGGATTTGATTTTTTTCACCCGGGCCGGGATAGAAATCGGCGTCGCCTCGACCAAGACGTTTACTTCCCAGTTGGTTGCCCTGTATATACTGGCGATTGTACTGGCGCGCCGGCGCGGCCTTGATGAGCAGAAGGAAGCGCGCCGGGTCAACCTGCTGGAGAGATTGCCCGGCCAGATTAACCATGTACTGGAACTGGACCGGCAGTTGGAACAACTGGCCGAGGAGTTCATCCATAAACAGCATGCGTTGTTCCTGGGCAGGGGAACCATGCTGCCGGTTGCCATGGAAGGGGCGCTGAAACTAAAGGAAATTTCCTATATCCACGCGGAAGCCTACGCAGCCGGGGAACTGAAACACGGTCCCCTGGCGCTGATCGATGATGAAATGCCGGTCATTGCCGTGGCGCCGAACAACAGCCTGCTGGGAAAGCTGAATTCCAATCTGCAGGAGGCGCGGGCGCGCGGCGCGCGACTGTATGTTTTTTCCGATGCCGATATGTCTGCGGAAATGAGCCCTGCCATCAAGGTCATGCAATTGCCGGCGGTGGACAACAGTATCGCCCCGATAGTCTATACTGTACCTTTGCAACTGCTTTCCTACCACGTCGCGGTGCTGAAGGGCGCAGATGTCGACCAGCCCAGGAACCTGGCCAAGTCCGTTACGGTGGAATGAGGGGCTAACGCAGCAGGGACTGGACTTCCCGGGACAGTTGTTCGTCGGCGCCGCGTATCCATTCAAACAACACGGACTCCGCGTCGCAGATGATAATCCCCGCTCTCCCCAGGCGCCGTAATGCGGTTTCGTAATTTTCCCTTTGCCGGGAGCATACCGCATCCGCCACCACGAAGACCACGTAGCCCCGGTTATGCAGGTCCAGCGCCGTTTGCAATATGCAGACATGGGCTTCCATACCCACCAGGATGGCCTGTTTTCGCTTGGTAGCGGTCAGGTCCCCGGCGAAGTTCTTCGCTCCCAGGCAGGAAAACGTGGTCTTTTCATAGTGATTTGCTGCCCGCGGCAAAAGTTTCCGGATTTCAGGCTCCATGATGCCCAGGTCCCCGGGTGACCGTTCCGTGGCAAATACCGGGAGGGACAGCCTGGCAGCCGTGTTGATCAGCAGTCCCGTATTACGTTGGAGCCTGGCCAGCACCTTGACGGGCATGACTGCGGTCAGTTCCGTCTGGATGTCGATTACCAGCAGTGCGGAATTTCCTGCATCACAGAGTGACGTGTAATTTTCTGTTTTAGCCTGCATGTCTAAATTAGGGGGTCAGAGTAAAATCATCACCGATCGTGCTATCGGCAGTGTCCTTCAGGATTTTACTCCGACCTCATGGTATTCCGTCAGTTCAGCCAGCGGTTCACCTGGGACAGGTCTTCCACGGACAGGCTGCCCGAGGCCTGTTTCAGGCGCAAGGTATCCAGCAGGTAGTCATAACGGGCCCGGGCGTAGTCCCGCCTGGCCTGGGAAGTGGCCCGTTCCGCCGCGACCACGTCCACCGCGGTGCGGGTGCCGACTTCAAAACCGGCTTCAGTGGCCTGTAACGCGGTTTCGCTGGAGACCACGGCCTGCTTCAGCGCCTTCACCCGGCTGATCCCGGAAATCACGCCCAGGTAGGCCTGGCGCGTCAGGCGTTGCGCATTCCTGCGCGCCTGTTCCAGCCGTTCCAGTTCCGCATTGAGACGTTCATGGGTCTCCCGCACCCGCGAGTTGACATAGCCTCCCTGGAATATCGGGACGTTGAGCTGGACCCCTACCGAGGAGGTTGTACTTTCAAAAGTGCCGAAGCGGCCGCCGGTTTCATCCAGGCTGTGCCGGGCAACCATGTCCACCGTAGGCAGGTGGCCCGCCTGCTGGCGTTTTATTTCCCTGCGCGCGTTATCCACTGCGTGTTGGGAGGCAAGCACGTTCAGGTTCTGTTCCAGCGCGGCGCCGGTCCATGTCTCGATTTCCTCGGGCTGCGGGCTTAACAGCGGCATGGTCTCCCCTAACGGGGCCAGTCCGGAAAAATAGGCGCCGGTAATCTCGCGCAATGATTCCGTGGAATTGTCAACGTTGTTTCTTGCCTCAATCTCCGCGGCGAATGCCCGGTCGTAGCCGGCCTGGGCTTCCTGTACGTCCGTGATGGCCGTCAAACCCACGTCAAAGCGCTGTTTCGCCTGGTCCAGTTGCCGGCTCAGGGACTTTTTTTCAGCTTCGGCAAAACCCAGGTTGTCATAGGCGGCCAATACCTCGAAATAAGCCGTTGTGGTGCGCAGTATCAGGTCCTGTTCGGCTGCAATCAATTCCGCATCCGCCTGCTTAATCAGGTTGTCCGACTGCAGGTACCGGATAATCCGGTCACCCCGGAACAGCGGCTGGGTGAGATCCAGGCTGTAACCGTGGCTGCCGAAGGTCACTTTGCCCGTCTGGTCTATGGGGTTGAAAATACTGTCGATTTCCTGCTCATTGGTGAAGGCGTTGGCGCTGAATGTAAGTGACGGCAGCAGTTGCGCCAGGGCCTGGGGCCGCTGTTCCATGACCGCCCGTTTCGTTGCGGCAACCTGGCGGTATTGCGGGTCGCTGTCCAGGGCATACCCGTAAATTTCCACAAGGTCGACCGTGTAAGCGGTGTTTGCGCAGGTCAAGAATAAAACAGCATACAGAACTTGCAGGTATCTTCTCATTGTCAAATTGAACAGTTGCTATCAGTTATAATCGGCGCAGGTATGCCAATTCCCTGGTCCCTGGCCCCTAGTACCTCGGCATATCCTCGTCGACTCGTTCCGCCCATGCGTCGAGACCGCCTTCCAGGTTTGAAATGTCCTTGAATCCCGATGCCTCCAGGTAGGTGCTTACCTCCAGGCTGCGCATGCCGAAATGGCAGATGACGACTGTTCTTGCATCCTGGTTCAATTCCTGCGCCCGTTCCGGGATTTCGTTCATGGGAATATTGACGGACCCGGGCAGGCGGCAGATTTCAAATTCCCAAGGGTCGCGCACGTCGAGCAGAACGACCTTGTCCCACTCGGATTGCAATGCCGCCAGTTGTTCCGCGGTGATACTTTGCATGCTGCATATTCCGGTTACTTTTTTTGCTATTATACCCCATTGAACACATGTCTGAGGACTTTCCGTCGATGAGCAGCAATCCTGAAATACAACATACCTTTGCCGGCGTTGCGCGCCATGAGCGAAAACCCAGTGTTGATGCCAAGGCTGTTCAGGCTTTTCCCAATTCCAGAAAGATCCATGTGCAGGGAAGTCGCGATGATATCCGCGTGCCCATGCGGGAAATCCATTGCAGTGACACACCGACATCCGCGGGTCCTGAAAAAAATCCTGCCGTGACGGTGTACGATACCTCCGGTCCATATACGGACCCGGCCGTAGCCATCGACATCCGCCGGGGACTGGACGGGATTCGGGATAACTGGATCAGCGAACGGGGCGACACCGAGCAGCTTGACGCGCTGACGTCCGTTTACGGCCGCCGGCGTCTCAATGACGGGAAACTGGCCGAGCTGCGCTTTGGACCGCAAAGATTGCCGCACCGGGCCATGGAAGGCCGCAACGTGACGCAAATGCATTATGCGAGGCAGGGGATTATCACTCCTGAGATGGAATTCATTGCCATCCGGGAAAACCAGCGCCTGGATGAATACCGTGAGCAGGGTTTGTTGAAACGCCATGAAGGACAGCCTCTTGGCGCGCGGTTGCCTGCTGAAATCACTCCGGAGTTCGTCCGTTCCGAGGTGGCGGCGGGTCGCGCCATCATCCCCGCCAATATCAACCACCCGGAAACGGAACCGATGATTATTGGCCGGAATTTCCTGGTCAAGATCAACGCCAACATAGGCAATTCGGCGGTGACATCATCCATCGGCGAAGAAGTGGAGAAGATGACCTGGGCAACCCGCTGGGGGGCCGATACGGTGATGGATTTATCCACCGGCAGGAATATCCACGAGACCCGCGAATGGATTATCAGGAATTCGCCGGTTCCCATCGGCACCGTTCCCATCTACCAGGCCCTGGAAAAGGTGGACGGCAAGGCGGAGGAACTGACCTGGGAGATTTACCGGGACACCTTGATCGAACAGGCTGAACAGGGAGTGGACTATTTCACCATCCACGCCGGTGTCCGCCTTGCTTATATCCCGTTGACGGCGGACCGCGTTACCGGCATCGTTTCCCGCGGCGGCTCGATCATGGCGAAATGGTGCCTCGCCCATCACCGGGAAAGTTTCCTGTACACCCGTTTCGAGGAAATATGCGAGATCATGAAAGCCTACGACGTGGCCTTCTCCCTGGGAGACGGTTTGCGCCCCGGCTCTATCGCCGACGCCTGCGATGCCGCGCAGTACGCGGAACTGGAAACCCTGGGTGAATTGACGCAGACCGCCTGGAAGCACGACGTGCAGGTGATGATCGAAGGGCCCGGCCACGTGCCCATGCACCTGATCCGGGAAAACATGGAGAAAGAGCTGGCAAGTTGCGCCGAAGCGCCGTTTTATACCCTGGGTCCCCTGACGACCGATATCGCGCCCGGATATGACCATATTACCTCGGCGATCGGGGCCGCCATGATAGGCTGGTACGGCACCGCCATGCTTTGTTACGTTACCCCGAAAGAGCACCTGGGCCTGCCTGATAAGGATGACGTCAAGGACGGGATTATTGCCTACAAGATCGCTGCCCATGCAGCCGACCTGGCGAAAGGGCACCCGGCCGCGCAAGTAAGGGACAATGCCTTGTCCAAGGCGCGCTTCGAGTTCCGCTGGGAGGACCAGTTCAACCTGTCCCTGGACCCCGACAAGGCCAGGGAGTTCCATGATGAAACCCTGCCCAAGCAGGCACACAAGGTCGCTCATTTCTGCTCCATGTGCGGACCCAACTTCTGTTCCATGAAAATAACCCAGGACGTACGCGATTATGCGAAGCAGCAAGGTATGGAAAACCTGGACGAAGCGATCGCAACCGGCCTCGAGCACAAGGCACAGGAATTCAATCGCCACGGGGGGAAGATCTATAACAAGATCTAAGGCATGTATTATCCGCAGATGACGCAGATGTACGCAGATAATTTTTTGAGCAACCTCTATTAATCGATAGTTTCAGGCGCACTGGCCATATAACTCATTGACACTATTGACTACTATTAACTCATCTGCGTACATCTGCGTCATCTGCGGATAAATTAATGACAGACCTCCAGCAATTGATCGCCGCGGCGCCTGACCCCGAGGCCGCCGCGCTCAGGCTCGACAGGATGCGGCAGGATGCCGAACTGAGCAGGGAAATGGATCGGTTGCCGGCATCTCTGGCGGCTGATTTCATCAACATCATCGGCTATTCAAACTTCCTGTTCAATTATATCTGCCGGCACCCGCAAACCATTCGCCTGCTGGGCGAGCCCTGTGAAATCGACCCGGGACAACTGGACGGCATCCGGGATCCTGAAGCGTTGCGCCGCTTCAAGTACGAGCAACTGCTGAAAATAACCTGGATGGACGTGTCCGGCGGATATCCGTATGAAATTGTGCTTGACAGGTTGAGTCTGCTGGCCGATTTGATCCTCAACAAGGCATTTGCCTTGAGCTTCAGCGAGGAAGACGGGAACTCTATCAGGCAACACGTCTGTATTTTTGCCCTGGGGAAACTGGGCGCAGGAGAACTGAATTACAGTTCCGACGTCGACCTGATATTCGCCAGCAGCAACCATGATGAAATCGGCGACTTCGATTCCCACGAATTACAGAGGATGCTCTCAAACGGACTGAGGCAGTTTACCAGGCTGCTTGAGCAAACCACACACAGCGGATTTTTATACCGGGTGGACCTGAAACTGCGGCCCTGGGGGAAGAGCGGACCCCTGTTTCTGTCCGTGGACGAGACGGAGAACTATTACCAGGCGAGCACTGAGGCCTGGGAGCGGCTGACCTGGTTGCGCGCCCGGTGTGTTGCGGGCAATGAAATGCTTGGCCGGGAACTCCTTACCCGGCTGCGCCCCTTTGTGTTCATACGTTCCATGAGTGCTGCGGACCTGGAGCGGTTTGTGGCTATCAAGGGAGAAATGGCCAGGGTCCGGGCGCGCAGCGGCCAATGGCACGTCAAGCTGGGCCGGGGCGGTATCAGGGACATCGAGTTTTTTGTGCAGATACTGCAACTGATCAGCGCGGCAAGGCATGCCGAATTGCGCACAACCAATACCCTGGAGGTGCTGGAGAGCCTGCGCAAGCTGAATTTTATCAGCCCTGAAGACGAACAGGAGATCAGGGCTGCCTACCTGTTCCTGCGCCGTCTGGAGAACCGCTTGCAGATGGCGGATGAGAAACAGGTCCATGCCTTGCCGGATGATGCAGCCGGCAGGATCACGATAGCGCGTTCCCTGAACATGGAAGGCAGGACGGATGATGAGATCCTGGCAAATTTCGAACAATGCCTTAACGCCAACCGCAAGATTGCCGAGAAATACTTTGAAAAGGTTCTGCCCGAGGCTGAAGACAGCGCCGGGGGCGAAGAACGTCCTCCTTTCACGTATGCCGGCGCCTGGAACAAGGTGCAGGCGGAAGTCAGTTTTGCCCGCTGGACTGAATTGTGCGAGAAGGAACAATGGGGGGACCGGCCGGCGGACAAGAACCTGATTATCAATATTTTCGGGGCCAGTTGGTATTTCACCCGCTATATTTTTTTCCGCGGGCATGAAATTACCGAGTTGATCGACAACTACCGTGATAAACCAATCACCGCCGATGAGATGATGCGGACTTTACAGGTGAAACGGTTCAAACGGAATATCGAACAGGGACTGAACGTCCTGTCATCAATAAAGAACCAATGGATGCTGTTGCTGCTGATCCGTTTCCTGCAGGGAGAGATGGCGCTTGCCGAAATTGAGAAAAACCTGACCCTGCTGGCTGAGTGTGTCTTCAGTTTCATGATCACGCAGATGTCCGGGACAAATCGCCAGTTGTTTGACAACGTGGCGGTGCTGGGCATGGGCAGGATGGCAGGGCATGAGATGATATTCGGTTCCGACCTGGACCTGATATTCCTGTACCGGGCGAACTCCACCGGCGACACGAGTCAGGTTGCCCGCGAGCTCCAGGGATTGATGCGCCGCCTCGCCAGGATATCCCCCGCCGGCCTGCTGTACGAAGTGGACATGCGGCTGCGGCCTCACGGCACCTCCGGATCCCTGATTACGTCGGTGGATTCCTTTATCGATTATCACCGGTCGGACCGGGCCATCTGGGAACGGCAGATGATGACGCGCTGCCGGCCCATCTATGACCCGCAAAACATTGGGCATGAGGCGTTGCAGGCGATCTCCGGCTCCATTTACGGCGACTATGACGGCGAACTGCTGCAGGACGAGATCGTGAAAATGCGCGAACTGATAGAGGAGACACTGGGCAGTCCGCGCCACAAGCATGAAATCAAGCGTGGCAGCGGCGGGATCATGGATATTGATTTCATTACGCATTACCTGCAGCTCAGCCACGGCAAAGACCACGCGGAACTGCAGACTACCAGCACCCGGACGGCTTTGAAACGCTTGTCGGAGTTGAACTTCATCGACGCCGACACCGCGGGGTTGTTGCTGAAAGCCTATAATTTCCTGAAACAGGCGGAGATCTGCATGCGCCTGATAGATCTGAAACCCAGCAGCACGATACCGGCCGACCATAAACAGAACGCGGTATTGTCCAGGGGCATGGGCTACGCCGAAGACCGGACCGGGGAATTCATGGAGGAATTTCTCGGTATCAGGGAAAAGGTCAGGAACGCTTTTATTCAGCTCGTCGGGGCGCCGGAATAAAGTAAATTCAGGGGTCAGAGTAAAAATTCTTTCAGAATTTCTTACTCTGACCCCAGGATATTCACGCCAGGATACTACAGAGGCTCGCAGGGGAAGAACCGGTCTTCCGGGATGTGCTTCAGCAGGGCGTCCCTGCAGAAAGACAACAGGTCCTCGCGAATTCCGTCCCGGTACGTGACCATGCCGTCACCGGTCTCCTCCAGCGGTGATGCGAACAGCACTTCGTCCGGATAAAGCCGCGCCAGGGACCGGTAAAACGATTTGGGCAGACGGAAACTCCCCAGGCTGACCGAGTGCAGCAGCGCCGTATCGACGGCATCGAAGACCTGATCGAACAGCCGCTCATATTGTTTCCTTACACCATCCTGGTAAATCAACGGATCAAAACGCAACCCGATACGCCAGCCGCGCGCCTGGAGTCGCTGCAACGCCTGCAATCTCTTGCTCACCGGAGGCGCCTTATGTTCAATGGCATTTGCAATCTCTGCCGGTGTGAAACTGTAAGCGACAATGCAGTTGGGCATGGGTTCCTGCTCCAGCAATGACCGGACCTGCGTGCTCTTGGTGCGAAGTTCAAGCAGGGCCTGTGGGTAGTCCCTGAATAAGGGGAGGAATTCATTTACGAAATCCGTTACCGGGTCCAGGGCCAGGCTGTCGCAATCATATCCGGAAAAGAAATGCGCCGAGGCATCCCCCGCCGCCTGAATCTTTTCGACAATAGACCGGAAAAAGTCCTCATAGTTGACAAACACGACATAATGCGCCGAACGGTACATGCCCTGAAGAAAACAGTAACGGCAGTCGTACACGCAATTCAGCATGTGCGAGAAATAATAATTCAAATCACCGCCGATGGCGTATTCAGGCGGAGAAGGAAGTACGTGACCGGAAAACTTCTCCGCCAGGATCAGGGCCGGCCTGATCTTCTGCAGGCGGAAGTTCTGCGCCTTGCGATTGAATATTTCGCCGTAACGGGCGCATGTCGTCACTGACGCGTCCGGGAACCGCTGCAGGATGGTGCGCGCCCGCGGATGCTCAAGCAGGCTTTCCTCAATATAAATCTCCTCGATCATCAATCCACGGGATCCAATGTTTGGAGGCAGGTTTGGACAGGCATTATCTCACGAGGCACGGTGTCTGGAGGCAGGTTTGGACAGGCATTTTAAGGATGTCATCCGCAGGGAAAGCGGATGATAAAGCGTACATGGACGTATTCACAGCGTGCCTTAAAATGCCTGTCCAAACCTGCCCGCGGCACCTTTCCCCGCATGGATTGTAGAGCTCCAAAAACAAACAGCATGTCAAAATCGTAGTCATACCAGTCTGACAGGGGCCTCATCCAGTTCATCCTGCAGGTAGCGCAGCACCTCGGCGGCGCTTTTCTTCCCAGCCACGAGCTCAGCCGGGCTCCTGTCTTTGGGTTGCATGGTGCGCCATTTCCTCAGGGTGGCTCGCAACTGGTGTTGCTGGCTGACGGTGAAATGCCGTTGCCTGGTGATCGCTTGGTAGTCCGGACCTGCGTCGTTGAGGTCCCGCAACAGTTCCGACAGCGCCAGAAGCTGCTCGGTGATATTCTCGATGACAGGCAGGTTTTGTTTTATTAGCCGGCTTGCAAGGTCCGGGTTGACGCCGTCCATGGGCTGGCCGGCGTTATCCGAGATTACTTTTACCGCCTGCGCCAGTTCCAGCGTTGCGAGATCGCTCGCGGCGCGGAAGAACCCGGCGCATTCCATGTCGAACAATTCCTCCCGGTAGTCATTGCCGGGTTCGTCAAGTGTGACCAGGTCATGGGCCGGGATCGTCACTGGAAAGACACGGGACGGGAACCAGGTCTGCCCGGACGCGGCATCCGTCACCTTTTTGACCATGACCGCCTGGCCGAGCGGCAGGCCGGCATGGCCGGCAATGCCCAGGTTGAGCCAGGCATGGGACCTGTCTGCGTTGAAGAATGTATGGGTCCGGTTGACTGCCTCGACAGCGGCGGACTTGCCGATACCGGACAGGGTGAGAGAGATGTTGGCGCCGGCATTTTGGTAGATGCGGGGCGCGTCCGGCAGGGCGCGCAGGCCGAAACGATCCAGCAACGGCCGGGCCTCGGGTTTCAGGGCGCAGACGATGTGCAGCATCAGTGAGCGTAGCGCGCCAGCAGCTGCTCACATTCCGGAACGAAGACCCGGTTGTTGTGTTTTGCGGCGCCGTTCAGGTAAATCCTGATCTTGCCGACCAGTGTATCAATCGCAGCTTTTCGGTCGGAAGGTTCCAGTTCCACTTCGTTGAGAATCCTGTCGAGGGACCTGATGCGAAAGCGATCCATACCCCGGTAGCGGGTTGAGAGTTGATCGGGATGCCCGCCGTACTTGGTGAGCAGGGGATCGCGGACAAATGCCACCGGCATCCGTGCGCAGATGCGCAGCCATAAATCATAATCCTCGCACACCGGCAGCGTTTCATCGAACAGTCCCACCCGGTCAAACACGCGCCGGCGGATCATGGCGGATGAAGGGGAGATCACGCACAGGGGCAGGCAGTATTTGAAGATCGATCCACCGTATTTTCTGTGTTTGAGATGCGGGTTGACCCGGACGCCGTTACGTATCCATATTTCTTCAGTGTGGACGATATTGATATCCCGGGCTTCGCTCACGGTCTGCATCTGCCGGTTCAGCTTGCCGGGGAGCCAGGCATCATCCGAATCCAGGAACGCCAGCCAGTCACCCCCGGCCGCGCCTATCCCTGCATTCCTGGCTGCGCTCACCCCCTTGTTCTCCTGCGAGATCAGCTTTACGCCGGGATAATTGCGCTGTACCAGGTTCCGGGTCGCGTCGGTGGAACCGTCATCCACGACGATGATTTCAAGCGGTTTCAACTCCTGCGAGATCACCGAATCCAGACACCTCGGCAGCAGGTGCGCGCGGTTGCAGGTGGGAATGATGACGCTGATAGAGTTCATATGACAGATATAGTAGTCTTTCAATACGGGAAAAACTGCTCGAACTGATCAGGAGAAATTGTTTTCCCTGCTTTTTAGCTATGCCTGATCATGACCAGTCTTCTAATACCACTCCTTGAAATGACTGGAAATCAGCCGTATTAGACGTAACCAGTATCAGCTTGTTGACATGCGCAATTGCCGCGATCTGCCCGTCAATAATCGGTGGCGTCAGGCCTATTCCTTCCAGTCGCGCCCGTTCCACAGCGTGCCAGTCAGCAGCGTCGGGGCCGTATTCAAGAACAGGAAAATTCCTCAACACTACTTCTTCAAGATAATCTTCGAGCATGCTTCTACGGCGTGAGCGCGGCAGTCGGGAACAGCCGAAGCGTAGTTCGTGCCAAACCAGAACAGGAATTGCCATCTCATCCTTGTGTTCCTTCAATTGATGCATAATTCCCGCAGCCGGTGATGGTTTTATCGGCTCCGAAACTACGTTCGTGTCAAGCAGATATTTGATGCTCACAGATTAACTTCGCGTCCGGTGGTATCCGCACGCATTCCTGAAAACAGCTCATCGGGGTCGAAGCCGATCTCTTTCAGGTCATATTTTTCGGCGAACTTTCCGTACGATTCAGCAAAACCTGGCTTGCCCGAGGTAAGTTGCTGAAAGTGATGCCGACCAACAATGATCGCAACCGCTTCTCCGCGACGGGTCAGTTCAACGGCTTTACCGGCTTCCGCTTCATGAACCAACCTCGGTAAATTACGCCGCGCTTCGGCAATGGAATATTGTTCTGCCATCGCTTTATCTCCATGTACATTGATATGTACACTATACGTCAGAAATATAACCTTGATCAAGATCGAAAATGGCAGGATTTGCCTGTTTAATTGCCTGCTGTTCATTCAATACTTCTGCGTTCTCTTTTTTGACTATACTTATGTAAGTATGTGGCATCAGTTCAAACGCAAGGCCTTGCCCTGGTTGGCTATCTTTGCCATTCCAACAGCGTTCGCTTTTGCGGTTGCCTATCCTGAAATTCCGCCCTTGTGGATAATCGCGGGATGCATTCTATTGTTTGGATGTGCAGTAGAATTTTATTTCGAGTGTATCAGACCATTGTTCTTTCCTAAGCGAAACAAGAACCGTCAGAATTTGTTACCTTAAATGCAACAACATTTTCCAGAAATCGGAGGAAACAATAGAATGACCTCTCCAAACTAAGAAAGGTCCCCTTGGGACTTTGTCATCCGGGAGGGGCTTTCTGATTAATCTGGACGTAATTAACGTTATCATTGAAGGAGAACAAAGCGGAGGCAGCAACCGGACGCCGGAAGATATCAGGAAGGAAGTGCAGGAGCGGTTAAGAAAAGCTGGCTCGTTACTGACTCAGTCATAAGGCTTGATCTGGTCTTTAATTTACAAGAAATTGACGGAAAGTACTATTTGTTCAATAACTATCTGATGAATAAGAAAATTTTTAATTGATGGTTAATTGACACTATGAGCCCTATGATTTACTTGCCTGAAACTCGTCTATGTAAGGACGGCATCCTTTAACTGACTGGTTATGTTGAATAATTTAGAAGCTTCAAATGGTTTATCGATGCGGAGATCGCTTTTCTCAAGCGCAAACCGGCATTGTTAATCAGTAGAGATGCCGATCTAGGTCAGCAGAGATAATTACAAATGTTCAACGATCTGAAAACAGCAAAGATGGCCCTCGCTGAAGTACATCGGAACATGGAAGCTATTGATAGATTGACAAAGCCGCCGCCCATCGATTTTTTCGACCAAATTGAACGGATACTGGAACCAATCCGTCAGTTAGAAATCACTCGTACCTCGGAATTGGCGGGTGTAGCGGACCGCTTGAGTAACATTCAAAATGCTAATCGACATTTGCAGGGAATACTCAGACAATCCGTTGCCACAAGTCGTATTGCTGATAGTTTGAATGCTGCTCATCAATCATGGTTAGATCGCGTTAAACATGTATCGGATGATTTAGAGCGTTTTTCCCGGCTTCAGGCACATTCCAGGCTGACGTTGTGTGATACATCTTTGCAACTGGCAGCCACGAATCGGCTGATGGCAAAGAGCGATTTCGGAGCTATAAGCAATTGTTTCCAAATCAAGACATCGGTAATTTTTGATTTGGAAAACTCGATAGCTCAGACAACAGAGTCTTATGGAAGGCTTGCCGATTCGCTAAAGGATATTTCAGACATCACGCGACTCCCTGCCTTCGTTTTACCAGGAGCTACTCGTGAAATTTATGACACAGAGATCACACTGGAGTCCCTTTCATCAAGTGATAAAAGTGACGAAGATGATACTGATCAGGAAATACAACTCTTCACCGGGGTGGAGTATGAAACACCAAGCTGCTTAGCTCTCCTTCAGCAGGTTGATCCAGAACTTGTTCGACTTTATATCGGCGCTAACCAGGCACTGATCAGCAACAATGCCGACCGCGCGCGTCATATTGTTAGTTCACTGAGGGAGTTGTGTAACCGTGTACTGTGGCGATTGGCACCCGATGACCTCGTTTCCGCTTGGATCGTCCGCAACAAAATGAAAAAGGAACTGTTAAATGAAGGCCGGCCGACCCGGCGAGCGAGGATATTGTATATTTGTCGCGAGATCGATAATGAACCTCTTAGCGACTTCTTGACCCATGACACAAAGGCATTCGTGAAGCTTATTGAGTTATTCAATCAACAAGTGCACAAGTTGGAAGCAGGACTGACTGACGAACAATTGAAGGCTATTTTTCACAGGACGGAATCAGTGCTGAAGTACATACTGCAAATCTGCCCTGAAACTTCAGACAAGTAAATGGGTCAGAAACACTATAGACAAAACCCATCAATAAAACGGAGTTTGACATCTTTCAAACCGGAATAACGAGTTATTACTGGCAGGAAACGATGGAATGACCTCCCCGACTACTCCGTTACCGGAGAGGTCCCCTTGGGATCTCGTCATCGGGGAGGGACCTTCTGACTAATCGGGACGTAATTTATGTTATCGACGTATGTTAAACTATCAGGGTACTGTAATCGCGAACCTAAGTAAGTATATGACGAAGCACTCCAAACCAAAACCGGGTGAAACTGAGAAAACAGAAGTCATACTGCCTTATGATGAAATTCTAGCACAGGAAGAGGCGGAACGGATGCGGATGTACCAGGACCTGGAGAGTGGACGGATTACGCCTATAGAACTGAAAGAAAGGAACTGTATCGACTGGGCCGGCACATATATTTCAGTACCCTGGGCTAAATCACCGCAATTGATTAAATAGATGCTTCGTTCTAAAGATGTTTACTACATCCTGGAACCCGTACCGGAACCTGAAGACGCCATCCTGATAGGCGGACAGGCGCTGAATGTCTGGGCAGAATACTACGCCGAAAAAGACCCATCGCTGAATACGCACTCGCCTTTTTTCAGCCATGACATTGATTTCCTGGGCGGCAGAACCACCGCCGAGCAGATTCACGAAGCTTGGAAAGGCAAGATAACCAGGCCCTCCGAGGTTTCAAGCACACCCCTCATCGCCAAGCTGGAGTTCAGGCTTAAAGACGGGCGTCGCGTCATCATGGATTTTCTCGATGAAACAGCAGGCTTTAAGAATGATTCGGTAATAAAAGATGCGCGTGCAACCCAAAATCCGCATACACAAAAAACACTCAAGGTTCTCCATCCCGTGCACTGCATGGCAAGCAGGATAGTCAACACTTATGGCACGTTAGATCGTCGCTCCCGGCAATACAGCGTACACGAGATACGCCGTACACAGCTATCAATCAAAGTTCTGAACCACTACATCAGCGATCTGTTCAGGACGCCAGAAGCTTTGCACGAAGAAGCTTACCGACTGATTGACTATACAGCCGGCTTTGCCATTGAAGACCCGGCTAAACGTGCATACCACATGGACAAAGTAGATGTGCTGCACGCAATACCAACGGACCTTCATCTGGGCATCTCGGAAGTATTCCTCAATGAACATTATCCACGCATTAAAGACGAAGTCGCGCATGTTCGTGAACAATACGAACGGGGTAGGCAAGGAAACGATAGAAATAAAGATCCAGAACCGGGTTCCAGGACGTATGACACCAAGCCAGGTGATTGAAACATAGTCTCAAAACCACTCATTTAGTCGAGGCATGTTCCTCATGTGTATAAGTATCACTCAACGCTCAGCATGGCCTCTGATAAACCTCATTATTCATATTCCACAACAAGAATGAAGATCTGGTTCAACGATAAAGAAAAAAGTTTTCTTTTCTACTTATTTCTCGTCTTGTTCACGACATTTGTAGCCGTAATGGTTTCTGAGGACACCGAAATTGTTATCGGTCAACTCTTGGGTTTATCAGTTTATCAGGGCAAAAAAATGAAGTTCTGACTTTTCTTGGCCTCAGTATGGGCGGTGTTCTGCTTGTTATGCAAACCATAATCGCCAATACACGTGCTGAGGCAATGGAAAAGGCCGCGCTAGAGCAGGCCAAAGCCAACGAAAATACAGAAAAAGGACAACGACAGGAACGGTTGAAAAATGCTATTGAACACCTCGGCCACAATTCAGTATCTATTCGCATGGGCGGCGCTTACGAACTCTTCCACTTGGCGCAAGATACCAAGGAATTGCGACAAACTGTATTGGATATTCTCTGTGCCCATATCCGTCAGACAACGAGTGATGAAAATTACCAAGACGAACATGAATCAAAACCATCAGAAGAAATTCAAAGCCTGTTGAACTTGCTGTTTGTGCAGCAGCATGAGATTTTTAAAGACTGTCACATCAATTTACAGGGAAGTTGGTTGAATGGGGTTAATCTTCGCAGAGCGCGTCTGGAAAAAGCTGTCTTGATCAAAGCACACTTACACGAAGTTAGTTTTTTCGAGGCAGATTTGCGCGAGGCCGATCTTGAAGGAGTATCCTTGCTAGGAGCTAATCTCGTCGGAGCAAACTTGCACAAGGCTGACTTTGAAGAGGCAGGCTTGTATCAGGTTGTTCTTATCAATGCGCGCCTGCAAGGGGCCAATCTTTACAAAGCGCGTTTGCAAGGGGCTTGTCTTTCAGGGACGCAGTTGCAGGGTGCTGAGTTTTTCGATTCACGGATGCATGGGGCTAATCTTTGCGGGGCACACTTACAAGGAGCCAATCTTGGCAAAGCGCAGTTGCAAGGGGCTGAGCTACTCGGAGCACAGTTACAGGGCGTCACCAGTCAATCCGATGGTTCGTCTTCGTTTGAAACGCGCATCAGGGACAGTATTGAAGAGCAGTCCGATCTTTCAGGGATGACATTTGAAGGCGGGATAAAGGCGGAAGATTTGGATTCTATCGTTGAGGGGTTGCCCGATGATGCAGCAAAGGAATTGCGGACAAAACTGAAACCACATGTCGGCAAACCGGCAAGTCATGAACTTCCACATAACAGCGGAGCCAAAACCGGCAGCTACACTCAAGAGAAAGCTGAAGAATGGATTGCGGAGTATAAGAAAGCTGTGCCAGAGGTCTCGGAGGAGGCTGATATCTAATGCCGACTCTGC
This sequence comes from Gammaproteobacteria bacterium, assembly GCA_028819495.1. Taxonomy (GTDB): domain Bacteria; phylum Pseudomonadota; class Gammaproteobacteria; order Eutrophobiales; family Eutrophobiaceae; genus JAAXHV01. Next base: position 330 of record JAPPLI010000054.1, on the reverse strand, counting down.
ACTGGATGACACGGGATAAAGATATTCGGACCGCGGCAAGTGTGCCCCACCGATTGCTGAGGGAAGCTACCGACATGTCGGCAGGTGGTGCAGATGCGGATAATATGCTGATCCAAGGCGATAACCTGGAAGCGTTGAAGGCATTACTGCCATTCTACGCCGGTCAGGTTAAATGCATATACATTGACCCCCCATACAATACACGCTCGGCCTTTGAGCACTACGATGACAACCTGGAGCATACTCAATGGTTGGCTCTGATGTGGCCGCGTCTAGAACTCCTGAGAGAATTACTGACTGAAGATGGCTCAATTTGGATATCTATTGATG